>NZ_PSWJ01000009.1:0-115062 GCF_002932775.1 Rathayibacter sp. AY1B8 | reverse complement strand
CCGGCGGGCGCGCCCCCCAGCGCGGCGAGGGCGGCGGCCTCGGTCGTGAGTACGGGAGAGGCGGGCTCCTCGGCGGCGGGGCGCTCCCCGGCGGACGGCCGCTCCTCGGTGAGGACGGCTGTCGCGCCCAGGTCCACGGTCGGCTGCTCGTCGGCGGGGGTGGAGAGGCGGGCGGTGCGGTCGTCGGTGGTCACGGTGTGCTCCTTCTCGGGTGCCGGTCGCCCGGCGGGATGCGGTGCCGCCGGGCGGGCCGACGGTGCTGCCGGTGTGCTCCGGCGATGCCTCCACGCTACGGACGCGCCCGGACCCGCCCCATCCGGGGAACCCCCGGAACTCGGGGGCGATCCCCCGCCTCGACGCGGGGGCGGGTGCGAGACTGGTCCCGGCGCGAGGAGGCGGCGATGGACGACGACGAGCTGCGGCACCGCACCCGGGACCGCAAGGGCGCCCGTGCCGTCTGGTTCGCCGGGCTCTCGGCGCTCGCCGGCTTCGTGGTGATCTCCCCTGTGATCTCCCTCACGGCGACCGTGATGGTGTGGGGGTCGCGGCGGCGGATCGGCACCCTCAGCGACCGGAACGGCCTGGTCGCCGTCAACTGGCAGCTCACCTACCTCGCACTCCAGCTGATGCTGGTCCCGCTGCACCTCGCGCTGGTGTCGGTGCGCGACTCGCTCGGCGCCGACTGGCCGCTCGCGACGATCTCGGCGATCCTCGCGCTGGCCGTGCTCAACCTCGTGCTGTGCGTCGTCCTCGGGATCCGGTCCGGCCGGGGACGCACCGTGCGCCTCTGGATCGCCGTGCCCTTCGCCCGCTCCACCCGTCCGCCGCGCTGACCGTCGGGGACACCGGGCCCGGCCTCTCTCCGCTACCTGGACTCCGCCCGGCGTGTCCGCGGCGCGGTGCCCCCTCGACCCCGCGGCGGCGGGCAGGGTGGTGGAGTGATCGCCTTCCCTCCGCCCGTGTACGTCGTGGCCGACGACGGAGTGCGGCTGGCCACCTACTCCGTCGGCGAGGAGAGCGCCCCGACCGTCCTCGCCGTGCACGGCTTCGCCTCCCACGCCGTGCTCAACTGGGAGACGTCGGGCTGGCTGCGGACGCTGCACCGGGCCGGGTACCGCGTCGTCGCGCTCGACCAGCGCGGGCACGGCGCGAGCGAGAAGCCGCACCACTCCGACTCCTACAGCGTGGACGCCATGGTGGCCGACCTGGTGCGGGTGCTCGACTCCTACGACCTCGACGCGCCCCACGTCCTCGGCTACTCCCTCGGCGCCCGGATGAGCTGGGTGCTGGGGCTCGAGCACCCGGAGCGGCTCGCATCGCTGAGCCTCGGCGGGCTGACGGTGGGCGAGCCCCTCCGCTCCTTCGACGCGGAGGCGGCCCGGGCCCGCGTCGCCTCCGGCGGCGAGATCGACGACGGCTTCACCCGCGCCTTCATCGGCATGGCGGAGGGCGTGCAGGGCAACGACCTCGCGGCACTGGTGGCGGTGGCCGACGGCGTCCGCGGCGGGGCGCACCCGGAGCACGGGCGGCACCCCGGCCTGCCGACGCTGCTCGTGACCGGCGGCGCGGATCCGATCGCTCCCGGCGGAGAGCTGCTGGCGGCGGCGGCGGGGGCGCGGTTCGTGAGCGTCCCCGGCCGCGACCACACCAGCACCGTGCCCGCGCGGGGCTTCAAGGACGCGGTGCTGGCGTTCCTGGCGGAGCAGCGCTGAGCAGGCCCCGCGCCGGGCGGGAGCACCGCGAGCGCCGAGGCCCGCGGCGTAGCATCCCCCTCATGCAGGCGATCCGCATCGAGAACCCCGGCCCCGACTCCCGACTCGTGCTGGAGGAGGTGCCGACGCCCTCCCCCGGACCCGGCGAGGTCCTCGTCCGCGTGGCGGCCGCCGGCGTCAACCGCGCCGACCTCGGCCAGCGCGGCGGGGTCTACCCGCCGCCGCCCGGCGCCTCCGAGATCCTCGGGATGGAGGTGTCCGGCACGGTCGTCGCGCTCGGCGAGGACGCGACCGGGTTCTCGGAGGGCGACGAGGTCTGCGCGCTGCTCTCCGGCGGCGGCTACGCCGAGTACGTCGCGGTCGACGCGGGCCTGGTGCTGCCGGTGCCGGACGGCGTCGGCCTCGTCTCGGCCGCCGCCCTCCCGGAGACGACGTCCACCGTCTGGTCGAACCTCGTGATGGTGGCCGGGCTCGGATCCGGCGACACCGTCCTCCTCCACGGAGGCGGGAGCGGGATCGGGACCACGGGCATCCAGGTCGCCGCCGCCCTCGGCGCCCGCGTCGCCGTCACGGCCGGCAGCCCCCGCAAGCTCGAGGCGTGCCGCGCGCTCGGGGCCGACGTCCTGATCGACTACCGCGAGGAGGACTTCGTCGAGCGGATCCGCGAGGCGACCGGCGGGCGCGGCGTCGACGTGATCCTCGACCCCGTCGGCGGCGACTACCTGGCCCGTGACCTGGAGGCGCTGGCCGTGGGCGGGCGCGTGGTGTTCATCGGCAACCAGTCCGGTGCGCTGGGCTCGCTCGATCTCGGGGTGCTGATGCGCAAGCGCGGGGCGGTGCACGCCACGACCCTCCGCGCCCGGCCCCTGGAGGAGCGGCGCGCGATCGTCGCGCGGGTGCGCGCAGAGGTCTGGCCGCTGGTCGCCGCCGGGACGGTGCGACCGGTGGTGGACGAGGTGGTCCCGCTCGCCGAGGCCGAGCGGGCGCACGACGTGATGCGCTCCTCCGGCCACATCGGCAAGCTGCTGCTCACCCTGTGACGCCCCGCACCGGAGGAGGCCCCCGCCGCCCGCGGTGAGCGGGAGCGGGGCCTCCTCCGGTGATGCCCTCCGGCGGGGCGTCAGACCGCGGAGCGCAGGAGTCCGAGCGAGCGGTTGATGCCGTCGACGTCGACCGCGGCCGGATCGAACGAGGCTCCGGCGGCGAGGCCGAGAGCCTCGAGCGCCTCCGCGTGGTCGGCCGAGGACGGGTCCGTCGCCGCCCGCACCGTGTCGGCCCAGGCCGCGGGGCCTCCCGGCATGTCGAGCGGAGCCGCGCCGCGCGCGCCCGTGCAGCGCGGCAGAGCCGACGACAGCGGCGCGATCGACTCCAGACGGATGACGTGGCGCCACTCGTCCTCGAGGTCGTAGACGTAGAAGAGCTCGTCCTGCTCCTGCTCGAGCACCTCGGCGAGCGCGATGCCCGCCTCGTCCACGAGGTCGGCGCCGAACTCCTCCGCGTCGGACGGCGAGCCGATCGGAGCCTGCTCCTCGTCGGGCACGCCGACGCTGAAGTAGTGCGGCTGCGCGTCGGTCCAGCCCAGCGAGAGCTGGAGCGCGAGGTGCAGATCGCGCAGCGACGACTCGGAGGAGAGCTCGAGGCGCCGCCAGACGACGGGCTTGGTCCCGAGCAGGGCGACGTGGAGCGCGTAGGCCGTCGCCGTGTCCTGGGTCGCCTCGTCGAGGATCTCGAGGCGGGTGGCCTCGCGCTCTCCGAGGAGGACGACCGTCGCGCGGACGACGGAGGCGAGGACGGGCGCCAGGCCCTCCGGCACCGCGTAGCCGAACTCGGGCGAGTGCAGCAGCAGCCCGAGCTCGGCGGTGTCGTCGAGCATCCGCTCGGCCGTGCCGACCATGCGCTCGCGCTCGTCGAGGGCCTCGTCGAGCGAGACTCCGGAGTCGGCTGCCAGCTCGTCGACCAGCTCGCCGACGACCAGGCCCGGGTGGATCTCGGCCTGGCAGGCTACCGCGATGCGGACCAGTACGGCATCGGTGGTGGTGACCGCGCGCTCCTCCGGGGAGAAGGCGCCGTCCTCGGTGTCGGCGGCCGCCAGCGCGGTCTGGGCGCTGAGGATCCACTGCTCGAGGAAGCGGGCGACGTAGGCGATGCGCTCGGCGGCGGCCTCGTGGGCATCGGAGCTGCGCCAGAGCACGGCGGCCTCGCCGAGACCTGCGGCGGATCCCTCCTGCTCGAGCACAGCGGAGCCGACCAGCGCGTCCCACCAGGCCGAGACCGGGATGCGGACGGAGTCGTCGCTCGGGGTGGATCCCGCGGAGGAGATGCCCGCCTCGACCGCGATCTCGCGGGCGGCGCGCTCTGTGAGGGTCGCGCCGTCGTCGGCGGCGAGGTGCTCGACCACGACGTCGGCGGCGTGCACGAGAGCGGTGGCGCGCACGGCGGAGAGCTGCTCCTCGGCCGGGACCTCGTCGAGCTCGGCGAGGTCGTCGAGCACGGCCTCCACGAAGGAGCCGGCGAGGTCGAGGACCTCGTCGAGGACGGCCTGGCACTCGTCCAGCTCCTCGTCGGTGCCGGTCCAGAGGTCCTCGTCGGTGAGGAAGTCGAGGAAGTGCTCGACGACCTCGGCGACGGTGAAGAGGGTGTCGTCGAGGTCGGCCTCGCTCTCCTCCCCCGACAGGTCGGCCTCGATCTGGTCGAAGACGGCCTCGAGCAGCTCGGCGTCGGGCTGGGCGAAGGAGCCGCGCGGGCGCAGGTCGCGGGTCATCGCGAAGAGGTCGGTCAGCACCTCGACGGCCTCGTCGGCCTCGAGGTGCTCGTGCTGCATTCCCACCTCGGCGAGGTGCGAGCGGTACCAGCTGCGGAACCGCACCATCAGCGCGGTCTCGGCCGTGCGGCCGCCGCCCTGACCGCCGGACCCGCCCTGACCGCCTCCGGATCGTCCCTGGTTGCGCTTCTTGCCCATGATTCCTCCGCGACCGCTCCACTCACGACGAAGCGCTCCAGCCTACCCAGTGCGGGCGCGCGGCGGCACGCGCGGTCGCCCCCTGTTCACCCTGTGCGCACCGGGTCCGCTCCCTCTGATGCGGCCGATCGCCCGAGTCCTGGGATCAGCGCGCTGTGGGAGTCCTCGCCGCCCGGGCCCCTGCCACACGGGTCGCGATGATGAGAAATCTCGCAGCGATCGGGCGGCGAGGCTTGCGCTCGGACCCTCCGCTTCGGTGGAGTGTCCGGATGACCGACACGACGGACACCGCCGAGACCGCTCCCGGGAAGGCGTCGCTCAAGCGGGTGATCACCGGGCCGCTGCTGTTCGCCTTCATCGTGGGCGACACGCTCGGCGCCGGCATCTACACCCTGGTCGGCACGATGGCCGAGGACGTGGGCGGCGTGATCTGGCTGCCGCTGCTGATCGCGCTGGTCGTCGCCCTGCTCACCGCGGGCACGTACGCCGAGCTGATCACCAAGTACCCGCACGCCGGAGGGGCGGCGCGCTACGTGGACCGCGCGTTCGGGAAGCCGTACCTCTCGTTCCTGATCGGCTTCCTGATGATGGCCTCCGGCATCACGACGGCCGCCTCCCTGGCGAACGCGTTCGCGGGCGACTACCTCGGGGCTCTGCTGGACGTGCCGCCGATCCCCACCGCGATCGTCTTCATCGCGATCCTCACCCTGGTGAACCTGCGCGGGGTGAAGGAGTCGCTGACGGCGAACCTGGTCGCCTCGGTGATCGAGGTGAGCGGACTGGTCATCGTCATCGTCTGCGCCGCGGTCTTCTTCGGCTCCGGCGACGGCGACGCCTCCCGCGTGCTCGAGTTCAACCCCGACGTCGCTCCGCTGCAGGGGGCGTTCGCCGCCTCGATCGTCGCCTTCTTCTCGTTCCTCGGATTCGAGGCCGCGGCGAACATGGCCGAGGAGGTGCGGAACCCCTCGAAGGTCTACCCGCGGGCCCTCTTCGGTGCGCTGATCACCGCCGCCGTGGTCTATCTCCTGATCGCGCTCGGCGCCGTGATCGTGCTGCCGAACGACGAGCTCGCGGCCTCCAGCGGCCCCCTGCTGGACGTGGTCGCGGCGAGCGGAGTGGCGGTGCCGCCGTGGCTGTTCGGCCTGATCGCGCTGGTCGCCATCGCGAACGGCGCTCTGCTGTTCATGGTGATGGCGTCGCGGGTCGGCTTCGGGCTCGCCACCTCCGGGCTGCTGCCGAGCGCTTTCGGGAAGGTGCTGCCGGGCCGCCGCACGCCGTGGGTGTCGATCGTGGTCGTCGGCGGAGTGACGATGCTGCTCAGCCTGATCGGCGACGTCGGCACGCTCGCCGAGACGACGGTGCTGCTGCTCCTGCTGGTGTTCATCGCGGCGAACGTGTCGGTGCTGGTGCTGAAGAAGGACCGCGTCGACCACGCCCACTACTCCGTGCCGCGGGTGGTGCCGGTGCTCGCGACCATCGCGAGCGTGGTGCTGCTGACGCAGCAGACGGGCGTGGTCTGGCTGGCGACAGCGGGCTACGTGGTCGTGGGGACGCTGCTGTTCCTCGCCACCCGCCTGGGGAAGCGGAAGCACGCGGAGCGGACCCCGGACTGATCCGGGCCGGCGGCGATCCGTCGCGAGCGGCCCGTCCGCGGATCCCCTGCGGGCCGTCCGCGGCGGATCGATCGCGGGGGGCGGTGAGGAGTGGGATCGTGAGGCTATGACCGTCACGCTCGAGCCGATGCCCGCCGCCGCTCTCGCCGCCTGGATGCGGGTCCAGCGCTCGGCGTACATCGAGGACCGGATGCGCGCGGGCGACGACGAGGCGGCCGCGACGCGCAACGCCGACGCCTCGTACGAGAAGTACTTCCCGGGCGGCTCCCCCGCCGCCGGGCACGACGTGCTCCTCGTCTCCGAGGACGGCCGCGCGGTCGGGTCGCTCTGGCTCGGCCCGCACCCGAGCGGACTCGAGGCGTCGGGTACGTCTGGGACGTGCAGATCGACGCCGCCGAGCGCGGCAGCGGCCTCGGCCGGGCGGCGATGCTGCTCGCGGAGTCGCACGTCCGCTCCCGCGGCGGCTCCGCCCTCGCGCTGAACGTGTTCGGCTTCAACACCGCCGCGCGGGCGCTGTACGAGTCGCTCGGCTACGAGACGACCTCCCTGCAGATGCGCAAGCCGCTGGCCTGAGCGGGGGCTGCTCGACTCCGGGAAGGGGCACGACCCGGTCGCGCAGAACGCCGCACGCCGTGCTCGAGGGCGGACGCCGACGGGCGCCCACCGACGAGCACGGCGGCGGTGGTGGAACCGCCGGAAATCAGCGGGACCCTGCGGTCAGCTCGTGGAGGCGACGGCGGTCGGGTCGCCGGCGCCGGACGGACGCGGGGTGTCACCCGGTCCGGTCGCCACCGACGCGCCGGTCGGAACGACGGTGCCGCCGGTCGCCATCCCCCGGCCGAAGGCCTGGCCCTGGAGGATCGCGCCGAGGTCGACGCCGGTCGCCGACCTGACGCTGTCGAACGTCGCGGCGAGACCCGCCGCCTGCTCGCGCGCGATGTGGGTGCCGGCCGTGTCGCCGCCGATCAGCGTCACCGAGCCGACGTTCTGGTAGCCCTTCGCGAACTCGGCCATGAGCGAGGGCAGCTGCCCGATGAGCTCGCGACCCAGGATCGCCTCCTGGTTCTCGCGGAGCGCCTCCGCCTCGGCCGCGATGGCCGCCGCGCTCGCCTCGCCCTTCGCGCGGATGGCCTCCGCCTCGGCGGTCGCGTTCGCGCGCAGCGCCTCGGCCTCTGCGCCCGCCTTGGCCCGCAGTGCGTGGGCCTCGGCCTCGGCGCGGGCGCTCACGGCGGCGGCCTCGGCGGCGGCGGACGCCTGGCGCGCCTCCGCCTGGCGCTGGACGGCGTACGCCTCGGCGTCCGAGACCTGCTGCGCGACCTGGCGGTCCGTCTCGGCCTTCTTCTCGCGTCCGTAGGCGTCGGCGTCGGCCTCGGTCTGACGGCGGTACTTCTCGGCGTCCGCGACGCGCTTGACGTCGGCGTCGAGCTCGGCCTGCCGGTTCTCGGCGCGCTGCACGAGGACGGCCTGCTCGCGCTCGGCGCGGGCCAGGTTCTCGGCCTGCTCGGCCTCGGCGTTGGCGCGGCCGACCTCGGACTTGGCGGCGGCGGTGTTCTTGTCGTAGGCGGTCTGCTCGATCAGGTTCGCCTCGTCCGTGGCGAGCTGGCGGGCCTTGACCTCGCGGGCGGCGTTGATCCGCGCGACGTCGGCCTCGCGGCGGACACGCTCGATCTCCTGCGCTCCGAGCGCCTCGATGTAGCCGTTGCGGTCGGTGACGCCCTGGATCGCGAAGGAGTCGAGGACGAGGCCCTGGGCGAGCAGGTCGCCCTTGATGCCCTCGGCGATCTCGTCTCCCAGCTTCTGCCGGTCCTGCATGACCTCCTCGACGCTGAGCTTGGCGACGACGCCGCGGAGGGCGCCCTCGAGCTGCTCGGTCGTGAAGACGTCGATGGACTGGTCCTGCGACGCGAAGCGCTCGGCGGCGGCGCGGACCTGGTCGGCCGTGGACCCGATCTTGACCAGGGCGACGCCCGCGAGGTGGATGGTCACGCCGTTCTTGGTCTGCGCGACCGGCTCCATCTTGATCTGGCGGGAGCGCAGCGAGATGCGGTCTGACCGCTGGGTCAGCTTGTTCACGAACGCGCCGCCGCCGGTGATGACGGTCATGTTCGAGGTGAGGCCGTCCTCGCCCTTCTGCTTCTTCCCGACGATCACGATCGCCTCGTCGGCCTGCGGCACCTGGTACCAGGCGCGGAAGAGGAAGAAGCCGATGAGGGCGATCAGCAGGAGTGCGCCGACGGCGACTCCGGCGAGGACGATCCAGAGGAGATCCGGTTCCATGGGCGGGCGACCTTTCGTCCGACCCGCGCGACGCGGGTACCTGAGAGACGTACAGGTTCCATCGTGTCACAGCGCCTCGGACGGCCGCGTCGGCCGGAGGGGGGATACTGCGGTCGCCGCCGAGAGCGGTTCGCGGGAGGCGGGCCCGGAGGAGGACGCCACGAACGAGGGCGTCGCGCGGAGTGCCGCGGAGGAGATCAGTGCTGGGGTACCTGGACTCGAACCAAGAACAACTGAACCAGAATCAGCCGTGTTGCCAATTACACCATACCCCAATGGTCATCCGGAGGTGATCCCGGGACCAGGCGGCGACCGGATCGGGACCCGAGCGCCGAGAGACGACAGTACCCTACGCGGGCATCCCGCTCAAATCGAGCCGCGGACGACGCTGCCCTCGGACTCCGGGGCGGCCTCGCCGAGGCGGGCGCGGACGAGGTCGCGGTTGATCGCGGAGGCGACCTGGGCGCCCGATCCGGCGGCGACGATCAGCTGCTGCGGGCCGGGAGGGGTGACCTCGCCGGCGGCGTAGAGGCCGGGGACGGACGTGCGGCCACCGGCGTCGACGCGGAGGAAGCCGTCGGCGTCGCGGTCGGGGCCGGCCGCGTCCAGGTAGTCCAGCGCGGGCGTCCAGACGGGGCGGACGAACGCGCCGGTGCGCGGCACGACGTCGCCGTCGACGAGGCGGACGCCGGTCATCTCGGCGCGCTCCCCGGCGAGGTCGGCGACCGGGCGCCGGTCGACCCGGATGCCGATGGAGGCGAGCAGCGACTCGTCGGCGTCGCTCACCGTCCCGACGCCGTTGGTGAAGACGATCAGGTCGGTCGACCACTGCGAGAGGAGCATGGCCCGCTCCGCGAGGTCGTCGGTCTCGCCGATCAGGGCGAGCGCCTCCCCCGCCTTCTCGTAGCCGTCGCACTCCATGCAGCTGTGCACGGCGGTGCCGTAGTAGGCGCGCAGGCTCGGGAGCGCGGGCGGCGTCTCGAGGAGCCCCGCGGCGACCACGACGGCGGTGGCGACGACCGAGCGGTCCGCGCTGCCGCGCACGCCGCGCGCGCCGACCACGAATTCGCCGCCGGAGCGCTCGACCGACGTGACGAGGGCGTTGTGCACCTCGGCGGCCTCGTAGCGCTCGAACTCCTCGCGGCCGAGGCGGCGCAGCTCGAGCGGCGAGATGCCGTCGCGGGTGAGGAACCCGTGCGAGTGCAGGGTCGCAGCGTTCCGCGGGCGGTTGCTGTCGAGCAGCAGCACGCTGCGGCGCGCCCGGACGAGGTTGAGCGCGGTCGAGAGCCCGGCGGGGCCCCCGCCGATCACGACGACGTCGTAGCGTCCGCCGACCGTCTCCGCCACGGTCAGGCCTGCCGGGAGGTGCCGAGGTGAGCGCCCAGGCGGTCGAGGCGGGCGATCGACTCCTGCTTGCCGAGGATCTCCATCGACTCGAACAGCGGCGGCGAGACGCGGCGTCCGGAGACCGCCGTGCGCAGCGGCCCGTAGGCGATGCGGGGCTTGAGGCCGAGACCCTCGATCAGCGCGGAGGCGAGCGCCTCCTGGATCGAGGCCGTCAGCCACTCGGACGCGGGGACGAGCTCGAGGGCGCCGATCGAGGCGGCGAGCACCTCGCCGGCGTTCGCGGGCAGGCCCTTCAGCGCGTCCTCGTCGTACTCGAGCGCGTCGGACGCGGTGAAGAGGAACCCGAGCATGCCGGGGGCCTCCCCGAGCAGGCCGATCCGCTCCTGCACGAGGGGTGCGGCGGCGTCGAGCACGGCGCGCTGCTCGGCGGTCGGCTCGCCCGCGAGCACTCCGGCCGCCACGAGGTACGGGATCGTCCGCTCGGTGAAGTCGTCGACGGCCAGGAGGCGGATGTGATCGCCGTTGATCGACTCGGCCTTCTTGAGGTCGAAGCGGGCCGGATTGGGGTTCACGTCGGCGACGTCGAAGGCGGCGACCATCTCGTCGATCGAGAAGACGTCGCGGTCGTGCGTGAGCGACCAGCCGAGCAGGGCGAGGTAGTTGACCAGGCCCTCCGGGATGAAGCCGCGGTCGCGGTGGTGGAAGAGGTTCGAGGACGGATCGCGCTTGGAGAGCTTCTTGCTGCCGTCGCCCATCACATACGGGAGGTGCCCGAAGCGCGGGACGAAGGTCGTCACCCCGATGTCGATCAGCGCGTGGTACAGCGCGATCTGCCGGGCGGTCGAGGGGAGGATGTCCTCGCCGCGCAGCACGTGGGTGATCTGCATGATCGCGTCGTCGACCGGGTTCACCAGCGTGTAGAGCGGCTGGCCGTTGGGGCGCACCACGACGAAGTCGCTGAAGGAGCCGGCGGGGAACGTGATCGGGCCGCGGACCAGGTCGTCGAAGGACAGGTCGGCGTCCGGCACGCGCAGGCGCAGCGCCGGGGCGCGGCCCTCGGCGCGGAAGGCGGCGCGCTCCTCCTCGGTGAGATCGCGGTCGTGGTTGTCGTACCCGTGCTGCTTCGCGCGGCCGGCCGCCTCGTTGCGCGCGTCGATCTCCTCGGCCGTGGAGTAGCTCTCGTAGAGGTGCCCCGAGGCCGTCAGGCGCGCGATCACGTCGAGGTAGACATCGGTGCGCTCGGACTGCCGGTACGGGCCGTGCGGGCCGCCGACTCCGACGCCCTCGTCCCAGTCGAGCTTCAGCCAGCGCAGCGCGTCGAGGATCTGCTCCACGCTCTCCTCGCTGTCGCGGGCGGCGTCCGTGTCCTCGATGCGGAAGACGAACGTGCCGCCGGTGTGGCGCGCGTACGCCCAGTTGAACAGGGCGGTGCGGATGAGGCCGACGTGCGGGGTCCCGGTCGGCGAGGGGCAGAAGCGGACGCGGACGTCGCTCCCGGTCGCGGTCGTGAACGGGTGCGCGTCCGGCGCGCTTTCCAGGGGCGGGGTGAGCTCAGACATACGAGGCCGATCCTACCGGCGGGAGCCGGTGCGGCGCCCGGGATCGCGGGGGCCGTGGCGCCTCCGCCCCGGGCACGGTGCGCGCCTCGCGGCGACTGCTTCTACCGGACAGCACTGCTCCGAGTCAACGGACTCCCCGAGCGAGCAGGAGCAGTGGTGCGCTGACCCCGGGCCTCTCGTCGAGAGGGCCCGAGCGCCGCACCGCAGGCCGCGCCGGGCCTCCGCGCGAGCGTGCCCGGAAGGAGCACTGATGAGCACGATCGATCTCGACCCCCGCACCGACCGCCCGAGCGCCCTCACCGAGGCGGCGCGGGAGGAGAAGGACGCCCGCACGCTCTCGCTCTTCCAGGCGGCTGTGAGCGCGGAGGCCGCCGAGGGCGCGCGCATCCGCGAGCGCATCGTGCTCGACCACCTGGGCCTGGCCGAGGCCATGGCCCGCCGGGTCTCCCGGAGCGGAGGCGACTGGGCGGATCTGCGCCAGGTCGCCTACGTGGGCCTCGTGAAGGCCGCCCGCCGCTTCACTCCCGAGCGCGGCGACAGCTTCGCCGCGTTCGCCGTCCCCACGATCACCGGCGAGCTCAAGCGCCACCTCCGCGACCTCGGCTGGATGATCCGGCCGCCGCGCGGCGTGCAGGAGCTGCACCGCCGCTCCGCCGTCGTCGCCGACGAGCTCGCGCAGGAGCTCGGCCGTCACCCCACCGACCAGGAGATCGCCCGCCGCCTCGGAGTGGACGCGGCGGAGGTGGCCGACGCGCGCCTCGCGGGGCATCCGCTCTCCCTCGACGAGACCGTGGGCGAGGGCGGCGTCGGCCTGGGCGACACCCTCGGCGGCGAGGACGACCGGCTGCTCGAGATCGACCGGCGGCACGGGCTCGCCGACGCCCTCGCCGAGCTCGAGGAGGGCCAGCGCGAGCTCCTGCGGATGCGCTTCGTCGAGGAGCGCACCCAGCAGCAGATCGCCGACGCCCTGGGGACGACGCAGATGCAGGTCTCGCGCCTGCAGCGGCGGATCCTCGCGCAGCTCGCCGACCGGCTCGGCGCCCCCTCGCGCAGCCATCAGCCGCGCGCTCCCCGGGCCCGCGTGGCCACGGTCACTCCGGTCCGACCGGCGACGCGGCTGAAGTCCGCCTGAGGTGGGCCTCGGCACGCGACGGGAGCGACGAGAGGGCGGCGAGGACGTCGTCGACCTGGACCGCGAGCAGCGCCGGGTCCGGCTCGGCGGAGAACACGTCGCCGCGGCGGAGGGAGGCGTCGGTCAGCACGACGTGCGGACCCGAGGCCGGAGGACCCCAGGCCTCGGGAGGTGCCGGACCGAAGATCACGACCGAGGGGACGCCGTACGCGGAGGCGAGGTGCGCGGCCCCGGTGTCGACGGTCACCACGACCTCGGCGGCCGCGACGACCGCGGCGAACCCGCTGAGCGCGAGCTCCCCCGCCAGCACCTCGCCCGTGCCGGCGAGCTCGGCGACGCGGCGGGCGCGGTCGGCCTCGTTCGCGCCCCCGGTGTAGACGACGCGGTGCCCCTCGGCGGTGAGGGAGCGGGCCACCGCGGCGAAGCGCTCCTCCGGCCACTCGCGCGAGCCGTAGAAGGCCCCGATGTGCACGACGGCGGCTCCGGGGGCCGAGGCGGGCTCCTCCGGGACGGCGATCGCGACGTCCTCGGGGTCGGCGTCGAGACCGATCGAGTTCACCAGGCGGGCCCAGCGGGCGCGCTCGAGCTCGCCGTCGATCCAGAGCGGCCGCGGGTCCTCCGGGCCCGCGCCCGGGTCCAGCGCCGGGACGCGGAACTCGAGCGTGCGCTCGGGCGCGATCTCGCGCAGCCGCAGCCGCGACTCCGGGCCGTTGCCGTGGAGGTTCACGCCGAGCTCGACCCGGCCGGCGGCCATCGGCAGCGGGTCGTCGAGTCCGCGGAGGGTGGGCACGAGCGCGTCCAGTCCCTCGACCAGGTCGACGATCGGCTCGAGCCAGGGCGTGGTCGCCATGATCAGCCGGTGGTCCGGGAAGCCGCGGCGCAGGGCCTTGAGCGCCGGGACGGCGACGAGCAGGTCGCCGAGCTTGAGGGCGCGCAGCGCGAGGATCTCCGGAGTCCCGTCCGGGGCGGTGAGAGCGCGCACGGCGCCTCCTTCCTGTCGGAGTCCCCGTACCCCGCTGCGCGCACCTCAGACGCGCCGCCCGCAGATGCGAGCGACGCGCCCGGAGGGACCGACTTCTCCGGAAGGGGGTTTACATCCCCGGTCGAGGGGTACGAGGAGAAGGTGAACGACTCCTCCTCCCGGAGCGCCGACGAGCGCGCGAGGGCCCCGCGCCTGCGGGGGATCCTCTTCGACCGCGATGCGACGCTCGTGGTCGACGTGCCCTACAACGGCGACCCGGCGCAGGTCTCCCCGATGCCCACCGCCCTCGCCGCGGTCGAGCGGGCGCGCGAGGCGGGGCTGGCCGTGGGCGTGGTCACCAACCAGTCCGGGATCGCCCGCGGGATCATCGACCGCGGCCAGGCCGACGCGGTGAACCGGCGCGTGGACGAGCTCTTCGGCGGCTTCGACGTGTGGATGCTCTGCCCCCACGGCCCGGAGGACGGCTGCTCCTGCCGGAAGCCCCGGCCCGGCATGGTGCTCGGCGCCGCCGAGCAGCTGGGACTGCCGGCACGGTCCCTCGCCGTGATCGGCGACATCGGGGCCGACGTCGGCGCCGCCGCCGCGGCCGGCGCCCGTGGAGTGCTGGTGCCGACTCCGATCACCCGCGCCGAGGAGGTGGACGCCGCTCCGCTGCACGCGGCGACGCTCCTCGAGGCGGTCGAGCTGCTGCTCGCGATGCAGCCCGACGAGGACGCCGAGTGAAGCGCCGCGTGCTCGTCGCCCGCCTGGACAGCGCGGGAGACGTCCTGCTGTGCGGACCCGCCGTCCGCGCGATCGCGGCCGACGCCGAGGTGCTGCTGCTGAGCGGTCCGCAGGGAGCGCCCGCGGCCGCGCTGCTGCCGGGTCCCTCCTCCGTCCGCACCTGGTGGTGCCCGTGGATCGGCGACGCCTCCCGCCCCGTCGACTCCGAGCTCGTCGACGAGCTGCGCGCGATCGTCGAGGAGTTCGCGCCGGACGAGGCCGTGATCCTCACCTCCTTCCACCAGTCGCCGCTTCCGCTGGCCCTGCTGCTCCGCCTCGCCGGTGTCGCCCGCATCACGGGCGCCTCGGTCGACTTCGCGGGCGCCCTGCTCGATGTGCGCCTCGTCCCGGGCGAGACCCTCGAGGAGGACCAGCCGGAGCCGGAGCGCGCGCTCGCGATCGCGGCGGCGGCCGGCTTCGCGCTGCCCGCCGGCGACGACGGACGGCTCCGCGTGCGCCGCGAGGGCGTGCTGCCCGCCGCTCTCGAGGGGATCGGCCCCTACGCGGTCGTGCACCCCGGGGCAGCCGTCCCCGCCCGCGCCTGGCCCGCGGCGAACGCGGCCCGCGCCGTCGAGCTGCTGGCGGACGCGGGCCTCGCCGTCGTCGTCACCGGCGGCCCGGGCGAGCGCTCCCTCACGGCCGAGGTCGCGGGCTCCCGCGGCATCGACCTCGGCGGGGCGACGGACTTCCCCGGCGCCGCCGAGGTGCTGGCCGGCGCCGACGTCGTGATCTGCGGCAACACCGGCCCCGCGCACCTCGCCGCCGCGGTCGGCACCCCCGTGGTCAGCCTCTTCGCGCCGGTCGTCCCGGCCGTGCGCTGGGCGCCCTACGGCGTCCCGGTCGCGCTGCTCGGCGACCAGGAGGCGCCCTGCGCCGGCTCGCGCGCCCGCGTGTGCCCCGTCCCCGGCCATCCCTGCCTCGCGGGGGTGAGCGCCGAGGAGGCGGTCGCCGCCGCCCTCCGACTCCGACCCACGACTTCCCCGAGAGAGGCCATCGCATGAGGATCCTGCTCTGGCACGTGCACGGCGGCTGGGCGGACGCCTTCGTCCGCGGCGCCCACACCTACCTGCTCCCCACGACTCCGGCCCGCGACGGCTGGGGCCTGGGCACCGGCGGCCGCGACTGGCCGAGCGCCGTCGAGATCGCGCCCGAGGAGCTGCACGACGCCGACGTCGACGCGGTCCTCCTCCAGAGGCCCGAGGAGCTCGCCGAGGCCGAGCGCCTGCTCGGGCGACGCCTCGGCCGCGACGTGCCCGCCGTCTACGTGGAGCACAACACCCCCCGCGGGGATGTGCCGGACAACCGCCACCCGCTCGCCGACCGCGACGACCTGCTGATCGTCCACGTCACCCACTTCAACGCCCTGATGTGGGACACCGGATCGACGCGGACGACGGTGATCGAGCACGGGATCCACGACCCGGGTCCCCTCTACACCGGCGAGCTGCCGCACTTCGGCGTGGTCGTCAACGAGCCCGTCCGCCGGGGCCGGGTCGCCGGGACCGACCTGCTCCCCCGCTTCGGCGCCGTCGCTCCGCTGGACGTCTTCGGGATGAAGACCGACCGGCTCGCCGAGCTGCCGGGCCTGGAGGACGTGACGGTCCTCGGCGACGTCCGCACGCAGGCGATGCACGCGGCCCTGGCCCGCCGCCGGGTCTACCTGCACCCGTTCCGCTGGACCTCCCTCGGCCTCGCGCTGCTGGAGGCGATGCATCTCGGGATGCCCGTCGTCGCGCTCGACGTGACGGAGGCGGGGCGCGCCGTCCCGCCCGAGGCCGGAGCGGTCTCGAACGACCTCGACGCCCTCGTCGCCTCGGCCCGGGCGCTCGTCGAGGACCCGGACCGCGCCGCCCGCGCCGGCGCCGTCGCCCGCGAGGCCGCGCTCGCGCGCTACGGCCTCGCCCGGTTCCACCGCGACTGGGACGAGGTCCTCGCCGACCTCCCGGGACGCCGGTCGCCGGAGCCCGCTCTGGAAGGGAGCACCCGATGAAGCAGCACCTCTCCTCCGCGCCCGCGCTCACGATCGCCATGGTCTCGGAGCACGCGAGCCCGCTGGCGACCCTCGGCGGCGTCGACGCCGGCGGCCAGAACGTCCACGTGGCGGCGCTCGCCGACGCCCTCGCGCGCCGCGGCCACCGCGTGGTCGTCTACACCCGCCGCGACGACCCCTCCCTGCCCCGGCGCGTGCCCTTCACCTCGGGAGTCGAGGTCGTGCACATCGACGCCGGGCCGCCGCGCCGGGTGTCCAAGGACGAGCTGCTGCCCTTCATGGGCGACTTCGCCGTCGACCTCGCCGAGGAGTGGCTGCAGGAGCGGCCGGACCTCGTGCACAGCCACTTCTGGATGTCCGGGGTCGCCGCGCTCGACGCCTCCGAGCGGGTGGAGCGAGCCACGGGTCGGCGCGTGCCCGTCCTCCACACCTTCCACGCGCTGGGCGTGGTCAAGCGCCGCCAGCAGGGCGCGCTCGACACCAGCCCCGAGGAGCGCGCCTGGCTCGAGCCCGGAGTGGGCCAGAAGGCCGACGGCGTCGTCGCCACCTGCTCGGACGAGGCCTTCGAGCTCAAGGGGCTCGGCGTGCCGACCTCGCGCATCTCGGTGGTGCCCTGCGGAGTCGACATCGACCGGTTCTCGGTCGAGGGCCCGGTCGCGCCCCGCAGCGAGCGCTCGCGGCTGATGACCATCGGACGCCTGGTGCCGCGCAAGGGCATGGGCATCGCGATCGAGGCGCTCGCGCACCTGGTCGCGGCCGGCCACGACGCCGAGCTCGTCGTGGTCGGGGGCTCCGGCTCCGGCGACGCGCTGACGGCGGACCCCGAGTACCAGCGGCTGCACGGCGTGGCCGAGAGCCTCGGCGTCGCGGACCGTGTCGACTTCGTCGGCCAGCTCTCGCAGACCGAGATGCCCGCGATGCTCCGCTCGGCCGACGTCGTGGTCTGCGCGCCCTGGTACGAGCCGTTCGGCATCACTCCGCTCGAGGCGATGGCCTGCGGCGTGCCGGTCGTCGCCTCCTCCGTGGGCGGCCTGATCGACACCGTGGTCGAGGACGTCACCGGGGTCCACGTGCCTCCGCGCGATCCGGTCGCCCTGGCCGCCGCCCTCGGCTCGCTGCTGGAGGACCCCGACCGCGCCCGCGCCTACGGGGCCGCCGGCCGCGAGCGCGTCGAGTCCCGCTACTCCTGGGACCGCGTCGCCGCCGACACCGAGCGCGCCTACGTCACGACCCTCGCCGGCCTCGGCGACGAGTCGCTCCTCACCGGCGCCACGAGCGCACCCTCATCCCCCACCACCCGGAAGGCGGCTCCGCGACGATGACCATCGACACCGCGACCATCGACACCGTTCTGGACACCCCGGCCGACGCCGCCCGGCGCCTCGTCGACGACCACGTGGCGCGCGCGCTCGACGCGGTCGCGCAGCTGGAGCGCCACTCCGACAGGATCGCCGCCTGGGGCGTCGAGCTCGCCGACCGCCTGCACTCCGGCGCGCGCCTGCTCGCCGCGGGCAACGGCGGCTCCGCGGCGGAGGCGCAGCACCTCACCGCCGAGCTCGTCGGCCGCTTCGACGGCGACCGCGTCCCCTTCTCCGCCATCTCGCTGCACGCCGAGACGTCGAGCCTGACCGCGATCGGCAACGACTACGGCTTCGACCACGTGTTCTCGCGCCAGGTCACCGCGCACGCCCGGGCGGGCGACGTCGTGGTCCTGCTCTCCACCAGCGGACGCAGCGCGAACCTCCTCCACGCCGCGGAGGCCGCCCGTGCGGCGGGCGCCCGGTCGTGGGCGCTGACCGGCGAGGGGCCGAACCCGCTCACCGAGCTCTGCGACGAGGCGATCGCCCTCGAGGGCCACGGCTCCAACGTGCAGGAGGCGCAGCTGGTGCTCGTGCACGCGCTCTGCCGGGCCTTCGAGCACCGGATCCGCGCGCGGACGGCGGCCGCCTCGTGAGCCGCCTGCGCCTCGTCGTCGTCGGCGACGTGATGCTCGACGTCGACCTCTCCGGACCCGCCGAGCGGCTCAGCCCGGACGCCCCCGTCCCCGTGGTCGACGTGTCGGCCCGCAGCGCCCGCGCCGGCGGTGCCGGGCTGGTCGCCCGGATGCTCGCCCGCGACGGGCACGAGGTGACGCTGGTGACCGCGCTCGCCGAGGACTCGGATCCGGACGTGGCGGAGCTGCGCGCCGAGCTGTCCGGCGTCCGCCTGGTCGCCGGGCCCTCGGGAGCGCCGACGCCGGTGAAGACCCGCGTCGCCGCCTCCGGCCAGGCCGTCGTGCGGATCGACCGCGGCTGCGAGACGCCGCCCGTCCCCGGCGTCACCGACGCGATGCTCGCCGCCCTCGCCGACGCCGACGCCGTGATCGTCGCCGACTACGGCCGCCGCCTGACCGAGGAGCCGTCGCTCCGCACGGCGCTCGACGCGCTCACCGTGCCGCTGGTGTGGGATCCGCACCCGCGGGGCTCGCAGCCGGTCGCCGCCACCTCCCTCGCCACCCCGAACCTGGCCGAGGCCACCGCCTTCTCGGGAGCCGTCGGCCGCGGAGTGACGCGCGCCGAGTCCGCCGCGACCACCCTCCTCGAGCGCTGGGGCTGCGGTGCGGTCACCGTGACGATGGGATCCTCCGGCGCCCTGCTGCGCTCCCGCGGCGCCGGCGTCCCGGTCGTCGCACCGGCCGTCGCCGTGCCGCCCACCGACCCGTGCGGCGCGGGCGACCGGTTCGCCGCCTCCGCCGCGGTCGCCCTCGCCGAGGGCGCGAGCACCTCGGAGGCGGTGCAGGCGGCGGTCGCCGCGGCCGGCGCCTACCTCCTCGCGGGAGGGGTCGCCTCACTGTCCGCTCCCGCCGACCCCGCACCCCTCCACGGCGGCGGGGTGGACGCCCTGCGCGTCGCCGAGTCCGTCCGCGCGGCAGGAGGAACGGTGGTCGCGACGGGCGGCTGCTTCGACCTGCTCCACGCCGGCCACGCCCGCACCCTCTCCGCAGCACGCGCTCTCGGCGACTGCCTGATCGTCTGCCTCAACTCGGACGACTCCGTCCGGCGCCTCAAGGGCGCGGCACGGCCGATAATCCCCGAGGACGACCGCGTCGACCTGCTGCTCGCGCTCGAGTGCGTCGACGCCGTGCTGGTCTTCGGCGAGGACACGCCGGACGAGGCGCTGCGCCGCATCCGCCCCGACGTCTGGGTGAAGGGCGGCGACTACTCCGCCGAGTCCCTCCCCGAGACGGCGACGGTGGCGGAGTGGGGCGGCCGGGTCCTGACCGTGCCGTACCACCCGGGCCGCTCGACCACCCATCTCGCCGCCGCGCTCGCGCGCGTCGGCTGACCCGCGGCCCACGAGGCCCGCAGACCACCCCCGGAAGGAAACCATGAGCACCACTCCCACCCCCATCGGCCGCGTCCTGATCACCGGAGGAGCCTCCGGGCTCGGTGCGGCCGTCGCCGCCGCGGTCGCCGCCGCCGGCGGCACCCCGATCGTGCTCGACCGCGACGTCTCGTCGGTGAAGGAGGGCGTCGCCGCCTACCAGGTCGACGTCGCGAAGACCCGCGAGGCCGAGAAGGCGGTCGTCGAGATCGCCCGCGAGCACGGCGGGCTCGACGCCGTCGTGACCGCGGCCGGCATCGACCGCTGCGGCCGCCTCGTGGACGTGGAGCCGGAGGAGTGGGAGCGCGTCATCTCCGTCAACCTCCTCGGCACCGCGGCCGTCGTCCGGGCGGCCCTGCCCTTCCTCACCGAGACCCACGGCCGCGTCGTCACCGTCGCCTCCTCGCTCGCGATCAAGGCCGTCTCGGACGCGACCGCGTACTGCGCCTCGAAGTTCGGCGTGCTCGGCTTCACCCGCGCGCTCGCGGCCGAGACCAAGGGCGAGATCGGCGTGACCACGCTGATCCCGTCGGGCATGAAGACGCGCTTCTTCGACGACCGCGACGAGCAGTACAAGCCGGGTCCGGACGCGCTGCTGAACGATCCGGAGAACGTGGCGAACGCCGTCATGTTCGTCCTCGGCCAGCCGCGCGGCTGCGAGGTCCGCGAGCTCGTCATCACGCACGAGGAGGAGCCGTCCTGGCCGTGATCCGCTGATCCGGGCGCGCCCCGGATCCCCCTCCGCGAGACGCCGCCTCGGTCCGCACGCCCCGGCGCGTCGCGTACCGAGGTGGCGTCTCGCGGTTCAGCGGGTGGAGGCGAGCACCCCGCGGACGTCCTCGAGCACCGCCTCGACGCGCACATCGCCGACGAACGTGACGTCGTGCTCGCAGCGCGGAGCGGTCCAGCCGACCTGCGTGGCGTCGCGCCCGCAGACCGGGCAGTGCGTGGTCCAGCTCAGCTGCACCCGATGGCGCTGCCGCCCGAGGGCCGCGGCGTTGATCGCGTTGCCCACCCAGAAGACCCCGACCGTCGGAGCGCCGACCGCGGCGGCGAGATGGCGTGGTCCGGAGTCGTTGCCGAGCACGAGGTCGGCGAGCGAGAGCAGCGGAGCGAGGTCCGGGAGGTCCACGACGCCCGCCCAGGAGACCGCTCCCGGCGCTCCGGCGACGATCTCGTCGGCGGCGGGCACGTCCGAGGCGTCGCCCACCACCAGCACGCGCGCGCCGTCCGCCAGCAGCTCCGTCGCCACGGCGGCGAAGGAGGCGGCGGGCCAGCGGCGGCGGGGATCGGTCGCGCCGGGGTGGATCAGCACCAGCGGGCCGCCCGCGGGCAGCGCGGCGGCGAGGCGGTCCCGCCGCTCCGGATCCACGGCGAGCGCCGGCTCGAGGCGGGTCGCGGGCGCTCCGGCCAGCCCGACGATCTCGAGCGCCCGCAGCATCTCGTGCTGGTAGTAGACGTAGGGGATCGTGCGCTCGAGCTCCGCGGCGTCGTCGGTGCGCGACCCGATCGTGTGGCGCGCGCCGAGGCGCTGGAGGAACGGGTTGGAGTAGCGCCCGCCGCCGTGCAGCTGCACGGCCAGGTCGAAGCGGCGCGCGCGCATCCGCTCGGTGAAGTCCTCGACGACCCGGGGGTCCTCCCCCTCTCCGTCGCGGACGCCCTGCGCCACCGGCAGGATCTCGACGTCGGCGATCGGCGACTCGACGCCCGTCAGCAGGACCCGGTGCGCGGGCGTCCCGAGCAGGGTGATCTCGGCTCCCGGGTAGGCGGCCGCGAGGGCGTCGACGGCGGGCAGCGCGAACAGCAGGTCGCCGAGTCCGCCGCCGCGCAGGACGGCGATCCTCTCGACTCCGGCGAAGGGCTCTCGGAGGGGGGCGATGGCGACCACGACGGGTTCCTCTCAGGTGCGGAGGGCGCGCGGGCGCCGCTCCGGGGACGGTGCACTCCTCCACTTCCCCGCCGGGGCCGATCCGAAACCGGATCGGGGGCGAGCCCGTCGCCGATCCGGGGGCGGATTCCGGAGGCAGCGTGTCTAGGCGCGCACCACCCGGGTACCGGACGGATGCGTCCGCCACTCCGCGGGCGCCCCCGACCGAGAGGTGACCGTGACCATCGACATCACGACCCCCGCCACGACCGCCGCCGACACCGTCCGCCGCGCGCGGACCGCGTTCCCCGCGTGGGCCGCCACCGCGCCCGCCGAGCGCGGCGCCCTGCTCCGTGCCGCCGCCCACCGCGTGGCCGAGCGCGAGCAGGAGCTCGCCGACCTCAACACGCAGGAGACGGGCAAGCCCGCCGGCGACGCGCTGGGCGGCGTCCGCGCCGGTGTCGACACGCTGCTCCAGTACGCCGAGCTCGGCCCGCTGCACCGCGGGAGGAGCCTGCGCGGAGGGGCCCTCAACGTCGATCTCGCCCTGCCGCACCCGCGCGGTGTCGTGCTCGCCCTCACTCCGTGGAACGACCCGGTCGCCGTCGCCGCGGGCCTCCTGGGCGCCGCGATCGTCTCCGGGGACGTCGTCGTGCACAAGCCGAGCGAGCGCAGCCCGGGCACGGGCGCCCTCTTCACGAGCATGCTCGCCGAGGCGCTGCCCGAGGGCGTGCTGACCCTGGTCGAGGGCGACGGGGCGGTCGGCGACGAGCTGGCGCGCACCGAGGGCGTCGACGTCCTCGCCCACGTCGGCTCGACCGCCACCGGCCGCGCGCTCGCCCGGGTCGCCGCCGTCACCGGCGCGCACGTGATCCTCGAGAACGGCGGCAACGACGCGCTCGTCGTCGACCGCGACGTCGACCCGGTCTGGGCCGCCGAGCAGGCCGCGCTGGGCGCCTTCGCCAACGCCGGCCAGATCTGCACCTCCGTCGAGCGGATCTACGTGCACCGCGACATCGCCGAGGCGTTCACGGCGGCGCTGGTCGCCGAGGCCGACCGCTGGAGCGCGGGCCCGCTCCCCCGCCTCGTCGACGCCCGCATGCGCGACGCCGTCCACGAGCACGTCACGGAGGCGCTCGGCAGCGGCGCGCGCGCCCTCACCGGCGGCACTCCCGGGGACGGCACCTTCTACCCCGCGACCGTCCTGGCCGACTGCACCGAGTCGATGCTGGTGATGACGGAGGAGACCTTCGGGCCCGTCGCGCCGATCCGCGTCGTCGACTCCTTCGACGAGGGCCTGGACCTGGCCGCCGCGAGCCCCTACGGTCTGGCCGCCTCGATCCTCACCGCCGACATGGAGCACGCCCATCGGGCCGCGGCGACGCTGCCGGTGGGCACCGTCAAGGTCAACGGCGTCTTCGGAGGAGCCCCGGGCGGCAGCGCCCAGCCCCGCGGAGCGTCCGGCTCCGGCTTCGGCTACGGCCCGGAGCTGCTCGACGAGATGACCACGACCACGGTCGTGCACTTCGGCCTGCCCGTTCTGCCGGGAGGCGCGCGATGAGCCTCGAGGGCTCGGCGCTCCAGCGGGCGAGCGCCCTCCTGGCGCACGTCCACGAGCGCCCGCCGGTCGTCGCCGTGATCGGGGACCTCATCCTCGACTCCTGGTGGCTCGGCGAGGCGGAGCGCGTCACGCGGGAGGCGCCCGCGCCGGTCCTGCGGCTCGAGGACGTCGTCGACGTCGCGGGCGGGGCCGCCAACACCGCCGCCAACCTGCGCGCGCTGGGCGCCGTCGTCCGCACGGTCGGCGTGGCCGGACGCGACTCCGAGGGCGACCGGCTCGTGCGCGCCCTCGAGCGGGCCGGCCTGGACACCTTCCGGGTCGTCCGCACCGGCGCTGCGACGACGATCAAGACCCGCGTGGTCGGCGGCGACAGCGTGATGCTGCGCGTCGACTCCGGCCCGCACCACCCGGCCGACGACGAGCTGGCCCTGCTCGCCGGTGCCGCCGCCGAGGCCGCCGCGGGCGCCGACGCCGTCCTGGTCTGCGACTACGGCTCGGGGATCCTCCGCGAGGCCGTCGAGCGCCTGCTCGCCGTCGGGCGCCCCGGCCTCCTCGTGATCGACGCGCACGAGCTCGCCGACTGGGCCTTCGCCCGGCCGGACCTCGTCACCCCGAACGCCAAGGAGGCGGAGCGGCTGCTCGGCGGCTCCCTCGGCCGCGGGACGGAGCGGGCCGCCGCCGTGCGCGACGCGGCGGACGACCTGCGCGCCCGCTCGGGCGCCCGGCACGTCGTGGTCACCCTCGACCGGGACGGCTCCACCGCCCTCGACGCCGACGGCACGGTCAGCCGCACCTTCGCTCAGCCTGCGGAGGAGAAGCAGGCGTCCGGCGCCGGCGACACCTTCGCCGCGACCGCCACCCTCGCCCTCGCCGCCGGCCGCTCCCTGGCCACCGCCGTCGATCTGGCGCAGGCCGCCGCCGACGTGGTCGTGCAGCGCCCCGGCACCTCCGTCTGCTCGGGCGACGACCTGCTCGCCTCCCTCGCCGCTCCCGGCGCCGTCGTGCTCGGCGAGGACGCCCTCGTCGAGGTCCTCGCGGAGCAGTCGCACCGCGGTCGCCGCGTGGTGTTCACCAACGGCTGCTTCGACGTCCTGCACCGCGGCCACACCGCCTACCTCCGCCAGGCCCGCGAGCTCGGCGACGTGCTCGTGGTCGCGGTGAACGACGACGACTCCGTCCGGCGGCTGAAGGGCGAGGGACGGCCGATCAACCCGGAGGGCGACCGCGCGGGCGTGATCGCCGAGCTGGGCTGCGTCGACTACGTGACGCTCTTCGGCGGAGACACCCCCATCCCGCTGCTCGAGCGCGTGCAGCCCGACGTCTACGTGAAGGGCGGGGACTACAACCCCGACATGCTCGCGGAGGCGGCCGTCGTCCGCTCCTACGGGGGCGTCGTCACCACGGTCGGCTACGTCTCGGAGCACTCCACGACCGAGATGGTCCAGCGCATCCGATCGACCGCGCCGTGACCAGCCGCCGGTGGTCCGGGCGCTGGGGGGTCCCGGAGGCTCCCCGGCAGACGCTGATCGACGTACTGGTGCCGACGGTCGGCCGCCGTGCCGAGCTCGCCGCCACGCTCGCCGGACTCGCCGCCCAGGACGACCCGCCCTTCCGCGTGATCGTGAGCGACCAGTCCGACAACGCGGTCGCCGAGAGCGACCCGACGATCCTCGCGATGCTGCGCGTGCTGGAGGCGCAGGGCCGGGCTCCGGTGGTGCGCCGGCACCTGCCCCGGCGCGGGCTCGCGGAGCAGAGGCACTACCTCCTCTCCCTCGCCACCGCCCCGGCCGTCCTCTTCCTCGACGACGACGTGTGGCTCGAGCCGGGCACGCTCTCGCGGCTGCACGAGGCCCTCGAGCGCCTCGACTGCGGCTTCGTCGGCTCCGCGGTGCAGGGCCTGTCCTACCTCGAGGACGTGCGCCCGCACGAGACCGAGTCGTTCGAGACCTGGGAGGAGCGCGTGGAGCCCGAGCGGGTGCGGCGCGGAACCCCGGAGTTCGAGCGCTGGCCGCTGCACAACGCGGCCAATCTCACGCACGTCGCCGCCCGCCTCGACGTCCCGGAGGGCGCCTGGCGCGCGTACCGGGTCGCCTGGCTGGGCGCGTGCGTCCTCTACCGCCGCGACGCCCTCCTGGCCGTCGGCGGCTTCGACTTCTGGGAGCAGCTGCCCCCGGAGCACAGCGGTGAGGACGTCGCCGCGCAGTGGCGCGTCATGGAGCGCTTCGGCGGCGCGGGCCTCGTGCCCAGCGGCGCCGTGCACCTCGAGACGCCCACGACGGTCACCGACCGGCGCGTCGACGCCTTCGACCGGCTCTTCGCCGAAGAGCACTCGTAACACTCAGCAAGGCGACGAAAGGACAGCACGATGGACGCACCCAACCCGATCCAGATCCAGAAGTACCTCTCGGGCATCGACTACCCCGCCTCGAAGGACACGATCGTCGAGACCGCGGAGAAGGAGGGCGCGGACGGCGACGTCCTCGAGGCCCTCCGTGCGATCCCGGACGGCGACTACGAGAAGCCCACCGACGTGAGCTCGGCCGTCTCGAAGGTCTGACCCCCTCCGCGGGACGCCGCTCCGGTGCACGGCACGCCGTGCCTGTCGTACCGGAGCGGCGTCCCGCGAGCGGCGATCGGCCGGCGCGGAGAGCCGGGGTCAGGCGGAGGCGTGCTCGCGCTCGCGCAGGACGCCGGACTCGAGCGCCTGGAACGACAGCACCTTGTAGCCCTCGGACTCGAAGAAGATCGTCGCCCGGTCGGCCTCCACGCTCATCACGGTGCCGGCGCCCCACTCGCGGTGCTCCACCGACTCGTCGACGCTCAGAGGGGCGTCCACGGGCGCCTCGACGGTCTCGCCGCTCGCCTCGTGCCGCTCGCAGCCGTCGCAGTTGCCGCACCACTCGGCCGACTCCACGCCGAAGTAGTCCAGCAGAACTCGGCGGCGGCACTGGCTGGTCTCCGCGTAGGCGCGCATCATCGACAGGCGCGACTCCGCGATCCGCTCGCGGGAGGCCAGAGCCTCCTTCACCGCGTGCACGGCCTCGTCGCCCGAGGCCTCGCGCGTGGCGCGCAGACCGGACCCGGTCTCCACCAGCCCCGCGTCCGCGAGATCGTTGACGATCCGGGCGACCGTGCGGGCCGGCTTCCCCAGCTCCTTCGCGAGAGCCGCGGAGTCGAGCCCCGGCTGCTCCGAGACGGCCGCCCAGATCACGCGCAGCGCGGCCTTGTCGACCGAGCGCTTGGCGAAGAAGCGGCGGAGACCCAGATCCTCGGCGCGGTAGTGCAGCGCGCCCGTGGCCGGCTCGCCGTCGCGGCCCGCGCGGCCGATCTCCTGGTAGTACGCGTCGAGCGACTCGGTGGTCGTCGCGTGCAGCACGAAGCGGACGTCGGCCCGGTCGATGCCCATCCCGAAGGCCGAGGTCGCGACGACGACGTCGAGCTCGCCGGCGCGCCACTGCTCGTGCACGACCTTGCGCTCGGACACCTTGAGTCCGGCGTGGTACGCCGCGACCCGGCGCCCCTCCGCCGCGATGTCGGCCGCGTAGGCCTCCGTCTCCTTGCGGGTGGCGACGTAGACCAGGCCCGGAGCCGTCCAGCTGCGGGCCTCCTCGACCACGGCGGCGCGCTTCTCGTTCTCGCTCTCGTGGCGGTGCACCACCAGCCGGATCTCCGGACGGTCGACGCCGTGCACCTGGATCTCGGGGTCGGTCATCCGGAGGCGCTCGATGATCTCGTCGCGCACCGGCCCGGAGGCGGTGGCGGTCATCGCGAGCACCGGCGGGTCGCCGAGCTCGCCGCGCACATCGGCCAGGCGGAGGTAGTCGGGGCGGAAGTCGTGGCCCCAGGAGGAGACGCAGTGCGCCTCGTCGACGACCAGGAGCGACACTCCCGCGGCCGCCAGGCGCGCCACGTTCTCGGGCTTGGCGAGCTGCTCGGGCGCCAGGAGCACGTAGAGCGGGCCGCCCTCGTCGATCCGGTCCCAGGCGCGGGCGACGGCCGCGGCGCCCTGGGAGGAGTTGATCGCGACGGCGGGCGGGGCCGCCGGAGCCGCCTCGATCGCGGCGAGCTGGTCGGCCTGCAGGGCGACGAGCGGGGAGACGACCAGGACGACGCCGCCGCGCTCGGCTCCGGCGATCTGGTAGACCGCGGACTTGCCGCCGCCCGTCGCCAGCACCAGCAGCGTGTCGCGCCCGGAGGCCGCCGACTCGATCGCCTCGCGCTGACCGGGGAGCAGCGACGACCAGCCGAAGTCCTCCCGGGCGATGCGGCTGACGGAGTCGGTGCGGGAGGAGTTCATAGCTCGACGCTACGACCAGACGGCCCCGGAGGCAGTCCGCTTGACAGCGCCGGGGAGCACGGTGAAGGCGCGTCGCCCGGCCTCGCGGCCCGCCTCTGCCGCCTCGTCCCCGCGCTGTCAACGTCCTGCGGAGGGGCCCGTCGCGTGCTGGGCTGGAGACCCGACGAGAGGAGCCGACATGGCCGACCAGAACGTGAACGAGGACCTTCCCGGATCCGGCGGCGACGCCGTCCCGAACACCGGCGGCGCGCAGACGGTGCTGCCCGGCGAGGACGCGGCCGACGCCTCCGCCGCGGGGGCCGCTCCCGGGGGCACCGCGATCGACCGCGGTGTCACGGACGCCGTGACCGACGGCGACAGCGGAGGGGACACCGTCTCCGGCGACGCCGACCTGCCGGACGAGACCGAGGGCGCGGTCGGCAGCGACCCGGCGAGCGCCGACTGACGTCCCGCTCGGACGCGTCCGGCCCGGCGGATCCGAGGATCCTTGCGGGCCGGAGGCGCTCGTCCCTCCGCGGAGGAGGGCCCGGGCTCAGCGCCGGACGACCACCGGGTTGAACAGCGTGCCGATGCCCTCGACGTCCACCGCGACGGTGTCCCCGTTCGCGATCGGCCCGACGCCGGCGGGCGTCCCGGTGAGGATCACGTCCCCGGGGAGCAGCGTGAAGATGCGCGAGACGTAGGCCACGATCTCGGGCACCCCGTGGATCATGTCGCCGGTGCTGCCCGACTGCTGCACGCGCCCGTTGACGCGCGTCTCGATCGCGCTCTCGTTCCAGACGAACTCGGTCTCGATGACCGGTCCGAGCGGGCAGAAGGTGTCGTAGCCCTTCGCCCGCGCCCACTGGCCGTCGGAGCGCTGGAGGTCGCGTGCGGTGACGTCGTTGGCGATCGTGTACCCGAAGACCACGTCCTCGTAGTCCTCCGCGCGGACGTTGCGGGCCACGGCGCCGATCACGATCGCCAGCTCGCCCTCGAACTCCACCTGCTGGCTGTCCTCGGGGAGGACGATCGCCTCGTCCGGGCCGATGACCGACGTGTTCGGCTTGAGGAACACCAGCGGCTCCGCCGGGGCGTCGCCGCCCATCTCGGCCGCGTGGTCGGCGTAGTTCTTCCCGATGCCGACGATCTTGGAGCGCGGGATCACCGGCGCGAGGAGCTTCGCCTCCGCGATCGGGATGCGCTCCCCCGTGGTGTCGAACCCGGCGAACATCGGGTCGCCGGCGAGCACGACCAGGTCGTCCTCGTCCACGATCCCGAAGTGGATCGCTCCCCCGTTGTCCCCGTCGCGCTGCGTGGCGAATCGTGCGATCTTCATGCGTCCAGCCTCGTCATCCATCCGTGCGTGTCCTCGCGGCGTCCGTACTGGATGCCGGTCAGCTCCTCGCGGAGCGACATCGTGAGCTCCCCGGCGGGCGCGCCCTCGCGGCCGACGGAGAAGCCCTCGCCCTTGAGCTCGGCGATCGGGGTGATCACGGCGGCGGTCCCGCAGGCGAACACCTCGACCACGTCGCCGGAGGCCACTCCGTCGCGCCACTCGTCGATGCTCACGCGGCGCCGCTCGACGCGGTGGCCGCGGTCCTCGGCGAGCTGCAGGACGCTGTCGCGCGTGATGCCCTCGAGGATCGAGTCCGATTCCGGGGTGACCAACGTGCCGTCCTTCTTCACCAGCACCACGTTCATGCCGCCGAGCTCCTCGATCCACTGCGACTCCTGCGAGTCGAGGAAGAGGACCTGCGCGCAGCCGTGGCTGTAGGCCTCCTGCTGCGGGAGGAGGGAGGAGGCGTAGTTGCCACCCGTCTTCGCCGCTCCCGTGCCGCCCTTGCCCGCCCGGGCGTAGGAGGTGGAGAGCCAGATCGACACGGGGGCGACCCCGCCCGAGAAGTAGGCGCCGGCTGGGCTGGCGATCACGTAGTAGCCGACGTCCTCGGCCGCGCGCACGCCGAGGAACGCCTCCTGCGCGAACATGAACGGGCGCAGGTAGAGGCTGGTCTCCGGCTCCGAGGGGACCCAGTCGCCGTCGACCGCGATCAGCTGCCGCAGCGACTCGACGAAGAGGTCCGTCGGGAGCTCCGGCAGCGCGAGGCGGCGGGCCGAGCGCTGCAGGCGGCGCGCGTTCGCCTCGGGGCGGAAGGTCCAGACGGAGCCGTCCTCGTGGCGGTAGGCCTTCATCCCCTCGAAGATCTCCTGCGCGTAGTGCAGGACGGCGGCGGCGGGGTCGAGCGCGAGCGGGCCGTAGGGCTCGACGCGGGCGCTGTGCCAGCCGTCCGTGCGGGTCCAGCGGAGGCCGACCATGTGGTCGGTGAAGTGCATGCCGAAGCCGGGGTTCGCGAGGATCCGGGCGCGCTCCTCGGCGGAGCGGGGCGCGGGGGCGGCGGTCACCTCGAAGGCGAGGTCGGCGGGGGCGGAGTCGGTGCTCATCGTGGTGGTGTCCTTCTGCGGGGGATCAGCGGAGGCGGGCGACGACGGAGTCGCCGATCGCGGCCGTGGAGCGCGGGGTGCCGTCGCGCGACTCGATGTCGGCGGTCACGGCCGCGGTGACGCGGGCGGCCTCGTCGCTCCGGCCGAGGTGGTCCAGCAGCATCGCCGCCGAGAGGATCGCGGCGGTCGGGTCGGCGAGCTGCCGTCCGGCGATGTCGGGCGCGGATCCGTGGACCGGCTCGAACATGCTGGGGAACGCGCCGTCGGGGTTGATGTTGCCCGAGGCCGCGAGTCCGATGCCGCCGCTGATCGCGCCGGCCAGATCGGTCAGGATGTCGCCGAAGAGGTTGTCGGTGACGATGACGTCGAACCTAGCAGGGTCGGTCACGAGGAAGATCGTGGCGGCGTCCACGTGGAGGTAGTCGACGGCCACGTCCTCGAAGGCGGCCCCCACCTCGTCGACGATCCGCTTCCAGAGGGAGCCGGAGAAGACGAGGACGTTCGTCTTGTGGACGAGCGTCAGCCGGGAGCGGCGCGTGCGGGCGAGCTCGAACGCGTGGCGGACGACGCGCTCGACGCCGTAGGCGGTGTTGACCGACACCTCGTTGGCGACCTCGTGCGGGGTGCCCTGCCGGATCGAGCCGCCGGTGCCGACGTAGGGCCCCTCCGTGCCCTCGCGGACGACCACGAAGTCGACCTCGCCGGGAGCCGCGAGCGGCGAGGCGACGCCCGCGTAGAGACGGGTGGGCCGCAGGTTGACGTAGTGGTCGAGCTCGAAGCGCAGCCGCAGGAGCAGCCCGCGCTCGATGTTCGCGTCCCGGAGGCGCGGGTCGCCCGGTGCTCCGCCGACGGCGCCCAGGAGGATCGCGTCGTGCCCCGCGATCGCCGCGAGGTCCTCGTCGGTGAGGACGTCGCCGGTCTCGAGGTAGCGGGCGGCGCCGAGCGAGAAGGTGGTCGTCTCGAGCACCAGGTCGGAGTCGGCGGTGACGGCGTCGAGGACCTTGACGGCCTCGGCGGTCACCTCGGGCCCGATCCCGTCTCCGGGGATGACGGCGAGCTTCACGGTGCGGGGCATGGCGGTCCTCAGGCGTACGGGGTCGGAGTCCCCCCAGCGTACTCGCGGCCCGCCCGCGCCGCGGTCCGGGGCACGCGCCCCCGTCGGGCTGGCGAGGGCCGCCCGGGAGGCGCTGCGCGTCCCGGGCGGCCTCCCTCGGGAGGAGAGCAGGAGCGTCAGCTCCGGCGGAGGCGCCAGGCGCCGACCGCGGCGGCGGCCAGCACGAGGACGACGCCGAGCCAGGCCGACCAGCCGACGCCCGAGTCGAACGCCGCGCTCGCCGACGCGACGAGGCTCGCGGCGGAGTCGGCGGGCAGCTCGCCGGCGACCGAGACGGCGCCGCCGAGGGTCTCCCCGGCCCGCTGCGCCTGCGCGGCGTCGAGGCCCTCGGGCAGCACGACTCCCCCGCGGTACACGGCGGTGAGGACCGTGCCGAGCGTCGCGGTGCCGAGGACCGCGCCGAGCTCGTAGGCGGTCTCGGAGACGGCGGAGGCCGCACCGGCCTTGTCGGCGGGCGCGTTGGCCAGGATCAGCTCGTTCGACACCGTCTCGGCCGCACCGATGCCCAGGCCGAGGAACGCGAAGGCGACGGCGACGGTGAGCGCGGACGCTCCTCCGGGCGCCCCGCTGCCGAGTGCCAGCAGGATGTACCCGACGGCCGAGACCAGCAGTCCGGCCGGGACGACGAGGCGCGGAGCGACGCGGCGCGCGATCGGCACCACGCCGAGCCCGGCCAGGATCATCACGGCGAGGCCCGGCACGAGCACGAGGCCCGCCTCCAGGGGCGAGAGCCCGACCACGAGCTGCAGGTGCTGCGAGAGGAAGAAGAGCCCGCCGACCAGCGCGGTGACGCTGAGGAGGTTGACCACGATCGCCGCACTGAACGAGCCGCGGCGGAAGAGCGAGAGATCGAGCATCGGCGAGGCCCGGCGCTGCTGGCGGCGGACGAACAGAACGCCCGAGACGACGCCCACGACGAGCGCCGCGACGCCGACCGCGTCGATCCCGTGCTCGGCGAAGGACTTCACCGCGTAGACGACCGGCGCCATGGTCGCCAGCGACAGCAGGATGCTGACCACGTCGACCGGGCCGGGCTGCGGGTCGCGCGACTCCGGCACCAGGATCGGCACCAGGACGACCAGCGGGAGCAGCACGGGCACCGCGAGCAGGAACACCGACCCCCAGGGGAAGTGCTCGAGCAGCACGCCGCCGACCAGCGGGCCGATGCCCGAGCCCACGGCGAAGCCGGTCGCCCAGATCGCGATCGCGAGGCGGCGCTGGTCGCGGTCGGGGAAGACGCTGCGCAGGAGCGAGAGCGTCGAGGGCATCAGCATCGCGCCGAAGAAGCCCAGTGCCGCGCGGGCGCCGATGAGCGCCGCGGCGGTGGGAGCGAACGCGGCCACGACCGAGACGGCGGCGAAGCCGACCGCGCCGACCAGCAGGAGGCGCCGCCGCCCGACCCTGTCGCCGAGGCTGCCCATCGCCACCAGCAGGCCCGCGAGCACCAGCGGGTAGGCGTCGACGATCCACAGCAGCTCGGTGCCGGAGGGCCCCAGATCCTCGGCGATCGAGGGGAGCGCGAAGTTCAGCACCGTGTTGTCGACCGAGACCAGCAGCACCGGGAGCATCAGCACCGCGAGCGCCACCCAGGCGCGTCGCCCGACCCGGTCGGCGCCGCCGGCGGTGTCGTGGGTGGAGACGGGAGCGGTGCGCGCGGACACGGGGACGACCTTTCAGAGGAGAACGGAGAGAGTATACCGTCCAGCCGGTACAGTCGCCACTGATCCGCCGTAGGATGGTCGCCGTGCCTCCTGCCCCCGCCCGCGACCGCGTCCTCGACGCGTTCGAGCAGCTCCTCATCGAGCAGGGCGAGCGCGCCGCGACCCTCGACGCCGTCGCCCGCGAGGCCGGAGTCTCCAAGGGCGGACTGCTCTACCACTTCCCCTCGAAGGACGCCCTCGTCGACGGGCTCCTGCAGCGCCTCGACGCGCGGCGGGAGGCGGACGTCGCGCAGAGCCTCGCTGCTCCCGAGGGCGTGGTCGCCTACCTGCTGCGCACCTCCTTCGCCGCCGACTCGGCCTTCGACCGCACGATCCTCGCCGTGTCGCGCATCGCGCAAGGGCACGACGAGCGCGCCAGCGGGGGCCTCGCGCGGATCCACGACAGCTGGAACGAGGTGGTCGCCGACGCCGTGGGCGACCCGCTCGTCGCCCGGGCGATCGTCCTGATGAGCGACGGGCTCTACTACAACTCCGCCCTGCTCCCCACGGGCTCGCAGTCGCGCGGCGAGGCCGAGGACGTCCTCGCGGTCGTCCAGCGCCTCCTCGGGAGCTGAGCCGCGCCGCCCCCGGCGTACCCGCTACAGCTCGACGACCCCGTCGATCAGGGTCACCGTCGCGCCGCCGATCCAGATCGCGCCGTCCGTGCTCTCGACGCGCACGCGCCCGGCTCGGCCCAACGCCGCCCCCTGAGCGGCCGTGTAGCGCTCGGGCAGCACGCCGCTGCCGATCAGCCACTGGGCGATCCCCGCGTTGAGGCTCCCCGTCACCGGGTCCTCGGACACACCGGCGTCGGGGATGAACGCCCGCACCTCGACCGCGCACTCGCCTCCCGCCGGATGCTCGCCCACGACGCCGACGGGGAGCCCGGCGAGGAGAGCCTGGTCCGGCCGCAGCGCGAGGACCTGCTCCGCCGACGCGAGCCGCACGGCCAGCCAGCCGGGACCGTTGTCGACCCACTCGTGGTCGAGGATCTCCGCGCGCGGGATCCGCAGAGCCGCAGCCACCCGCTCGAGCGTCGCCTCGTCGACCGGTCCGGTCCGCCGGCGGGGCGGGGCGGCGAAGGCGATGCCCTCCTCCGTCACCCTCAGCCGGACGAGACCCGCGGCGCACTCCTGCACGAGCTCCCCCGCCGCGCGGGCCGTCCCTCCGGCCGCGAGCCAGGCGTGCGCGCTCCCGAGGGTCGGGTGCCCGGCGAAGGGCAGCTCCCCGCCCGGCGTGAAGATCCGCAGCCGGTAGTCGGCCGCGGGGTCGCTCGGGCGGAGGAGGAAGGTCGTCTCGGAGAGGTTCGTCCAGCGCGCGAACTCCGCCATCGCGGCGTCGCCCACGCCGTCGCCGTCGACGACGACCGCCACCGGGTTGCCCCGGAACGGCGCGGCGCCGAAGACGTCGACCTGAGCGAACCGCCGCGTGCTCACTGCTCGGTGATGTCGATCTCCTGCATGAGGTCGGCGTCGATCGCGACGCGGACCTTCTCGAGCAGGCCGTCGGGGGCGGGGGAGTCGATGGTGATCACCGAGAGCGCCTTGCCGCCCGCCTCGGTGCGCGCGATCTGCATGCCCGCGATGTTGACCGCGGCGTCGCCGAACTCACGGCCGTAGACCGCGACGATCCCGGGGCGGTCGACGTAGCTCATGACGACGAGGTGCTTCGCGAGGGGGACCTCGACGTCGTAGCCGTTGATCGCCACGATCTTCTCGACCTGCTTGGTGCCGGTCAGCGTGCCCGAGACCGAGATCTGCGAGCCGTCCGAGAGCGCGCCGCGCAGCGTGATCACGTTGCGGTACTCGTCCGAGACCGGCTCCGTGATCAGGCGCACCTCGATGCCGCGCTGCTCCGCCAGCACCGGCGCGTTGACGTAGGACACCGTCTCCGAGACCACGTTGGTGAACACGCCCTTGAGAGCCGCCAGCTTGAGGACCTTCACGTCGTAGCCGGCGAGCTCGCCGCGCACCTCGACGTCGATGGAGGTGACCGGCGAGTCCGCGAGGCCCGAGAAGACCTGGCCGAGCTTCTCGACCAGCGGGATGCCGGGGCGCACGTACTCGTCGATCACGCCGCCGGCGACGTTCACGGCGTCCGGCACGAGCTCGCCCGAGAGCGCGAGGCGCACCGAGCGGGCGACCGAGACGCCGGCCTTCTCCTGCGCCTCGTCGGTCGAGGCCCCGAGGTGCGGAGTGACGACCACGTTCTCGAGGGCGAGCAGCGGCGATCCGGTCGGCGGCTCCTTCACGAACACGTCGAGTCCGGCGCCGGCGATGGTCTTCGCGACGAGCGCGCGGTGCAGCGCGTCCTCGTCGATGAGGCCGCCGCGGGCCACGTTCACGATGAACGCCGACGGCTTCATCAGCGCCAGCTGATCGTCCGAGATCATGCCCGTCGTCTCGGGGGTCCTCGGCATGTGGATCGTGATGAAGTCGCTCTCGGCCAGCAGCTCCTCCAGGGAGAGGAGCGTGACGCCGAGCTGCTGCGCGCGGGCACTGGTCACGTAGGGGTCGTAGGCGACGACGTTCACGCCGAAGGCCTGCAGGCGCGCGGTGATCAGCGCGCCGATGCGGCCGAGGCCGATGATGCCGACGGTCTTCTCGTAGAGCTCGACGCCCGTGTACTTCGAGCGCTTCCAGAGGCCCTGCGCGAGCGCGCTGTGGGCGGCGGGGATGTGGCGGGCGAGGCTCAGGATGTGGCCGACGGTGAGCTCGGCGGCCGAGATGATGTTCGAGGTCGGCGCGTTCACGACCATGACGCCCGCGGCGGTCGCGGCGGTGATGTCGACGTTGTCCAGGCCCACACCGGCGCGGGCGATCACCTGGAGCGAGGGGGCCGCGGCGATCGCCTCCGCGTCGACCTGCGTCGCGGAGCGCACCAGGATCGCGTGCGCCGTGGCGAGGGCCTCGAGCAGCGCCGGGCGGTCGGTGCCGTCCACGGAGCGGATCTCGAAGTCGGGACCGAGCGCGTCCACGGTGGCGGGCGAGAGTTCTTCGGCGATCAGGACGACCGGCTTTGTCACGAGAGGCGCTTCCTTCGGAGAGGGGACGGAGCGGGCACCGAGGCGGGGGCGTCGGCAGCCCCCCGTCACTGTAGCGGAGGGGTGCGCGCGCCCCGCGCCGTGTGACGCCGCCGGTCAGCTCAGCGAGACCAGGCTCTCGACGCCGAGGACGAGCTGCACGTCGAGCGAGAGCGCCGCCGAGAGGCAGAGGGCCGCCGCGAGCAGTCCGACGCGCGCCGGGAGCCCCCGGCGGCGGCCGAGCAGGACGGCGGCGACGAAGCAGGCGACCGGCAGCACCAGGCCGAGCAGGAGCACCGCCCAGCCCGTCGGATTCAGGTCGGTGCCGAGGGAGGCCGCGTAGCTGCGCAGGCCGATCAGGTTGCCGACCGCCTCCCAGACGTCCCAGGCGAAGAAGAGCGCGAACACCACGGCGACGAGGACGGAGGCGGCCAGGCGACGGCCGGGCCGGTCGCGCCGGCCGGTCCCGCCGAGGGTGGCCCGGGTCGAGTCGGTCATCAGGCCCCCTTGAGGAACGGCAGCGGAGCGAGGAGGACGAGTCCGGCGACCAGCCAGAGCACGCGGATGCGCACCCGGGCGTCGCGGGTGGCGAGGAGCACCACGGCGAACCACACCGGCGGCGCCAGGACCGCCAGCCAGAGCCCGAGCGAGTAGAGAGCGCCGCCGAGCGCATCGCCCGCGAAGCCGGCCGCGGCGACCGGCGACTGCCGCGTCGCCGTGATCGCCCAGGCGATGGCGTACAGGAGGTAGAGGCCGGCCGCGATGCCCGCGGCGATCAGCAGAGCGGACGAGGACGCGGCCTCGTCGTCGGGGTCCTCGTCCTCGGGGTCGTCGTCGTCCGAGCCGTCGTCCGCCGGGTCCGCCCCCGCGTCCGTGCGGGGCGTCCGGCGCACGCGCGCGGTCCCCGCGGCGAGCGTCGGGTCCGCGCCCTCGCCCGCCCACTCCAGGGCCTCGTCGTCGGCGTCGTCCTCCGGGCCGGCGTCCGGCCCGCGGTCCGCCGGCGGGGTCGCCGCGTCGTCGTCCTCCGGGGAGCGGCCCGGTCCACCATCGATCACCGCAACACCCTAGCCGCGCGCACCTCGCAGGAGGCTCGGAGCCCGCCGCCGCCTCCCCGACACCCGGCGGACACCCCGCGTCCTCCCCCGGGGGCGAGGCTGAGCGGATGGACGACCGCCGCCGCCGCTTCGTCGCCCTCGGCGACTCCTTCACGGAGGGGGTCGGCGACCCGCACCCGCGCCTGCCGAACGGGGTGCGCGGCTGGGCCGACCGCGTCGCCGAGCGCCTGGCGAAGGCCGAGCCGGGCTGGGAGTACGCGAACCTCGCCGTCCGCTCGAAGCGCCTCGCCCAGATCACCGAGGACCAGCTCGCGCCCGCCCTCGCGCTCCGCCCCACCCTGATCACGCTGTACGCCGGCGGCAACGACATCCTCGACCTCGGCACCGACACCGTCGATCTGATCACCCGCTACGAGGCGCTCGTCGACGCGCTCGCGACCACCGGCGCCTCCCTCGTGCTCTTCACCGGCGTCGACATCCCGGGACTGCCCGCTCCGCGGATGTTCCTGCGCCGCAACCACCTCTACAACAGCGCCGTCCGCCGGATCGCCCGCGAGCGGGGCGCGATCCTCGTCGACTACTGGGCGATGCGGGAGTTCCACTCCCCCGTGCTCTGGTCGCCCGACCGGATGCACCTCTCCAAGCGCGGGCACCGCGTCCTGGCCGGTCGCGTGCTCGACACGCTCGGCGTGCCGCACACGATCTCGACCGGGCCCTGGGACGCCCCCGAGCCGCTCCGCCTCCGCGCGCGGCTGCGCGAGCAGCGCCGCTGGGCCGCCGACTGGGTACTCCCCCTCGTCGGCCGCAAGCTGCGCCGGGTGACGCTCGGCGACCACCTCTCGCCCCGGTGGCCGGACCCCGTCCTCGTCCCGCCGAAGGGCGGTCTCCGCCGTCTCGTCCGCGAGCTCGAGCGGTAGTCGCCCCCCGGACGCGGAGGAGCCCCGGCCCGGCGAGGGGATCCCGGTGGACGGGTCCCTCGTCGGACCGGGGCTCCCCCGGTCGACGCGGTGCGACTAGCGCGCGACGCTGCCGTCGGTGTAGTCCTCGTCGGTCTGCTTCCAGGCGAAGAGCTTGCGCAGCTCGCGGCCGGTCTCCTCGATCGGGTGCTTCTCGCCCTTGGCGCGCAGCTCCTGGAACTCGGGTCCGCCCGCGTCCTGGTCGCCGATGAAGCGCTTCGCGAAGGCGCCGCTCTGGATGTCGCCGAGGACGGCCTTCATGTTCTCCTTCACGCGCGGGTCGATGACGCGCGGGCCGGAGACGTAGTCGCCGTACTCGGCGGTGTCGGAGACGCTCCAGCGCTGCTTGGCGATGCCGCCCTCCCACATGAGGTCGACGATGAGCTTGAGCTCGTGCAGCACCTCGAAGTAGGCGATCTCGGGCTGGTAGCCGGCCTCGACGAGGGTCTCGAAGCCGTACTGGACGAGCTGCGAGGTGCCGCCGCAGAGCACGGCCTGCTCGCCGAACAGGTCGGTCTCGGTCTCCTCGGTGAAGGTGGTCTTGATGACGCCGGCGCGGGTGCCGCCGATGGCCTTCGCGTAGGACTTCGCGGTCTCCCACGCGGTGCCGGTCGCGTCGTTCTCGACGGCGATGATGTCCGGGATGCCGCGGCCGGCGACGAACTCGCGGCGCACGGTGTGGCCGGGGGCCTTCGGCGCGATGAGGATGACGTCGACGCCCGCGGGCGCCTCGATGTAGCCGAAGCGGATGTTGAAGCCGTGCGCGAAGGCGAGGGTCTTGCCCTCGGTCAGCGCGGAGGCGATCTGCTCGCTGTAGATCGCGCGCTGGTGCTGGTCCGGCGCGAGGATCATGATCAGGTCGGCCCAGGCCGCGGCGTCGGCGACGCTCTTGACCTCGAAGCCGTCGTCCTCGGCCTTGGCGGTCGACTTCGACCCCTCCTTCAGCGCGATGACGACCTGGACGCCGGAGTCGCGGAGGTTCTGCGCGTGCGCGTGGCCCTGCGAGCCGTAGCCGACGATCGCGACCTTCTTGGACTGGATGATGGAGAGGTCGGCGTCGGCGTCGTAGATGAGCTCGGTCACGTGGTGAGTCCTTTTCTGTAGTGGAGAGTTCGCGGTCAGTTCTTGAAGACGCGCTCGGTGATCGACTTGGAGCCGCGCCCGATGGCGAGCAGGCCCGACTGCGCGATCTCCTTGATGCCGTAGGGCTCGATCACCCGCAGGAACGCGTTGGTCTTGCCGGTGTCGCCGGTGACCTCGATCACCAGGGCGTCCGTCGCGACGTCGACCACGCGGGCGCGGAAGAGCGTGACGGCCTCGAGCACCTGCGAGCGCGTGACGTTGTCGACGCGGACCTTGACGAGCAGGTGCTCGCGCTGGACCGACTGGTCGGTGTCGAGCTCGACGATCTTGATCACGTTGACGAGCTTGTTGAGCTGCTTCGTGACCTGCTCGAGCGGCAGGTCCTCGACGTCCACGGCGACCGTGATGCGCGAGAGCCCGGCCAGCTCGGTCGGACCGACCGCCAGCGACTCGATGTTGAAGCCGCGGCGGGCGAACAGCCCGGCGACACGGGTGAGCAGTCCCGGCTTGTCCTCGACGAGCAGGGAGAGAACGTGGTGCGTCATGCGGGTCTACTCCTCGTCGTCCCAGGTCGGGCTGTGGTCTCGGGCGTACTGGACGTAGCTGTTGGAGACGCCCTGCGGGACCATCGGCCAGACCATGGAGTCGCGGCTGACGACGAAGTCGATCACCACGGGCCGGTCGTTGGTGGCGATGGCGAGGCGGATGGCGTCGTCGATCTCCTCCGGCTTCGTGACGCGGATGCCGAGCGCGCCGTAGGCGTCGGCGAGCTTCACGAAGTCGGGCACCCGGACGGTGTCGTGACCCGTGTTGAGGTCGGTGTTGGAGTAGCGGCCCTCGTAGAACAGGGTCTGCCACTGGCGCACCATGCCGAGCGAGGAGTTGTTGATCACCGCGACCTTGATCGGGATGTCGTTGATCGTGCAGGTGGCGAGCTCCTGATTGGTCATCTGGAAGCAGCCGTCGCCGTCGATCGCCCACACAGTGCGCTCGGGCTCGCCGACCTTGGCGCCCATCGCCGCGGGCACGGAGTAGCCCATGGTGCCGGCGCCGCCGGAGTTCAGCCACGAGTTGGGGCGCTCGTACTTGATGAACTGCGCCGCCCACATCTGGTGCTGGCCGACGCCGGAGGCGAAGACGCCCTCGGGGCCGGTGATCTCGCCGATGCGCTTGATGACGTACTGCGGTGAGAGCAGGCCGTCGTTCGGCTCGGTGTAGCCGAGCGGGAACTCCGTCTGCAGGCCCTTGAGGTAGCTCCACCACTCGGAGGTGTCGGCGCGGCCGTCGGCGGAGGCCTTGGCGAACGCGTCGGTGAGGTCCGGGAGGACGTCCTTCAGGTCGCCCACGATCGGCACGTCGGCGGTGCGGATCTTGGAGATCTCGGCCGGGTCGATGTCGACGTGCACGACCTTGGCGTGGGGCGCGAAGAGCGCCGCCTTGCCGGTCACGCGGTCGTCGAAGCGCGAGCCCAGCGCGAGGATCAGGTCCGCCTCCTGCAGCGCGAGCACCGCGGGGACGGTGCCGTGCATGCCGGGCATGCCCAGGTGCTGCTCGTGCGAGTCCGGGAACGCTCCGCGCGCCATCAGCGTGGTCACCACGGGGGCGCCGCAGGCCTCGGCGAACGCCTTCAGCTCGGCGGCCGCGCGGGCGCGGATGATGCCGCCGCCCACGTAGAGCACCGGCTTCCGCGACTCGACCAGCAGCTGGGCCGCGGCCTGGATCTGCTTGCCGTGGGCCTTCGTGACCGGACGGTAGCCGGGCAGGTCGATCTTCGGCGGCCAGAGGAACGGCGCCTGGTCCTGCTGCGCGTCCTTCGTGATGTCGACCAGCACGGGGCCGGGGCGGCCGGTGGTGGCGATCAGCGCGGCGGAGGCGAGGGCCGAGGGGATGTCCTCGGGACGCGTCACGAGGATGGAGTGCTTCGTGATCGGCATCGTGATGCCGACGATGTCCGCCTCCTGGAACGCGTCGGTCCCCATGAGCGTCGAGAACACCTGGCCGGTGATCGCGAGCATCGGGACGGAGTCCATGTAGGCGTCCGCGATCGCGGTGACCAGGTTGGTCGCTCCGGGGCCCGAGGTCGCGATGCAGACGCCGAGCCTGCCGGTCGCCGAGGCGTAGCCCTCGGCGGCGTGGCCGGCGCCCTGCTCGTGGCGGACCAGGATGTGCCGGATCTTCGAGGAGTCCATCAGCGGGTCGTAGACCGGGAGGATCGCGCCGCCGGGCAGGCCGAAGACGTCCTCGATCCCGAGCATCTCGAGCGAGCGGACGACCGCCTGCGCTCCGGTGAGGACCTCGGCCGCGGGGGCGGCCCCGGGAGCGGAGGCGGGTCGGGGTGGCTGGGGCGTCGGTGCGGGCTGCACGGCGGACGGATCCGGAGTCATGCGGGTGTCGATTCCTTCAGGAGGTGGTGCGGCGGCGGGCAGAGCCGGAGGCGAGTGCCCGGGAACGCGAGTGCGCGGCCGGCCGGAGCGGGCCGGGTCACCCGGTGACGGCGCCCTCGGCTGCCGAGCGGACGAGCTTGGCGTACTTGGCGAGGACACCGCGGGTGTAGCGCGGAGGGAGAGGGGCCCAGCCTTCTCGGCGGGCGGCGAGCTCGGACTCGTCGACGAGTAGGTCGATCGAGCGAGCGGCGATGTCGACCCGAATCGGGTCTCCGTCGCGAACGAATGCGATGGGACCTGCGTCCACCGATTCGGGAGCTATGTGGCCGATGCACAGGCCGGTTGTGCCGCCTGAGAATCGTCCGTCCGTCAACAGTAGTACATCTTTTCCGAGCCCGGCCCCCTTGATGGCGGCGGTGATGGCGAGCATCTCGCGCATGCCGGGACCGCCCTTGGGGCCCTCGTAGCGGATGACCACCACGTCGCCCTTCTCGATCCGGCCCTCGGTCAGAGCGTCCATCGCGGCGCGCTCGCGCTCGAACACGCGGGCCGGACCCTCGAAGACGGAGGCGTCGAAGCCGGCGGTCTTGACGACCGCGCCCTCGGGGGCGAGCGAGCCCTTGAGGATGGTGAGCCCGCCGGTCGCGTGGATCGGGTTGTCGAGGGTGCGGATGACCTCGCCGTCCAGCGGTGCGATGTCCATCGCGGCGAGGTTCTCGGCGACCGTTCTCCCGGTGACCGTCAGGCAGTCGCCGTGGAGCAGCCCGGCGTCCAGGAGCGCCTTCATCACGGCCGGGACGCCGCCGTGGCGGTCGACGTCGTTCATGACGTACTTGCCGAAGGGCTTGAGGTCGCCGATGTGCGGGATCGTGTCGCCGATGCGGTTGAAGTCGTCGATCGTGAGGTCGACCTCGGCCTCGTTGGCGATCGCGAGCAGGTGCAGGATGACGTTGGTCGACCCGCCGAAGGCCATCGCCACCGCGATCGCGTTCTCGAACGCCTCCTTGGTGAGGATGTCGCGGGCCGTGGTGCCGTTGCGCAGCAGCTCGACGACGGCCTCGCCGGACTTGCGGGCGAAGTAGTCGCGGCGGCGGTCGGCGGCGGCGGGCGAGGCGGAGCCGGGCAGGCTCATGCCGAGCGCCTCGGCGACGCTGGCCATGGTGTTGGCGGTGTACATGCCGCCGCAGGAGCCCTCGCCCGGGGCGAAGGCGCACTCGATGCGCTTGGCGTCCTCCTCGGACATGATCCCGGCCTTGACGCCGCCGACGGCCTCGAAGGAGTCGATGATCGTGATGTCCTTCTCGGTGCCGTCCGAGAGCTTGACCCAGCCCGGGGCGATCGAGCCGGCGTAGACGAACACGGCGGCGAGGTCGAGGCGGGCCGCGGCCATCAGCATGCCGGGCAGCGACTTGTCGCAGCCGGCCAGCATGACGGTGCCGTCCAGGCGCTCGGCCATCATCACGGTCTCGACGGAGTCGGCGATGACCTCGCGGGAGACGAGCGAGAAGTGCATGCCCTCGTGGCCCATCGAGATGCCGTCCGAGACGGAGATGGTGCCGAACTGGAGCGGGTAGCCGCCGCCGGAGTGCACGCCCTCCTTCGCGGAGCGCGCGAGGCGCTCGAGCGAGAGGTTGCAGGGGGTGATCTCGTTCCACGAGGACGCGATGCCGATCTGGGGCTTCTCCCAGTCGTCATCGCCCATCCCGACCGCCCGCAGCATCCCGCGCGACGTCGTGGCCTCGATGCCGTCCGTGACGGTGCGCGAGCGGGGCTTCCAATCGATTTCCGGCATGCGATGAGGCTACCGCCTCGCGCGCGGTGCCCCTGCTCGCCGGGCGGACCCGGACCGGCCCGCGCACCCGTTCCTGCCCCGGCCTCCGGCAGCGGCACCGGATGCGGACGTCCCCGCGGATCTCCGACTCGTCGCGAACGGCCGCTCCCCGCGTCGGCGGACGGCCGTCCTCGGCGAGTCGGCGATCCGGGACCCGCTGGCGCTGACCGCCGGAAGGGGGCTGCTACTCCGCGCGCAGGTCGGCCAGCAGCCGGAGTGCGTGCGCGACCTGCTCGGGACCGCGGACCCGGTAGGAGGCCGCGGTGGTGCCCTCGCCGCTCTTGATGCCGACGTCGCCGGAGCCGAGGACCGCGAAGGCGTCCTCGTCCGTCACGTCGTCGCCCGCGTAGAGGACGGCGGTCGCCCCGGTGTAGCGGCGGAGGTGCTGCACGGCCTCGCCCTTGGTGGTCGAGCGGACCGAGAACTCCAGGACGTTCTTCCCCTCGCGGACGGTGACCCCCTGCACCTCGGCGCGCGCCTCGGAGAGGGCGACGACGTGGGCGACGCGGCTGTGGCGCTCGGTCGCGAGGCGGGTGTGCAGGGCGAAGCCGGCGGGCTTGTCCTCGATCCAGACGTTGTCGATCCCGCGGGCGATGCCCTTCAGGACGTCCTCGAGCACTCCCACCTTCTCGAGCTCGTTGTCGTCGAGCCGGACCGCGTCCTCCTCGGGGTCGAGGCGGATCTCGATGCCGTGGGAGCCGACCAGCAGCGCCTCGTCCGGCAGCTGCGAGACCTCCTCCAGGCTCCCGAGCGCCCGGCCGGAGACCAGCGCGACCCGGGTGCCGGGGAGGGCGAGGAGCCGCAGCACGGCCTCGCGCGCCTCGGGGAGCGCCCGCGCGCGGGCGGGGTCGTCGACCTCGGGCGCGAGGGTGCCGTCGAAGTCGAGGGCCACCAGGAGCCGTTCGGTCGCGGCGAGCTCCCGCAGCGCCGCCGCGAGCCGCTCGGGCACTCCTTCGCTCATCGCGCGCCGCCGTCGAGCGCGCGGTCGTCGGCGGCCTCCCGCTCGAGCTCGGCCGCCTGTCCGTGGGCCGCGTCGTCGCGGTGCTCGGCCTCCTGGCCGTGCGGCGCCTCCTGCCCGCGGGCGGCGGGCCGCAGGTCGAGCTGCTGGCCGGCCGCGTGCTCCGCGAGAGCGGAGAGGAACGACTCGGACCAGCGCGCCACGTCGTTCTCGAGCACGCGGCGACGGAGCGCGCGCATGCGCCGGGTGCGCTCGACGCGCGGCATCCGCACCGAGGCCTCCATCGCGTCCTTCAGCCCCGAGATGTCGTGCGGGTTCACCTGCACGGCCTGCTTGAGCTCGTCGGCCGCTCCGGCGAACTCGCTCAGCACGAGCACGCCGTCGTTGTCGAAGCGGGACGCGACGTACTCCTTCGCGACGAGGTTCATCCCGTCGCGCAGCGCCGTCACGAGCATGACGTCGGCGGCGAGGTAGAGCGCCACCATCTCCTCGCGCGGGTAGCCGTGATGGAGGTAGCTGATCGCCGGGTGCCCGAGCGTGCTGTAGTCGCCGTTGATCCGGCCGACCTGCAGCTCGATGTCGTCGCGCAGCTGCCGGTAGGTGTCCACGCGCTCGCGGCTCGGGCTCGCGACCTGCACCAGCACCGCGTCCTCGGAGGTGAGGCGGCCGTCCGCCAGGAGCTCGCCGAAGGCCTTCAGGCGGTGGCCGATCCCCTTGGTGTAGTCGAGCCGGTCGACGCCGAGCATGATCGTCGCGGGGTTGCCCAGCTCGGCGCGGATCTCGGCGGCGCGGGCCTGGATCTCGGGGGTGCGCGCCATCGCCTCGAACGACGCGGAGTCGATCGAGATCGGGAAGTGCCGGGCGACGACCGGGCGCACGCTCGCCCCGCGCCGCGAGCGGTTGACGCGGCGGGTGCCGCCGACGGCCTCCTCCTCGACCGGGACCTCGACGACCGTGCTGCGGGTGTCGTAGCCGAGCAGGCGCCGGACCGCGCGGAGGAAGCTGCCCGCGTCTCCCTGGCGCTGGAAGCCGATCACGTCGGCGCCGAGCAGGCCCTCGACGATCTGCCGGCGCCACGGGAGCTGCGCGAAGATCCCGTAGGGCGGGAACGGGATGTGGTTGAAGAAGCCGATCGTGACGTCGGGCCGGAGCTCCCGCAGCATCTTGGGCACGAGCTGGAGCTGGTAGTCCTGCACCCAGACCACGCCGTCCTCCTCCGTCACGGCCGCGGCCGCCTCGGCGAAGCGCTGGTTGACCCGCACGTAGGCGTCCCACCAGTCGCGGTGGTAGGTCGGGGGCGCGATCACGTCGTGGTACAGCGGCCAGAGCGTGTCGTTCGAGAAGCCCTCGTAGTAGTCCTCGAGCTCCTGCGCACTGAGGGCGACCGGGACGATCTGCACGCCGTTGTCGACGAACGGGGCGACCTCCTCGTCGGCCACGCCGGGCCAGCCGACCCAGGCGCCCTCGTTCGCACGCATCACGGGCTCGAGCGCGGTGACCAGCCCGCCGGGCGAGGTCTTCCAGGAGGCGGTGCCGTCCTCGGCCACGACGCGGTCCACGGGGAGGCGGTTCGAGACGACCACGAACGCGTTGCGCTCGGTCCCTCCCGAGGTCCCGGCGTCGGTCCTGTCAGCGGCGGAGGAGGCGGAGGCGGAGTGCGGAGGAATGGTGGTCCCTTTTCGTCGGTCGAGCCGTCGTCGTGCCCGTCGAGGCTATCAGCCGGCCCCGCTCGGGGGACGGGGGATCAGCCCTGCACGAGGGCGAGGGCGAGCGTCGCTCCGCCCACCGTCGGGACGACCGCGACGAGTCCGAGGAGCGCGTACTGGCGCCACGAGACGTGCACGCCCAGCGCGGTCAGCCTCTGGTGCCAGAGCAGGGTGGCGAGCGAGGCCCACGGGGTGATCAGCGGTCCGGCGTTCACGCCGATCAGCAGGGCGACCAGGCGGAGCGGATCCGCCGCGACGGGCTCGAGGGCGAGGTAGGCGGGCAGGTTGTCGACCAGGTTGGAGGCGACCGCGCCGGAGCCGGCGAGGCGCAGCAGGTCGAGCGTCCCGCTCCCCTCCCCCGCGACCACGGCGAGCGCCGCGCCCAGCCCGAGCTGGTGCGCCGCCTCCATCGCCACGAAGAGGCCCGACGCGAACACGACGAGCTGCCACGGCAGGAGGGCGGGCGTGAGCGCCGCGGGACGGCGCACCGCGAAGAGGACGATCAGCGCGACCGCGGCGACCGTCGCCGGGATCCACACCTCGAGGCCCGAGACGAGCGCCGGCAGGAGCAGCGCCACGACGATCCCCGCGCCGACCAGCAGCACCCGGTCCTCCACCGGCGTCCGCTCCCCCGGGGTGTAGCGCCCGGCCAGCTCGCGCCGGTAGCGGATCGCGAGGATCAGCACGGGCACGACGGCCGCGACGAGCGCGGGCACCGCGGTCAGCGCGGCGAAGGCGAAGGGGCCCTCGACCCCCAGACGCCGCTGCGCGAGCAGGTTGGTGAGGTTCGAGACGGGGAGGAGGAGGGAGGCGCAGTTCGCCAGCCAGACCGTGGCCATCGCGAACGGCAGGGGCGGGACGCGCACGTGCGCCGCGAGCAGGACCACGACCGGGGTCAGGAGCACGGCGGTCGTGTCGAGCGAGAGGAACACCGTGCTGACGACGGCCATCGCCACCACCAGCAGCCAGAGCACCGCGGTCCGCCCGCGGCCCCACTCGGCGGAGCGCTCGGCGACCACGGTGAAGACGCCGGCCTCGGAGGCCAGCTCGGCGACCACGGTCACCGCGACCACGAAGCCGAGGATCGGCGCCGTCCGCTCGACCAGCTCGCCCAGCGCGTCCATCGGGAGGACCCCCGTGACGACGGCCACCGCCCCGACGACGAGCAGCACCGCCCCGATCACAGCCGTGCGCATGTCGTTCCCGTTCTCCTCGGCGTGCCCCGGCTCGAGGATTCGGGTCCCGGCGGCGGTCCACCGTAGCGGGACAACCCCTCGGTCCTGTCAAGCGTTCCTCTGAGAGCTTTCGCACCCGCTAGCGTCGGGGTGAACACGGGAGGCACACTCATGCGCAAGTTCATCCTCAACTCCAGCGTCATCAGCGCGATCGTCGGCGGCTGGTCGATCCTGCAGACCACGCGCAAGGGCCCGCGCGACTGGCGCCTGGCCCTCCAGTGGGTCAGCTGGGCCATCTCGGTCACCGTCGCCCTGGGCTCCGTGTCCTACGACTCGAAGGAGATCGTCAAGGAGGAACGCGGCAGGAAGCGCGACCGCTAGGCCCTCCTGACGCGCCGCCTCCCCGCGGGACGGCGTGTCAGCCGGTCTCCCGACCCGGTGGCGGCGACACGGTTCCCAGTCGCTGCCGGCACGGGAAACGGGGTTCGTCATGAGGTTTCGTCTGAGGCGTCGCAAGGCGGCCCCCGAGGTCGTCGAGGCGGCCCCCGTCCTCACGCAGGACGAGCTCTTCGCCGTCGTCCACGAGCGGCTCGCGGCCTTCGTCGGATCCGAGGGCGCCTGGGTCGTCACGCGCCGCAGCCACGACGACCGCGACCCGATCTTCCACGGGATGCTCGCGCGCTCCCTCGCCCACGAGCTCTCCGCCGCCATCCAGGAGGAGCAGCTCCGCGCCGGCGCCGAGCGGACGTCGTCCCCGGTCACCGAGGCGATCCCCGTGATGCGCGCCTCCACTCCCCCGGTGGAGCCGGCCGCCCTCACCTGGGAGCCGAAGCCGATCGCCGTCTGGGCGGAGCCGGCCCCCGCCGACGTCGCCGTCGACACCCCCGTCGCGACCCGCTCCTGACCCGAGCGGTCGGCCGGCGGGCTCGCCCTCCGGCAGACCCGACGAGCGACGTCGCCCTTCCCGCTGATCGAGGAGGCGGCACCGCCGCCGTCCCGAGATCCCCCGTAGCCGACCCTCCCCCGGCCGCCCGTCAGAGCGTCGGCCAGCTCCCGGGTCCCTCGCTGCCCGCCGGGTACTCGTCGAGCGGCACCCGGTCCGCGTGCCACGCGTCGATCGCGGGCTGCACGATGCGCCAGCACTCCTCTGCGGCGTCCCCGCGGACCGAGAGCGACGGGTCGTCGTCGAGGATCCCCGAGATGACCTCGCCGTACGCCAGCAGCTCGCCCGCGCCGAAGGTCGCCTCCAGCGAGGCGCGCTCGAGCGTGTACGGGTCGCCGGGGCCGTTGATGTTCAGCTCGAGCGACATCTGGTCGGGCGCGAGGAACAGCCGCAGCACGGACGGCGCCTCGGTGCCCACGAAGCCGCGGGGCAGGTGCGGCACCGGCTTGAAGCGGATGACCACTTCGCGTCGCCGCTCCCCGAGCGCCTTGCCGGAGCGGAGGGTGAACGGCACGCCGGCCCAGCGCCAGGTGTCGATCTCGACGACCAGCTCGGCCAGCGTCTCGGTCCGGCGAGCGGGGTCCACCCCCTTCTCGTCCGCGTAGGCGGGCAGCTCGCGTCCGTCGATCGTCCCCGCTGTGTAGCGGGCGCGGCGCGAGCTCGCGGCGGGGTCGCCGCCGTGCAGGCGGGTGGCGCGCAGGACGATCGACTTCGCGTCCCGGAGGTCGGCCGCGTCGAGCGAGGACGGCGGCTCCATCGCGATCACCGCGAGGACCTGCAGCAGGTGGCTCTGGATCATGTCGGTCAGCGCGCCCGCGCCGTCGTAGTAGCTCGCCCGCCCCTCGAGGGCCAGCTGCTCGTCGTAGACGATCTCGACGCTCTCGATGTGCTCGGCCGACCACAGCGGCTCGAGGATCCGGTTCGCGAAGCGCAGGCCGAGCACGTTCATCACGGTCGCGCGGCCGAGGAAGTGGTCGACGCGGTGGATGCGGTCCTCGGGGACCAGCGCGGCGAGGCGCTGGTTGAGGGCGTGCGCGCTCGCCTCGTCGGTCCCGAACGGCTTCTCCAGCGCCAGCACGGTGCCCTCCGGCAGGTCGTGGGCGGCGAGCGCCTCGCAGGCCTTCGCCGCGATCGCCGGCGGGAGGGCGAAGTAGACCGCCACCGGACCGTCGCAGCTCGCGAGCAGTGCGGCGAGCGCCTCCGGATCGGTGACGTCGACCTGCTGGTAGCGCGTGCCGGAGGTGAGCGCGTCCACGCCCTCGCCCTGCGCCTCGACGGTGGCGAAGGAGGCGGTCAGCACCTCGTGCCAGTGCTCCTGGGTCCAGTCCTCGCGTCCCGCGCCGACGAGGTGGACCCGCCGGTCGGTCTCGCGGGTCAGCAGCTGGCCGACGGCGGGGAGGAGGAGCCGCGAGGACAGGTCCCCCGTCGCTCCGAGGATGAGCAGGGTCGAGACGGTCTGTGCCATGCGGCTCACCCTACGGCGGCGCTGAAGAGCCCCGCTCCGCCTTGACTGGGAGGCCACAGCCGCACCTGAGAGGATCGCCGCATGGTCTCCCCGATCGAGGACTACGCCGTCCTCTCCGACTGCCGCACGGCCGCTCTCGTCTCCCGCGACGGGGGGATCGACTGGCTGTGCCTGCCGCGCTTCGACTCCGCCTCCGTCTTCGGCGCCCTCCTCGGCGGCGACGACCAGGGGCGCTGGTCGCTCCGGCCGGTGGACGGGGAGGCGACGAGCGAGCGCCACTACCTCGGCGACACGCTCGCGCTGGTCACCCGGTGGACGACGCCCACCGGCGTCGTCGAGGTGGTCGACGTGATGCCGCTGCGCGACGAGCGCGCCGAGCTGGTGCGCCGGGTGCGCGGAGTGTCGGGGACCGTCCGGATGCGGCAGGAGCTGCGCATCCGCTTCGACTACGCCCGCACCATGCCGTGGGTGCGGCAGGAGGGGACGGACGAGGATCCCCTGCTCGTCGCCGTCGCCGGGCCCGACGCGGTCGTGGTGCGCGGAGTGCGGTTGAAGGCCGTCGACCACGCCCACGCGGCGGAGTTCGACGTCGACGCGGACGCGGTCGTCGACCTCTCGATGGCGTGGTTCCCCTCGCACCAGCGGGCGCCGAAGCGCCTCGACGTCGACCGCGCGCTGGAGCGCACGCTCTCCTGGTGGTCCGAGTGGGCGTCGGCGATCGACTACGACGGGCCGCACCGCGACGCCGTCGTCCGCTCGCTGCTGACCCTCCGCGCCCTGACCGACGACGAGACCGGCGGCATCGTCGCGGCGGCGACCACCTCGCTCCCGGAGCAGTTCGGCGGCGCCCGCAACTGGGACTACCGCTACGTCTGGCTCCGCGACGCCTCGCTCACCCTGCAGGCCCTGCTCGCGCACGGGTTCGAGCAGGAGGCGCAGAAGTGGCGGGCCTGGCTGCTCCGCGCGGTCGCGGGCGCGCCGGAGGACGTGCAGATCATGTACGGCCTCGCCGGCGAGCGCGACCTGCCCGAGCGGGAGATGCCGAGCCTGCCCGGCTACGACGGCGCCTCCCCCGTGCGGATCGGGAACGCCGCCGTCGACCAGTACCAGGCGGACGTGATCGGCGAGGTGATGGTCGCTCTGCACGAGGCCCGCGTGGCCGGAGTGGACGAGACGGAGTTCTCCTGGCCGCTCCAGCGCGCGCTCCTGGGCTTCGTCGAGACCAACTGGCAGCGGCCGGACAACGGCATCTGGGAGATCCGGGGCGAGCCGCGGCACTTCACGCACTCGCGGGTCATGATCTGGGCCGCGCTCGATCGGGGCGTCCGCGCCGTGCGCGAGAACGGCCTGCCCGGTCCGGTCGAGACCTGGGAGCGCCTCCGCGACGAGGTCCGCGCCGAGATCGAGGTCCAGGGCTTCGACGCCGAGCGCGGCCACTTCGTGCAGTCCTACGGCTCGCCCGAGGTCGACGCGTCGCTCCTCGTGCTGCCGATGGTCGGCTTCGTCCCCGCCGACGACCCGCGGATGCTGGGCACCGTCGCCGAGCTGGAGCGCGTGCTCCTGCAGGACGGCCTGCTGCACCGCTACCGGACCGAGTCCTCGGTCGACGGCCTCGCCGGCGGCGAGCACCCGTTCCTCGCCTGCTCCTTCTGGCTCGTCCGGCAGTACGCCGACTCCGGCCGGATCGACGACGCGCGGACCCTGATGGACCGGCTCGTCGGGCTCTGCAACGACGTGGGCCTCCTCTCGGAGGAGTACGACGTCGAGGGCCGCCGGCACGCGGGGAACACTCCCCAGGCCCTCTCCCACCTCGCCCTGGTGCAGGCGGCCGACGCGATCGCGGCAGCCCGATGAGGCGCCGCCGCGTCGTTCTCGCGAGCATCGGCGGAGTCCTCGGAGTCGCGGTCCTCGGCTTCCTCACCTGGAGCTCGATCGTCAGCGGCCCCGACGAGGACGCCCTCGCCCGCGTGCGCGCCGATCCGGCGATCGCGGTCGAGCGCACGGACGACGCGCTCGTGATGACGCCGACCTCGACCGGTGAGCTGGCCGGCACGGGCCTGGTCTTCATCCCCGGAGCGAAGGTCGACGCCTCCTCCTACGAGGCGACCCTGGCTCCGCTGGTCGAGGCCGGGGCGACCGTCGTGATCACGCGGCCGATCCTGCACCTGGCCTTCTTCGATCTCCGCTCGCTCGAGACCTTCACCAGCCAGGCCGAGGGCGTCGACCGCTGGCTCGTCGGCGGCCACTCCCTCGGCGGCGTGAAGGCCTGCCAGTGGGCCGAGGACCCGGCGGTGGCGGGCCTGGTGCTGCTCGGCAGCTACTGCGCGAACGACCTCTCGGGCTCCGGGCTCCCCGTCCTCAGTGTCAGCGGATCGGAGGACGGGCTCAGCACGCCGGAGAAGGTCGCCGACGCGAGCGTCCGGCTGCCCTCCTCCGCCGACCTCGTCGAGATCGACGGCGCCAACCACGCCGACTTCGGCTGGTACGGGCCGCAGGCGGGCGACGGCGAGGCGACCATCAGCCACGAGGAAGCGGACGCCCGCATCGCCGAGGCCCTCCTGGGCTTCAGCCGCGAGGTCGGCTGAGTCGCCCGCTCCCGCTTGACCTCGAGCGCACTCGAAGTCGTAGGTTGACGCCATGTCCACCGCCACCGCCGCCCCGGCCGAGCCGGAGGTGCTGTCGATCTCGCAGGTCGCCGCCGTCACCGGTCTCACCGTGCACACCCTGCGCTACTACGAGCGCGCCGGGCTCATGCTCGACCCGGTCGAGCGCGCCTCGTCGCAGCACCGCCGCTACAGGCCGGCCGACGTCGGCTGGGTCGACTTCCTCACCAAGCTCCGCGCGACCGGGATGCCTATCGCGAGGATCCGCGAGTACGCCCGGCTCCTGCGGATCGGGCCCGCCACGGAGCCGGAGCGCCTCGCGCTGCTCCGGACGCACCGCGAGGAGGTCGAGGCGCAGCTCGCCCGGACACACGCCAGCCTCGCCGCGATCGACATCAAGATCGCGGCGTACCAGGAGAGGACCACCCACTGATGAAGACGATCACCCTCGGATCCGACGTCGCCGCTCTCGAGGTCTCGCGCCTCGGTCTCGGCGCGATGGGCATGTCGGCGTTCTACACCGGCGCCGGCACCGACGACGCGGAGTCGATCCGCACCGTGCACCGCGCCCTCGAGCTCGGCGTCACGTTCCTCGACACCGCCGAGATCTACGGCCCGTACACCAACGAGGAGCTGCTCGGCCGCGCGCTGGCAGGCCGCCGCGACGAGGTGGTGCTGGCGAGCAAGTTCGGCATGATCCGCCACCGCGGCGACGGGGGCCGCGGACTCGACGGCTCCCCGGAGAACCTGCGGCTCGCCGTCGAGGGCTCGCTCGCGCGCCTCGGCACCGACCGCATCGACCTCTACTACCAGCACCGCATGGACCCGGGCGTCCCGGTCGAGGAGACCGCCGGGGCCTTCGCGGAGCTGATCCAGGAGGGCAAGCTCCGCGGCTACGGCCTCTCGGAGGCGGCGCCAGCGACGATCCGGCGCGCTCACGCCGTGCACCCGGTCACCGCTGTGCAGTCCGAGTACTCGCTCTGGACCCGCGACCCCGAGGCGGAGGTGCTGCCGGTCCTCCGCGAGCTCGGCATCGGCTTCGTCCCGTACTCGCCGCTGGGCCGCGGCTTCCTCACGGGCAGCATCCGCTCGGTCGCCGAGCTGGGCAGCGACGACTTCCGCCGCGACAACCCCCGCTTCGCCGACGGAGCGCTGGAGGCGAACCTCCGCATCGTGGAGGCCGTCGACCGTGTGGCGGCAGAGGCGGACGCGACCGCCGCGCAGGTGGCGCTCGCCTGGCTGCTCGCCCAGGGCGAGGACATCGCTCCGATCCCGGGCACCAAGCGCGTCTCGCGCATCGAGGAGAACGCGGCCGCGGACGCCCTCGTGCTGACCGCGGAGCAGCTCGACGTCCTCGGCGCGCTCGAGGCCCCCGTCGGCGACCGCTACGCCGACATGAGCTCCGTGAACCGCTGACCGCCCTGCGGGACGCCGCTCGCAGCGCGCACCCCGGGCGCGGCCGTGGGAGCGGCGTCCTCGCAGGAGTCAGTCCCGCGGCGGCAGCTCCCGCTTCGGGGTGTCCCGCTTCGGGGTGTCCCGCAGGTCGATGAGACCCGTGAACATCGCCCCCCGCTCGTTCGAGCGCTCGTCGCCCGAGAACAGGTTGTCCGGGGCGGAGGACCCGTGCCGACGCGGGGTCGCGGCGGGAGCGGGCTCCCGCTCCATCTCGACGCGCTGACGCGGGAGGGCGACGGGGTCGTTCTCGTGCAGCCACGAGACGAGCCGCTCGCGCACGTAGCAGCGCAGGTCGAAGAGCGTCGGCGCGTCCTTCGCGGTGACGAGCACCCGGATCCGGACGAAGCCGCCTGTCGCGTCGGTCACCTGCAGCACGCTGGTGCGCCGGTCCCAGAGGTCGGTCTCCTCGAGCATGCGGTGCAGCTCCTCGCGCATCTGCTCGGGGCTGACCCGCCAGTCCAGATCGAGCTCGACGGCGCCGAGCAGCTCGGACCCGGTGCGGGTCCAGTTCTGGAACGGCTGGGTCGTGAAGTAGTTCGTGGGCAGCACCAGGCGGCGGTCGTCCCAGAGGTGGACGACGACGTAGGTCAGCGTGATCTCCTCGATCCGCCCCCACTCGGTCTCGACGATCACCACGTCGTCCAGGCGGATGGCGTCGCTGAAGGCGAGCTGCATCCCGGCGAAGATGTTCGTGAGGCTCGACTGCGCGGCCAGGCCCGCCACGATCGAGAGCACGCCGGCCGAGGCCAGGAGGCTCGCACCGGCCGTGCGGGCCTCGGGGAAGGTCAGCAGCGAGGCGCCGATCGCGATGACCACGACGGCCGCCACGGCGACCCTCCGGATGATCGTCATCTGCGTGCGGAGGCGGCGTGCCCGGCGGTTGTCGGCAGTGTCGGTCCGGTAGCGCTCGGCGCCCAGATCCTCGAGGAACACGAACAGGGATCCGATCACCCACGCCGCCGCGCCGATCGTGGCGATCTGGAACACCCGCTGCACGAGACCCGGCCAGGGGTCGCCCGACACGGTGGCGGCGAGCGCGGCCCAGACCGCGATGGTCATCAGCAGCACGCGGAACGGGATGCGCAGACGCCGGATCAGCAGGCGCGCCCAGGTCTTGCGCTTGCCGACCGAGCGCAGCACGAGGGCGACGACGGCGGTCGCGACCACGGCGATCACGACCGCGATCACCACGGCGAGCGCGATCGAGCCGATCACGGGGAGGACGTCTTCGGGCACATCGGTCCTTTCTGGAGGGGAAACGGAAGCGAACGGAGATCCTGCCACGCGAACGGGCGTCGGTCCGCATTCTGCGCCGGACACCGTGCGGATGCTCAGGCGCCTGTTGGCGTCGGCGGACGGAGACGTCGACCTCGCCTGGAGCACCGTCGCCCGGACCTTCACGCAGACGGGCATCACCCTGAGCCTGACCGCCGCCGCAGACGACCAGGGCCGGGCCTCCGACGCGCTCGACGTCGGTATCGGCTCCACGAGCGCCGGCTTCCGCGGTGTCCTGCCGCTGCTCGACCCGTCAACCGCCGCACCCTCCAGCGAGTGAGCACGGGCCGGCGCTCCCCCCGCGGGCGCTCCGAGGAGGTCGGGAACGGACACGGACCGGGAACGTCGAAGCCCCGCACCTCACGAGGAGGTGCGGGGCTGGTGGTGCACCCCCTCGGACTTGAACCGAGAACCCACTGATTAAGAGTCAGTTGCTCTGCCGATTGAGCTAGAGGTGCGTTCCGGCCGGCTGATCGTGCGTGCCGAACCGAGGGATCACATTACCAGCGTCTCCCCCCGTCTCGTCAAATCGAGTGCGACGGAAAGCCCGCGGCAGCGATCGGAGGCTCCGCGGGACCCACCGGTATCGTGGTCGCGTGACCCCGCAGAGCAGTGACCAGAGCTTCGACGACGACCTCCGACTCGCCCTCCGCCTGGCGGACGCGGCCGATGCGATCTCGCGGGAGCGGTTCGGCGCGCTCGACCTCGTCGTGGACACGAAGCTCGACCGCACCCCGGTCACCGACGCCGACCGCGCCGTCGAGGAGGCGATCCGCGCGCTGCTCGCCGCCGAGCGTCCGGACGACGCGATCCTCGGCGAGGAGTTCGGCACCTCGGGCGAGGCCTCGCGGCAGTGGATCCTCGACCCGATCGACGGCACCGCCCACTTCCTCCGCGGCGTCCCGATCTGGGCGACCCTGATCGCGCTCGCGGTCGACGGCGTCCCCGTCGTCGGAGTCGTCTCCGCTCCCGCTCTCGGCACGCGCTGGTGGGCGGCCGAGGGCTCCGGCGCCTGGGCCGTCGAGCTGGAGGCCGGGGCCGAGCCGCGACCGCTGCGCGTCTCGGGGATCGACACGCTCGCCTCGGCGACCTTCAGCTACAACAGCATCCAGCAGTGGGAGGGCGCGGGCCGTCTCCCGCAGCTGCTCGAGCTCGCCGGCGCCGTCTGGCGCGACCGGGCGTACGGGGACGCGTGGCCCTACATGCTCGTCGCCGAGGGCCTCCTCGACGGTGCGGGCGAGTTCGACGTGAAGCCCTACGACCTGGCGGCCCTGGTGCCGATCGTGCAGGAGGCGGGCGGCCGCTTCACCTCCGCCGACGGGGAGGACGGGCCGTGGCACGGCAGCGCCGTCGCCACCAACGGCCTGCTGCACGACGAGGTGCTCGCGATCGTGGCGCCGCGATGAGGAGCCGGACGGCCGCGCTCGCCTCGGCGGCGCTCCTCCTGCTCCTCTCGGGCTGCTCCTCCGTCGTCGGGCCGGACGGCCCGGAGGCCGTGCGTGACGAGGGCGGCACGGTGGCGACCGCCGGCGTCACCGACGTGTTCTCGCTGCGGCGCGGCGACTGCCTGGCCGACCCGGGCGACGACCGCATCGCCGACGTGGACGTCGTCCCGTGCGCCGAGGAGCACGCACTGGAGGTCTTCCACACGTTCGCGCAGCCCGGAGACCGCTACTCCAGCCGCAACACGCTGCTCGCCCAGGCCGAGGCGGGCTGCGAGCCGGAGTTCGGCGCCGTGATGGGGATCGCCTACGGCGACTCCGCCCTCGAGTACCGCTCGCTCGTCCCCTCCGAGGTCGGCTGGCGCCATGGAGACCGCACGATCGTCTGCGCGGTCCTCGATCCGGCCGACGACTCCACCACCGGCAGCCTCTTCGGCTCCGCTCGCTGACCACGGCTCCGATCGACCCCCGTTCGGCTCATTGACACGCGCTCCGTCGGAGCGCAGGGTGAAGGGACGAACGGCAGGCGCGAGGGGGCGCGGAGACCGGCGGCTCAGGAGTCGACATGCAGGACCGGCACGACCAGGAACCCCCCGAGCGCTCGCGCACGGCCGAGCAGCACTGGGGACCGGCGGACAGCCTGTTCCCGAGGCTCCACCGGCAGAGTTCCCTGCTCGCCGCGGCGGAGGCGGTCGCGCAGGTCGACGGGCCCGGCCCGGGCGACGTCTGGTCGCGGCTCCTGCACGACTACGCCCACGCCTCCGACCGCGTCGTCTCGGTGGACGGCGACGACGAGGCCGCCACGCTCGGCTGGCTGAAGCCGCGCGGTGTGGTCTCGCTGCTGGTCACCGAGCGGTGCGACGACGACGACGCCGCCGAGCACCTGGTGGCCGCGCTCGCCGCGATGAACGCCGTGACCCTCTCCGTGCACGAGGCGCGAGCAGTACGCCTCCGTCCTCTGCTGGAGGTGCTGCACCGGCTCCTGCCCGACGCGTTCGCCGAGCTGCCGGTGGACCGCAGCGCCCACTACCCGGCCGGCACCGCCGTCGCCGTGCTGGCGCCGGGCGTGCTCTACCGGGACTGGGCCCCGCCGCAGGCTCTCGCCGGCCCGGCGCACGACGACGACGACCGGCTGGCGATGCTCACCCTCTACGGGCGGATCAGACAGCTCGACGTGCGCCCGTCGTGAGGGCGGCGGAGCGGAGCTCCCAGTGTGCGACGACGACCGGTGGTGGAGATGGGGGGAATCGAACCCCCGTCCATCGCTGTGATTCTGCGCCTTCTACGGGTGTAGCCGATGAGAGCGTTCTGCTCGGCCCCGACCGTTACCATCGGCGCATCGGTCGACGGGCCCAGCCCGAGTGCAAGTCCCGCGTCGCCCTCAGGCGTAACGACGCAGCAAGTCCTCTAGATGACGCCAGGATCCGGGGCGAGGACGCACCCACGGGCTGACGGACTATCTACTCTGGCTTAGGCAGCGAGAGCGAAGTCGGTGCGCTTCTGTTCGGCACCTGTGTTTTCCAGGGATCGTTGACGAGATGACCCTGGATCCTCGACCCGCTTCTCGCAGTTTCGCAGGCAATGTCGAAACCGATCATCCCCGCGAGCACTCGACGGCCCGGAGGCCGCTGGAGTGGGTCGTTCGTCGCACACTGTGGAGTTACGAGTTCTAGTCTACCTCAGCTCCGCGGGCGGTCACCCGGCGGCGGCGCAGATCGAGCAGACCCAGCACGAGCGCGAGCGCGATCAGCCCGAGGGTGACGAAGTAGCCGTTGCGGAAGGCGTCGTGGTACCGGTCCAGCCCCTCCGCCATCCCCTGCTCGCTCGCCAGGGTCGCGAAGAAGACGGCGGAGGCGCAGGCGGTGCCGACCGCGGTGCCCACGCGCTGGCCGAGCTGGCCCACGGAGCCCGCCACGCCGCCCTGCGCCGGCGGGATCTCGGCGAGGGTGAGCGTCTGGTTCGGCGACACGACGAAGCCGCCTCCGGCCCCGGCGACGAGCATCGCGGCACCCATGCCGTAGGCGGCGGTCTCGGCCGGGAGGAGCTCGGCGGCGAGCAGCACGAGCGTGAAGCCGATGACCACGAGCACGATGCCGAGCACCACCAGTGCGCGGCCGTAGCGCTGCACGAGCTTGCCGCCGTACCAGGCGGTCACCGCCGAGGTCAGCGCGAACGGGATGCTCACCATGCCGGCGAACACCGGCTCGAGGCCGAGCCCCTGCTGGAGGAAGAGCGTGGTGAGGAGGAAGGTCGCCGGGATCGCGGCGAAGTAGGAGGTCGCGACCAGGATGCCGTTGCGATAGGAGCTGGTCCGGAAGATGCGGAAGTCGATGACGGGCGTCCGCCCCGACGCGGCGTAGTGCGCCTCCCAGCGCACGAAGACGGCGGCGGCGGCCGCGGCGAGCACCAGCCAGAACCAGCGGTAGGGCGAGTCCGAGGAGGAGCCCGTGGTCAGCAGGAACGGCAGCATGAACGCGAAGATCGCGACCGCCAGCAGGAGCAGGCCGACCGGGTCGAGGGACCGGTCTCCCTCGGGCCGCGAGCGCTTCTTCGGGATGAGCTTCCAGGCGAAGACCAGCGCGGCGACGCCCAGCGGGATGTTCATCCAGAACAGCAGGCGCCAGCCGTCCTGCTCGCCGCCGATCGCGATCAGGAGGCCGCCGAGGGTCGGGCCGAAGGCGGTCGACAGGCCGATGGTCGCGCCGAAGACCCCGAAGGCCCGGGCCCGCTCGGCGCCGGTGAACATCTGCTGCACCAGCCCGAGGACCTGGGGCATCTGGATGCCCGCGGCGACGCCCTGCAGGAAGCGCGCGACGACGAGCAGCTCGATCGACGGCGCGAGCGCGCAGAGCAGGCTCGTCACCGTGAACGCGGTCAGCCCGATGAGGAACAGCAGGCGGCGCGAGCGGATGTCGCCCAGCCGACCGGCCGGCACGAGCGCCAGTCCGAAGGCGAGCGCGTAGCCCGCGACGATCAGCTGCAGCTGGCTCGCGTCCGCTCCGAGCGAGCGCTCGATCGACGGCAGGCCGACGTTGACCTTCGAGAGGTCGAGGATCGTGATGGCCGCGACTCCGACGCTCACCGCGAAGGCGCGCCACCGCGTCTTCTCGTCGGCGGCGCTCAGGGCGGCGGGGGCGCTGTTCTCGGCGGAGGTCACGCGCCCCAGTCTCCCAAAGCACGGGGCGCGAAGAAGAGGCTTGCGCGGCACCCGTCGGACATTGCCCGCCGGGGCCTACTCGCCGAGGCGGCGGCGGGTCGACATCGCACGGTCCGCCTCGCGGCGGTCCTGGCGCTCTCGGAGGACCTGGCGCTTGTCGTAGTCCTTCTTGCCCTTGGCCACGGCAAGCTCGACCTTGGCCTTGCCGTCGCTGAAGTACAGCGAGAGCGGGATCAGCGTGTACCCGCCCTCCTTCACCTTGTTGTGGATCTTGAGGATCTGCGCCTTGTGCAGCAGCAGCTTGCGCTTGCGGCGCGGCGGGTGGTTCGTCCAGGTGCCCTGGGCCCACTCGTTGATGTGGACGGCGTCGAGCCACGCCTCTCCCCCGTCGACGAACGCGTAGCCGTCGACCAGCGAGGCCCGGCCGGCCCGGAGGGACTTCACCTCGGTGCCGGTGAGCACGAGGCCCGCCTCGTAGGTGTCCTCGATGAGGTAGTCGTGGCGCGCCTTGCGGTTGGTCGCGACGACCTTCTGTCCCTGTTCTCTGGGCACGGCTGCTCCTCGGGTCGCGAGCGGATGAAGGGGGCGGGCATCGTCGGGGCGATGCACCGGTGGGCCGCCCCGAACGAGACAGCCCACCAGTATACGTCCGGTCCGGGATCAGACCCGCAGGTACCGCGCGATCGCGACGTTCGCCGAGACGGCGGCCAGGACGATGCCGACCACGATCAGGATCGGCACGACGATCAGAGCGTCGTCGAGTCCCACGAAGGAGGTCAACGGGATCCGGTACGCCAGGAACCCCTGCACGAAGACCTGCACGATGGCGACCACCGCGACTCCCGCGAGGATCGAGCCGACCAGCGCGGCGAAGACCCCCTCGAGGATGAACGGGGTCTGGATGAACCTGTTCGAGGCCCCCACGAGCCGCATGATGCCCAGCTCCCGTCTCCGCGAGAACGCCGAGAGGCGGATCGTGGTGGCGATGAGCAGCACGGCCGCGACGAGCATCAGGACGGCGATGCCGATCGCCGTGTAGCTCGCCGCGTTGAGGATCGAGAAGATCTGGTCGAGGTACTGCCGCTGGTCGGTGACGCTCTCGACTCCCGAGACGCTCGACAGGCTCTCCACGATGACGTCCGACTGGGTCGGGTCCTTCAGGTTGATCCAGAAGGTCTGGTTGAGCAGGTCGGGAGTGACGTACTCGGCGACCGGGTTGCCCGCGAACTGCTCCTGGAAGTTCGCGTAGGCCTGGTCGTGGTCCTCGAAGTAGGAGCGGTCGATGTACGGCGCGAGCGTGGCGCCCTCGAGCTGGCCCTGCACCGCGTCGATCTGCTCGGCGGTGGCGTCGGAGCCGCTGCAGTTCGAGCCGCCGGAGGTGGCGGTGCACATGTACACCGCGACCTGCGCCTTGTCGTACCAGAAGTTCTTCATCTGGCCGATCTGCATCTGGAGCAGGATCGCCGTGCCGACGAAGGTGAGGGAGATGAAGGTCACCAGGATCACCGAGACGACCATGGAGACGTTGCGCCGGAGGCCGCTGGCGACCTCCGACCAGATCAGTGCGAATCTCACTTGACGGGTCCTACGTTCTGCTGGTCGTCGCCGGTCTCGTCGCCCTCGCCAGCGTGGGCGCGGAGGCCGAGGCGCGCGGCGAGCGACTCCTCGGGCAGGGCGCCGGTGTCGGCGGGGAGGAAGATCGGACCGGTCTGGCTCTGCAGCTCGACGACGCGCGGGGCGGCGGCGGGCTCGGCGGCCGGCTCCGGCTCGCGCTCCGGCTCGACGGCGGCGGAGCGGCGGCCCTCGGGGACGCGGGGCTGGGCGGCGGTCTGCGAGAGGCGGGCCGGCTCGATCGGCGGAGCCGGGGCCTCCTGGCGCAGATCGATCTCGGGGACCTCGGCGGGCGCGAGCTCGCTGTCGATGATCGCCGGGGGCGCGGGCTGCTCGGCGACCGCGTGGTCGTCGGCCGCCACGACCACGACGCCGTCGTGGACGACGGTGATGCTCTCGGTCTGGCCGTAGCCGCCCTGGCTCTCGTCGCGGACGATGCTGCCGGCCGAGAGCTCGATGACGCGGCGCTTCATCTGGTCGACGATGCCGGCCTCGTGGGTCGCCATGATCACGGTCGTGCCGCCCGCGTTGATCCGCTCGAGCAGCGCCATGATGCCGGCGCTCGTGGTCGGGTCGAGGTTGCCCGTGGGCTCGTCGGCCAGCAGGACAGCCGGCTTGTTGACGACGGCGCGGGCGATCGCCACGCGCTGCTGCTCGCCGCCGGAGAGCTCGTGGGGCAGGCGCGACGCCTTGCCCGCGAGGCCCACCATCTTGAGCGTGTCCGGGACGGCCTCCTGGATGTAGCCCTTCGACTTGCCGATCACCTGGAGGCTGAACGCGACGTTGTCGAAGACGGACTTGTTCGGCAGCAGCCGGAAGTCCTGGAACACCACGCCCATGTTGCGGCGGAAGTACGGGACCTTGCGGCTCGAGATCTTGCCGAGGTTCTGCCCGAGCACGTGGATCGACCCGGAGGAGGGGCGCTCCTCCTTGAGGATCAGGCGGAGGCAGCTCGACTTGCCGGAGCCGGAGGCGCCGACGAGGAAGACGAACTCGCCCCGGAGGATCTCGAGATCGATGGCGTTGAGGGCGGGTCTCGTGCCGCCCCGATACTGCTTGGAGACGTTGTCGAAGCGAATCATGTCGGTACGAGGGTAAGCGACGATCCCGAAGAGTCCGCCGAGGGGGCGCGCGGCGCGTCGGTGGGGACGCGCCCGCGCCGCGCTAGGAGGACTTCCGCCAGCGGATCCCGGCGGCGATGAAGCCGTCCAGATCGCCGTCGAACACGTGCGAGGGGTTGCCGACCTCGTGGTCGGTGCGCAGGTCCTTCACCATCTGGTACGGAGCGAGGACGTAGCTGCGCATCTGGTCGCCCCAGCTCGCGGTGATGGTGCCGGCGAGCTCCTTCTTGGTGGCCGCCTCCTGCTCCTTCTGCAGCAGCAGGAGCCGCGACTGGAGCACGCGCATCGCCGCGGCGCGGTTCTGGATCTGGCTCTTCTCGTTCTGCATCGACACGACGGTGCCGGTGGGCAGGTGGGTGAGGCGCACCGCGGAGTCGGTGGTGTTCACCGACTGGCCGCCGGGGCCGGAGGAGCGGAAGACGTCCACGCGGATGTCGTTGTCCGGGATCTCGATCGCCCCGGCCTCCTCCATCAGCGGGATGACCTCGACCGCGGCGAAGGAGGTCTGGCGCTTGCCCGCGGCGCCGAAGGGGCTCATCCGCACGAGGCGGTGGGTGCCGGCCTCGACCGAGAGCGTGCCGAAGGCGTAGGGGGCGTCGATCTGGAAGGTGGCCGACTTGATGCCCGCCTCCTCCGCGTAGCTGGCGTCCATGACGGTCGCCGCGTACTTGTGCTTCTCGGCCCAGCGGAGGTACATGCGCATGAGCATCTCGGCGAAGTCGGAGGCGTCGACGCCGCCCGCTCCCGCGCGGATGGTGACCACGGCGGGGCGGTCGTCGTACTCGCCGTCGAGCAGGGTCTGCACCTCGAGCTCGCCCATGACCTTCTGGAGGGAGGAGAGCTCGGCGATCGCCTCCTGCTCGGACTCGGCGTCCTCGGCCTCGTTCGCCATCTCGACGAGCACCTCGAGGTCGTCCAGGCGCCGGTCGATCGCGGTGATCCGCGCGAGCTCGGACTGGCGGTGGCTGAGGGCGCTGGTCACCTTCTGCGCGTTGGCCGTGTCGTCCCACAGGTCGGGGGCGCCGGCCTGCTCGCTGAGCTCGGCGATCTTCGAGCGGAGACCGTCCACGTCGATGACGGCGCGGATGTCGGCGAAGGTGGAGCGGAGAGCAGTGATCTGCTCGGTGAAGTCGTTGTCCAGCATGGTGCGTCCAGACTACCGGGGGCCGGGGGCCGCCCTCCGGCCCGGGCGTACCCTGGGGACGGTGACCAGCACCGCTCCGCGCCCCTTCCCCGTCGGGCCGCTGCTGCTGTCGACCTTCCTCCCCACCCTCCTCTTCTCCATCGGCGAGGGGGCGATCATCCCCCTCCTGCCGGCCGCGGCCGGCGACCTCGGTGCGACGCTGGCCCTGGCGGGCCTCGTGGCCGGGATGATCATGATCGGCGAGCTGGCGGGCGACATCCCCAGCGGCTGGATCGTCTCGCGGATCGGCGAGCGCGGCGCGATGCTCGGAGCCTCGGCCGCGTCGATCCTCGGGCTCGTGGTGTGCCTGCTCTCGACGTCGTGGGTCGGGCTGACTATCGGCGTCTTCGTGATCGGCCTCGCGACCGCGGTCTTCGCGCTGGCGCGCCATGCGTTCATGACATCGTTCGTCCCGATCACGCACCGCGCCCGCGCGCTCAGCGCCCTCGCCGGGGCGTTCCGCGCCGGCTGGCTGATCGGCCCGTTCCTGGCGGCCGGGGTGGTGCATCTCACAGGCTCCGTCGAGTCCGTCTTCTGGGTGCACATCGTCTGCTGCGTGGCGGCGGTCGTGGTCCTGCTGCTCGTGCCCGACCCCGCGACGGTGCTGCGGCGGGCTCAGGCCGCGGCCGACCGCGCCGCTCCGGAGGACGTGGTCGCCGCGGAGGCGTCGGCGACCGTCCCGGAGTCGCCGCAGTCGCTGCTCGGGACGCTGCGCGAGCACCGCGGGGTCCTCGCTCGGATGGGGACCGGCGCCGCCGTGATCGGGGCGCTGCGGGCGAGCCGGACGCTGATCCTCCCCCTCTGGGCGGTGAGCATCGGGCTCGCCGAGACCGACACCGCGATCATCATCGGCATCGCCGGCGCGCTCGACTTCGCCCTCTTCTACGCCGGCGGCCAGCTGATGGACCGCTTCGGCCGGGGCGCCACCGCGATCCCCTCGATGATCGGCCTCGGGCTCGGCCACCTCGCCCTCGCCGGCTCGGTGCTCGCCCTCGATCCGGTGCCCTGGTTCGTCGCCGTGGCCTGCGTGCTCGCGGCCGCGAACGGCATCGGCTCCGGGATCCTGATGACCATCGGCGCCGATCTCGCGCCCCCCGCCGATCCGGCCCCGTTCCTCGGCGCGTTCCGCTTCACCGGCGACGCGGGCAACGCCGCCGCCCCGATCGTCGTGTCGGCGCTCACCGCCCTGATCTCCCTCCCCTTCGCCGCCGTCGTGATGGGGGTGCTCGGTCTGGGCGGAGCGGGGGCGCTCGCCCGCTGGATCCCGCGGTACCTCCCCCGGGCGGCCTCCCGCGGCTGAGGCGCGGGACCCTCCTCCTACACTGGAGCCCGCACGCGGGAGTGGTGGAATGGCAGACACGCAGGATTTAGGTTCCTGTGCCGAGAGGCGTGAGGGTTCGAGTCCCTCCTTCCGCACGGGATCGGCCGGTACGCTGAGCGCGCTCGCGTGACCGCCGACCGGCCACCGGCCCCCGTCGACTGGAGATCCGTTGAATCACGCCGCCCTCGTCCCCTGGCTCGATCCGGAGACGATCCTGACCTCGTTCGGCCCCTGGGGCGTGCTCGTGGTCTGCCTCATCGTGTTCGCCGAGACCGGACTGCTGATCGGCTTCCTCTTCCCGGGCGACACGCTGCTGATCATCACGGGCCTGCTGGCGCACGAGAACGCGTCGAACGGCGGCCTCGGCGTCCCGATCTGGCTCATCTGCCTGGCCGTCGGGTTCTCGGCCTTCGTCGGCGGCGAGGTCGGCTACCTGATCGGGCACAAGGCCGGCCCGCGCATCTTCGAGCGCAAGGAGTCCGGCTTCTTCAGCATCGAGAACGTGAAGCGGACCAACGCGTTCTTCGAGCGCTTCGGCGGCCTCGCCGTGATCCTCGCGCGCTTCGTGCCGATCGTCCGCACCTTCGCGCCGATCGCGGCCGGCGTGGCCCACATGAACTACCGCAAGTACAGCCTCTACAACCTCATCGGCGCCCTGATCTGGGGCAGCGGGGTCACCCTGATCGGGTGGCTGCTCGCCTTCATCCCGCCGGTCGCCGACTTCGTCTCGCACTACATCGACGTGATCCTGATCGGCGCGGTCGTGCTCGCGCTGGTGCCGACGCTGTTCCACTTCTTCCAGCAGCAGCGCAAGGCGAAGCTCGCCGCCGACCCCGAGACCGACTCGACCGAGTCGGCCGCCTACGTGCTCGACGCCGACACCCTGGACGACAAGCACCCGAAGTCCTGACCTCCGCCTCCGCGAGACGCCACTCCGGCACGCGGCACGCCGACAGGCATGCACCGGAGTGACATCCCGCGGTGGGAACCCGCCGGGGTCAGAGCCGGGCGGACAGGGCGGCGAGCTCGGCGCGCAGCGCGGTGAAGGCGCGGGCGCGGTGGCTCCGGGCGTTCTTCTGCTCGGGAGCGAGCTCGGCCGCCGTGAGCGCCCCGGCCTCGGGGACGAACACCGGGTCGTAGCCGTGGCCGTTCGCACCGCGCGGGGCCGTCGCGATCGCGCCGTCCCAGCGGCCCTCGACCACCGTCTCCTGACCGCCGGGGAGCACGGAGTCCGGCACCACGAGGGCGATGGTGCAGCTGAAGTGCGCACCGCGGTGCTCCGCCTTCACGTCGTGCAGCTGGGCCAGGAGGAGCTCGAGGTTGGCCGTCGCGTCGTGCGCGCGTCCCGACCAGCGGGCCGAGAAGATGCCCGGCGCGCCGCCGAGGACGTCGACGCAGATCCCGGAGTCGTCCGCGAGCGCCACGAGGCCGGTGTGCGCCGCCGCCGCGCGCGCCTTGATCAGCGCGTTCTCGGCGAAGCTCACGCCGTCCTCGACCGGCTCGGGTCCGTCGTAGGCGCGGACGCCGACTCCGGGGAGCGCGCCGGCCAGCATGGCGCGGAACTCCTCCACCTTGCCCGCGTTGTGCGTGGCGAGGACGAGGTCCAGGCTCACGCTCCGGGCTCCGCGGCGAGCGCTTCGGCCTGGATGCGGGCGAGGTCGGAGGCACCGGCGACCGCGAGGTCGAGCAGGGCGTCGAGCTCACGGCGGTCGAACGGGGCCCCCTCGGCGGTGCCCTGCACCTCGACGAACAGGCCTCGTCCGGTGACGACGACGTTCATGTCGGTCTCGGCGCGCACGTCCTCGACGTAGGCCAGGTCGAGCATCGGCACGCCGTCGATGATGCCGACGGACACCGCCGAGAGGCTGTCGATCAGCGGCTGCGCCTTCTGCCCCACGTACTTCTTGCCGCGCGCCCACTCGATCGCGTCGGCCATCGCCACGTAGGCGCCGGTGATCGCCGCGGTGCGGGTGCCGCCGTCGGCCTGGAGGACGTCGCAGTCGATCACGAGGGTGTTCTCGCCGAGCGCCTTCGTGTCGACCACCGCGCGCAGGCTCCGGCCGATCAGCCGCGAGATCTCGTGCGTGCGCCCGCCGACCTTCCCCTTGACCGACTCGCGGTCCATGCGGGAGTTGGTGGAGCGGGGCAGCATCGCGTACTCGGCGGTGACCCAGCCCTTGCCCTTGCCCTGCAGCCAGCGCGGCACGCCGTTCGTGAAGGAGGCGGTGCAGAGCACCCTGGTGTTCCCGAACGAGACGAGCGCGGAGCCCTCCGCCTGGGTGCTCCAGCCGCGCTCGATCGTCACGGTGCGCAGCTCGTCGGGCGCCCGCCCGTCCTTGCGCGCGGCCTTCGATGCGGTGCTGTCGGTCACTCGGGTCTCCCTCGATCGTGCGGGAGCGCGGCCCTGTCGAGCTCGCGCAGGTTGATGGTGCCGGTCTCGACGAGGTCGACGCTCGAGACCTCCGGGCCGAGGAAGCGGCGGGCGAGGCGGACGAAGTCGCTCGAGCCCGTCTCCTCCCACCGGTAGGTCGGAGGAGCGGCGGAGGTGCGCTGCAGGCCGTGCGCCACGAGGGTCCGGTAGACGTCGAGCGCGGTCTCCTCGGCGCTCGAGACGAGGCGGACGTCCGGCCCCATCACGTACGCGATGGCACCGCGCAGCAGCGGGTAGTGGGTGCAGCCGAGGACGAGCGTGTCGACCCCCGCGGCCTTGAGCGGCGCGAGGTACTCCTCCGCCACCGCGAGCAGCTCGTCGCTCCAGGTGACTCCCGCCTCGACGAACTCGACGAAGCGCGGGCAGGCAGCGGTGAACAGCTGCAGGTCGGGCGCGGCGACGAAGGCGTCGTCGTAGGCGCGGGAGCGGATCGTCCCGACCGTGCCGATCACGCCGACGCGGCGGTTGCGGGTGTCGCGGACAGCGCTGCGGACGGCGGGCTGGATGACCTCGATCACCGGGATGCCGCGGCCGAGCGTGTAGCGCTCGCGGGCGTCGCGCATCATCGCGGCCGAGGCGGTGTTGCAGGCGATGACGAGCAGCTTGGCGCCCTGGTCGACCAGCGTGTCGAGGGTGTCGAGGGCGTAGGCGCGGACGTCGGCGAGCGGCTTGGGGCCGTAGGGCGAGTGCGCGGTGTCGCCGAGGTAGACGATCGACTCGTTCTGCAGCTGGTCGATCACGGAGCGGGCGACGGTGAGCCCGCCGACTCCGGAGTCGAAGATGCCCAGCGGTGCGTCCGTCACGGAGGAACAGCCTACCCGCGCCCTGCGGCCCGGTCCCGGCCGCACGCCGTTCCCGGGCTCGGCGGCGTGCGCAAGCCCCGGCACCCGCGCCTGGGCCGCGCGGGGGCGGCCGTGGAACACTGAGCGGATGGACTCCACGGCCTTCCTCACCGACCGGTACGAGCTCACGATGGTCGAGGGCGCCCTCGGCAGCGGCACCGCCGATCGCCGCTGCATGTTCGAGGTGTTCGCCCGGAGCCTCCCGCCCGGACGCCGCTACGGCGTGCTCGCGGGCACCGGCCGGCTCCTCGAGCTGATCTCGCGCTTCCGCTTCGGCGACGACGAGCTGTCCTGGCTCCGCGAGAACCGCGTCGTCGACTCCCGCACGCTGGACTGGCTCGCCGACTACCGCTTCCGGGGCGACGTCTGGGGCTACCGCGAGGGCGAGGTCTACCTCCCGGGCTCCCCCGTGCTCATCGTCGAGGCGCCCTTCGCCGACGGCGTGCTGCTGGAGACCCTGGTGCTCAGCGTCCTCAACCACGACAGCGCCGTGGCGAGCGCCGCCGCGCGGATGGTCTCGGCCGCCGACGGGCGACCGCTCGCCGAGATGGGCTCGCGCCGCGCCGGTGAGCGGTCCGCCGTAGCGGCGGCTCGGGCCGCCTACATCGCCGGATTCGGCGCCTCCTCGAACCTGGAGGCGGGCCGAAGCTTCGGCGTGCCCACGATGGGCACCTCCGCGCACTCCTTCACGCTCCTCCACGACTCGGAGGAGGAGGCCTTCCGCGCGCAGGTCGCCGCGCTCGGCCCCGGCACGACCCTCCTGGTGGACACCTACGACGTGACGGCCGCCGTCGACCTGGCGGTCCGCGTCGCCGGCACCGGCCTCGGCGCCGTGCGCATCGACTCCGGCGACCTCCCCCAGCAGGTGGCCGCCGTCCGGCAGCAGCTGGACGCGCTCGGCGCGACCGGCACGCGCATCACCGTCACCAACGACCTCGACGAGTACGGGATCGCCGCGCTCGCGGCCTCACCGGTCGACTCCTACGGCGTCGGCACCTCGGTGGCGACGGGCTCGGGCCACCCGACGGCGGGCATGGTCTACAAGCTGGTCGCGCACGAGGACGACGCGGGCGAGTGGGTCGCGGTGGCGAAGAAGTCGGTCTCGAAGGCGTCGATCGGCGGACGGAAGGCCGCCGGCCGTCTGCTCTCCGACGACGGGATCGCCGAGGCCGAGGTCGTGCACGTGGGCGCCGGCCCCGAGGGCGCCGTCGGCGAGGGCGAGCGGGCGCTGCTCGTCCCCCTGATCGAGGACGGGACGATCCGTCCCGAGCACCTCGGCATCGAGGGAGTGGCGGCCGCCCGCGCGCACCACGCGAACGCGGTCCTCGAGCTTCCGATCGACGCGCTCCGGCTCGGCCGCGGCGAGCCCGTCATCCCGACCCGCTACGAGTGAGCGGGGCGGGAGCTCACTTCATCTTCGCGTAGATCTCCTTGCAGGCCGGGCACACCGGGAACTTCTCCGGGTCGCGGCCCGGGAGCCACTTCTTGCCGCAGAGCGCGCGGACCGGCTTGCCGGTGATGGCGCTCTCGAGGATCTTGTCCTTCGGCACGTAGTGGGAGAAGCGCTCGTGGTCGCCCGGCTCGATGGACTCCTGGTTGAGGAGCTCCTCGAGCTCGCGGTCGAGCGTGGCGGTTCCTCCGCCTCCCTCGAGGGGGTCGGTGCTGCTGTTCTGGACGCGCGGAATCATGCGGACGATCCTACGCGCGGAGCCCGGGCCCGCGGCCGTGCGCTCCGGATCGGGCGGCGCTAGTAGCGGCTGGTGAACGCGACCAGCTCGGTCGCGCGACGCTCGAACAGCCGGCCGCCGAGGAGCACGCCGAGGGCGAAGACGACCACGGCGCTGCCGAAGCCGACGAGCACGGCGTCGCCCGCCGCCTCCGGGTCGACGAACAGGGCCCGGACGCCGAGCACCACGGCCGGAGCCGAGAGGAGCAGCCCCAGGCCGAACGCGAGGGACTGCGGACCGGCGCCGCTGGCTCCGGGGGCCTGGGGCTGCGTGAACGCGCTGTCGCCCGGGCGCGGAGCCGGATAGGCGAGCCGTGCCGAGACGGCGCTGGCGACGCCGGCGGGGACGAGCAGGAGGCAGGTGTTCACCGCGAGCACGACGGGCAGCGCATCGGGGAGCCCCGAGGTCGCGCTGCTGATCAGCGATCCGAGCACGACGACCGGCACGCCGAGCAGGAGGGTCGGGAAGGCGCGGCCGAGCCGGTCCGACCAGCCGCGGACGCCCGCGGCCACGTGGAGCCAGAACGCCGATCCGTCGTAGGCGACGTCGTTGTGGAGGAACCAGCCGAGGAACAGCGCGATCAGCGGGACCGGGAGCAGCGAGAGCAGCGAGAAGGGGACGCCGACGACCGCGAGCAGCAGCAGGGCTGCGACCGGCAGCACCGGCACGGCGACGAGCGACGCCTGGTAGCGCGGATCCCGGAGCCAGTAGGTGATGCTGCGCGCCGCGATCGCGCCGGTCCGGGTCGAGCCGAGGACGTCGAACCAGCCCAGCCGGAGGCCGCGCGGCGGCCGGTGCGTGCGCTCGGGCCGCTCCGTCAGCAGGCGGACGACGAGCCACCACAGCGCGCCCGCCGCGACGAGCGTCGCCAGGGCCAGCAGGAGCGGGCCGAGTGCGTCGCCGGTCCGGGCGGCCGGGGCGATCATCCACGCCGCACCGAACGGAGTGGCCCCCATCGCCGCACCCCAGCGCTCGAGCACCGGGGTGTCCCCCGTGTCGACCAGCGCGGCGGCACCGAGGGCGGCGGGACCGCCGAGCATCAGCACCAGGCCGAGGACGGCCAGCAGCTCGCGGGCGGTCCGGGAGGGGACGAGGGCGGCGGAGGCGGCGAGGCCGATCCGCGCGAACAGAGAGGCCGTCGCCACCGCGAGGAGCGGGCCGACCACGGCGAAGGCGCCTGCGCCCGGGACGAGCGGCGCGCTCGCGAGCCCGACCACCAGCAGGGCGAGCGTGGGGACCGAGACGAGGCCGGCCAGGGCGAGCGCCCCGGCGAGGCGGAGCGGCGGAAGGCCGAAGAGGCGGAACGCGCGCGGATCCATCGGGTCGAGCGGGCCGAGCAGGAAGGGCAGCACCAGGAAGCCGACGGAGACGAGGCCGCCGGCGGTCACGAGAGCGCCCGCCGCCGCGTCCGAGGAGCGCAGAGCGCCGATCGCCGCGATCAGCAGGGCCGTCACCGCGACGACCACGAGCACGCCCAGGACGGCGCCGGCCGAGCGCGCGGGCCCGGAGCGGAACGCGCCCAGGAGGACGTCGACCCTCAGCCGGAGAAGTCGTGCAGCCACTGCAGCCCCTCGGCGATCTGCTTGCCGCCCGCGAGCTCGAGGAAGCGCTCCTCCAGCGTCGCGGTGCCGGCGACCTCCGCGACCGTCCCGGAGGCGAGCACGCGCCCGCCGACGATCACGGCCACGTCGTCGCAGACGCGCTCGATGAAGTCGAGCCCGTGGCTGGAGAGGACGACGGTGCCGCCGCCCTCGACGAAGCGGCGCAGCACGGTGATCACGGCGGCCGAGGAGACCGGGTCCACCGACTCGAACGGCTCGTCGAGGACCAGCACGCGCGGAGCGTGGATCATCGCCGCCGCGAGGGCGACCTTCTTCGCCATCCCCGCGGAGTAGTCCGAGATCAGGCGCTCCAGCGCGTCGGAGAGGCCGAGCGCCTCGGCCAGCTCGACCGTGCGCTGCTTCGCCGTGGCGAGGTCGATGCCGCGCAGCGCGGCGGAGTAGGCGAGGAACTGGGCGCCGGTGAGCCGGTCGAACAGCCGGAGGCGGTCGGGCAGGACCCCGATCAGCGGCTTCGCGGCCGACGGGTCCTTCCAGACGTCGACGCCGTGCACGAGGACGCGGCCGGTGTCGGGTCGCAGGAGGCCCGTCATCATCGAGAGCGTGGTGGTCTTGCCCGCGCCGTTCGGGCCGATGATCCCGTAGAAGGTCCCCGCGCGGACGGCCAGGTCGATGCGGTCGACCGCCACCGTCCTCCCGAAGGTCCGGGTCAGCTGGTGCAGCTCGAAGACGACGGGCGAGGCGCCGTCCGGATCCGCGGCACCCTCAGCGGGCTCGGCGTTCGTCACGGACGTCATCCGGCTACGGTACCAACTCGCCCGCGGGCCCCCGGCGCCCGCGCCGACACCCGGCGACACGGCGAGAGGTCAACCACCCTGGCCCCGGGGGGCGTGAACTGTACACTAGGTCTCTACCCGAGGAGTCGATCAGATCGAGACGCAGCGGTTAATTCGAGGAGAACACACGATGATGCACACAGGTTCGACGAGCAGCAGCCCCGCCACCGTCGTCATCCTCGCCGCAGGGATGGGCAGCCGGCTCGGCCGCTCCCTTCCCAAGCCGCTCACGCCGCTCAGCGACGGGCGCACGATCATGCAGCAGCAGTTCGACAACATCCACCACGCCTTCGGCACGAAGGTCCCGGTGAGCATCGTCGTCGGCTACAAGCTCGAGCACATCATCGAGGCCTTCCCCTCGGCGACGTTCGTCTACAACGAGCAGTACGACCAGACCAACACCTCCAAGAGCCTCCTCCGCGCGCTGCAGGCGAGCGGGCAGGGCGGCGTGCTCTGGATGAACGGCGACGTCGTCTTCGACCCGCGCATCCTCGACCGGGCGGCCGCGCTGATCGCGAAGGACGTCTCCTTCGTCACCGTCAACACCTCGAAGGTGTCGGACGAGGAGGTCAAGTACACGACGAGCGCCGAGGGCTTCATCCAGGAGCTCTCCAAGACGGTGCGCGGCGGCCTCGGCGAGGCGGTCGGGATCAACTACGTGTCCGCCTCCGACAAGGCCGCGCTGGTGCGCCAGCTCGCCCGGGTCGACGCCCAGGACTACTTCGAGCGTGGCATAGAGTTGGCGATCGAGCAGGACCGCCTGCTCGTCGAGCCGATGGACATCTCCGACCTCTACGCCGTCGAGGTGGACTTCGCCGAGGACCTCGAGCGCGCGAACCTCTTCGTCTGACGCTCCCGGCTCCTCCCCCGGCTCGAGCGGAGCCGACGGGAGGAGTCGCGCAGTGAGCACGGCCGACACCCTCGCGACCGAGACGGCCCTGCGCCACCGGCGCTCCCGGGCCTGGCGCTACCGCCACTCCCTCTGGCTGCTCACCAGGCGCGACCTCACCGTCCGGTACGCCACGAGCGCGCTCGGCTACGTCTGGTCGGTGCTCGACCCGCTCGTCATGTCGGGCATCTACTTCTTCGTCTTCACCGTCGTCTTCCGGCGGACCGTCGGCGAGGACCCGTACATCGTCTTCCTGCTCGCGGGCCTGCTGCCGTGGATGTGGTTCAACCAGGCGACCTCCGACGCGACCCGCGCGTTCCTCCGCGAGGCGAAGCTGGTGCGGTCGACGTCGATCCCGCGGACCATCTGGGTCGGGCGGATCGTGCTCTCGAAGGGCATCGAGTTCGTGGCGAGCCTGCCGGTGCTGGTGCTCTTCGCCGTGATCGCCGGCGCGCACCTGACCTGGGCGGCGCTGCTGTTCCCCGTGGCGATCCTGCTGCAGGCGGTGCTCACGCTCGGCGTGGGTCTGCTGGTGGCCCCGCTCGTGGTGTTCTTCCGAGATCTGGAGCGGGCCGTGAAGCTCGTGCTCCGGTTCCTCTTCTACGCGTCGCCGATCATCTACTCCACGGCCAACCTGCCGGAGCAGATCCGGCCGCTCGCGGCGCTCAACCCGCTCAGCGGGATCTTCGCCCTCTACCGCTCCGCGTTCTTCGAGAGCGAGCTCGACGTCCCGCTCATCCTCGCCTCCGCGGGCCTCTCGGTGCTCGTGCTGGCGCTGGGCCTCGTCGTCTTCCGCCGCTCCGAGCGCGCGGTGCTGAAGGAGCTGTGATGGCCGACGCCCCGGTGGTCATCGAGTGCCGCGGCCTCGGGATCCGCTTCCGCCGCAACCGGCGGGGCCGCCGCTCCTTCAAGGACCTCTTCGCCGGCCGCTCCCGCCGCTCGCGGCCCGGCGAGTTCTGGGCGCTGCGCGGGCTCGACGTGCAGGTGCGGGCGGGCGAGGCGATCGGTGTCGTCGGCCGGAACGGTCAGGGGAAGTCGACGCTGCTCAAGCTCGTCGCCGGCGTGGTGCTGCCGGACGAGGGCGCGGTGGAGGTGCGCGGGGGCGTCGCTCCGCTCATCGAGATCACCGGCGGCTTCGTGGCCGACCTGAGCGTCCGCGAGAACGTCTACCTGACCGCGGGTCTCCACGGGATGTCCAAGCGCGAGGTCGACGCGCGCTTCGACTCGATCATCGAGTTCGCCGAGATCGGCGACTTCCTCGACACCCCCTACAAGCACCTCTCGAGCGGGATGAAGGTGCGCATCGCCTTCTCCGTCGTGTCGCGGCTCGAGGAGCCGATCATCCTGGTGGACGAGGTGCTCGCGGTCGGCGACAGGGCGTTCCGCGAGAAGTGCTACGCGCGGATCGAGGAGCTGCTCGCCTCCGGCCGCACCCTCTTCTTCGTCTCGCACAACGAGCGCGACCTCCGCCGCTTCTGCACGCGCGGCCTCTACCTGGACAAGGGCCGCCTGGTGCTGGACGCGCCGATCGAGGAGGTGCTCGCGCGTTACGCTGAGGACTACGCGCCGACACCGCGGAGCAGCACGGCGCCGGCCGAGGGCCCGCCCGTCCAGGGCACCGTCTCCGACGACTGACCCCTCCCGCACGCGGCGCCCGAGGACGCAGGAGTGCACGACATGGCCCAGAAGGACCGCAAGCGCGAGCGCGCCGTGGAGAGGGCCGGCGAGGTGGAGCAGGCCGACGGCTCCGAGAACGCGCAGCTGGCGAAGCTGCTCGACCGGCTCCTCGCGGTGCAGCGCCCGGCCGTGCTGGCGAACATCCGCCTGCTGCGGCGCCGGCGTCCCGGGGCGACTCCGGAGCAGATCATCACGTCTCTCGAGCGGCAGTACCTCTCGAGCGTGGCCGCGGGAGGCGCGGCGATCGGGGCGACCGCCGTCGTCCCCGGCATCGGCACGGCCGCCTCGGTGGCTCTCTCCGGCGCGGGAGCCGCAGGGTTCCTGGAGGCGAGCGCGCTCTTCGCGCAGTCGGTGACGGAGGTGCACGGGATCCCGCTCGAGGACCCGGACCGCGCGCGGGCCCTCGTGCTCACGCTGATGATGGGCTCCTCCGGCAGCGAGATGGTGCGCCAGGTGGCCGGGCAGGCCGTCGGCGGGGGCAGCGGCCTCAACCAGTACTGGGGCTCGGTGGTCACGAAGGGCCTGCCGTCCTTCCTCGTGGGCGAGCTGGCGGACCGCGCGAAGAAGTCCTTCGCCAAGCACTTCCTCGCCCAGCAGGGCGCGGGCCTGGTCGGCCGGGCGATGCCGTTCGGGATCGGAGCGGCACTGGGCGGCGTCGGCAACGCGATGCTCGGCCGCAAGGTGATCCACAGCGCGCGCGATGCGTTCGGGCCGGCACCGCAGGCGTTCGGCAACACCCTCGTGCTCGAGCCGACCCGCGCCGAGCGGAAGGCGCTGGCCGCCGCGCCGGCCGAGCCGCTGGCGCTGTTCGTCCGCGACTACGGCGGAACGGGCGAGCGGACGGCGCTCCTCCTCCACGGCCTCGGCTCCGACTCCCGGATCTGGTACGCCCTGGTCCCGACGCTGCACGAGCACGGCTACCGCGTGGTGGCCCCCGATCTCGCCGGTCACGGCGGCTCGCCGGCATCGCCCGTGTACTCGCCGGAGCGCTGGGCGTCGGACGTCCGCGCCTCGGTGCTGCAGACCCCCGACCTCGTCATCGGCCACGGCCTCGGCGCCGTCGTCGCCGCCCGGCTCGCCCCCGAGTACGGCGCCGACCGGCTCGTCCTGCTCGACCCCGCGTTCTCGGACGCCCGGGGACTGACGAGCGCGCTCCACCGCGGCGGCTCGGTCGCGCACGTCGAGAAGGGCGACGCCGACTCCCTCCGCCACCGCCACCCGATCTGGACGGACGAGCAGATCGAGCTCGACGTGTCGGCCCACGCGCTCTGGGAGCAGGACTCCGCCGGCGGGCTGACGGCACGGGGTGCGGCCGAGGCCCCCGAGACGTTCCCCGTGCCGACGCTCGCCGTGATGCCGGAGGACCCGCTGGGCCACGGCTCGCTGGGCGGCGTCCTCGCCGGCCGCGGCGTCGAGGTGCGGACCGTGCCGGGGGGCGGGGCCTCGATCCTCCGTGAGGACCGCGCGGCGCTGATCGCGGCGCTGGAGGACCGGATCTAGCTCAGGATCTGCTCCAGCTCAGGGCCTGCTCCGCGCGCGATGGTCCGGAGCCGTCGGAGGCGTTCGGTCAGCGTTCCCGAGGCCGGCGCCCGGGCCCGACGAGCGGCATCCCGAGCACGGTGCGGACGAGTCCGCCGCCGTCGCGGTCCTCGGCGATCACGCGGAAGCCGGTCTTCTCGGCGACGCGCCTCGAGGCGGCGTTGTCCGGGTGCACGAGCGCCACGAGTCGTCCCGCGAGGCGGTGGGCGAGCGCGAAGTCGCGGCAGGCCGCAGCCGCCTCGGTTGCGTAGCCGCGGCCGTGCAGACCGGCCCGCACGTGGTAGCCGACCTCGAGCTCGATCCCGCCGTCGACGCGCTGCCAGGTCAACCCGCAGTCGCCGACGAACTCGCCGTCGAGGGTCTCGACGATCCACAGCCCGAAGCCGTGCTCGCGGTAGTTGCGCCGGTTCCACTCGATCCAGGCGGCTGCCTGCTCGCGGTCCTTCGGCGCGGGGTAGTACCGCATCACGACCGGGTCGCCGAGCAGGTCCGCCATGTCGGGGAGGTCCTCGGCGGTCATCTCGCGGAAGCGCAGCCGGGCGGTGGCGGCGGGGATCATCGGGTCGGGCTGCTCGGCCTGCGACTGCGGAGACGGCGACCGGGACCGTCGTCGAGCGCTCGATCCATCCGGCCGCCGCCCCCGGCCCTACTTCTCCGCCTTGGCGGCGGCCTTCGCGGCCTGCTTGGTGGCGCGGACCTTCGTCAGCGACTCCGGAGAGACGATGTCGGCGACCGAGCGGAAGGCGCCCTCCTCTCCGTAGGCGCCCGCGGCCGAGCGCCAGCCCTCCCCCGAGAATCCGCGCTGCTTGCCGAGCAGGGCGAGGAAGATCCGCGCCTTCTGCTCGCCGAAGCCGGGCAGCGCCTTCAGACGCGCGAGGACCGTGCGGCCGTCGGGCTCGTCGCGCGTCCAGACCGCCGCGGCGTCGCCGTCCCAGTCGTCGACCAGAGCGCGGCAGAGGACCTGCACGCGCCCCGCCATGCTCGCCGGGTAGCGGTGGATCGCGGGCGGAGTCCGGCAGAGCTCCGAGAACGCGTCCTCGTCGAAGCCCGCGATCGACGCGGCGTCGAACGAGGCGCCCTCCGCCTCGAGGCGCTCCTCGATCTTGCGGGGCCCGGAGAAGGCCGTCTCCATCGCGACCTGCTGGTCGAGGAGCATCCCGATCAGCAGCGCCAGCGGGTCGCGGCTGAGCAGCGCGTCGGCGTAGGGATCGTCGGTGATGTGCAGGGCGGAGTCGCGGGTCATCCTCCAGGGATACCACGGACGGCCCCGGCGGCGAGCGCGCGGACGGTCCGGTCGACGAGGTCCAGCGCCGCAGCGAGCTCGAGGTCGCCGACATGGCCGTAGCCGAGGACCAGCGCCTCGGTCGCGGCCCGTCCCGACAGGGCGTACTCGTGCAGAGTGGCGACGAGCAGTCCCTCCCGGAGCAGCGCGGCCGCGACGGCGTGCGCGTCCAGAGGCGCGGGCAGGGAGAGGACGACGTGCAGACCCCCGTCGAGTCCGCTCGCGCGCCCCCACGGCACCGACTCCCCGAATGCGTGGACCAGCTCACGGCGGTGGGCGTAGCGCCGTCTCGAGCGCGTGAGATGCCTCCGGAACGCCCCGCTCGCCATGAACTGCGCGAGCGCCGCCTGCGTCGGACCCGAGGCGGAGGCGTCCTTCTCGTCGTCGAGGCCGGTCAGCGCCCCGCGGAGCCAGGACGCCCGCGGAACGGCCAGGTAGGCGATGCGGAGCCACGGCGAGACGGTCTTCGAGAACGACCCGACATGGGCGACTCCGCCGCCGGAGTCGAGCGAGGCGAGCGCGGGCAGCGGGGCGCCGACGTAGCGGAACTCGCTGTCGTAGTCGTCCTCCACCACGAGCAGGGGGCCGGCCGACGCGCGGCGCACCAGCTCCAGGCGCTCGGCGAGGGCGAGCCTGCCGCCGGTCGGGTACTGGTGCGACGGAGTGACGACGACCACGTCCGCGCCGGAGCTCGCGAGAGCGTCGAGGTCGATGCCGTCGCCGCGCACCGGGACGCCGACGACCTCGTGCCCGTCGGCGCGCAGGCGGCGCCGGACGGCCGGGTAGCCGGGGTCCTCGACGGCCACGCGCACCTCGCGTCCGAGCGAGGCCGAGGCGGCGCGGGCCAGGAGCGCGACGGCGCCCGCGGTGCCGCTGGTCACCACTACGTCCGACACCTGCACGTCGACGCCGCGGGACCGGCGCAGCTGCTCGGCGATCTGCTCCCGCAGGGCCGGGTCCCCGGAACCCCGAGGAGGCGCCGAGGGCGGCGAGGCGAGCGCCAGGCGCCAGGCGGCCCGCCACTCCGGGGTGTCGAGGGCGCGGGTGTCCGGCCTGCCGGGCCGCAGGTCCGCCGCGGCGGGCGGGACGACGGTCTCCCCGGACTCCGGCCGCGGCTCCTCCGGCGCCGGCGCCAGCAGTCCGTCGGAGGCGACCGTCACCGCCGCGCGCGGGTGGGCGACGAGGTAGCCCTCCCCCACCAGCTGATCCACCGCGGCGACGACGGAGCCCCGCGAGACGCCGAGCCGCTCGGCGAGCACGCGGCTCGACGGGATCGGATCGCCCGCCCGGTAGCGCCCGTCCAGCACCGCCTGGCGCAGCGCCTCGGCGAGCCCGGCGCGGACCGAGCCGCGCGGCGACGGCCCGAGGAGGAGCGGGATCTCCAGATCGCCCGACGCCATCGACCGCTCCGCTCTGGACCACTCCGATCGCGGCCCAGTGGCATCCTGGCAGATCCAGTCGGCGCGGGACGATTCCGACATGGACAGCCGCCCCGTCACCGACCGCACCCGCGTCTCCCGTCTCCGCGACCGCCAGCGCACCGATCCCGCCGAGCTGCACGCCCTGCTCGACGAGGCGCTCGTCGCCCACGTCGCCGTCGTGCGGGACGGCGCCGCGATCGTGCTGCCGATCCTCTTCGCCCGCGACGGCGACTCCCTCCTGCTGCACGGGTCGAGCGGCGGAGGACTGCTGCGGGAGGCGGCGCGGCACTCGCTCCTCACCGCTTCCGTCACGCTGGTCGACGGACTGGTCGTCGCCCGCTCCACCTTCGACAGCTCGATGAACTACCGCTCGGCGATGGTGATCGGCCGGGCCGAGGTGCTGGAGGGCGAGGAGAAGGCGCGGGCCCTCGATCTGCTGGTGGCACGCCTCCTGCCGGGGCGCGACGAGGAGGTGCGAGCGAGCACCGCCCGCGAGATCGCGGCCACGCTGGTGCTGCGCCTCCCCCTGGCCGAGGCGAGCCTGAAGGTGCGCGCGCACGGAGCGGGCGACGAGCCGGAGGCCGGGGTCTGGGCGGGCGTCGTGCCCCTGGTCACCCGCACGCTCGCGCCGGTGCCGGCGGAGGAGGGCGTCGCGGTCCCGGAGTCGGTCCGCCGCTTCAGCGCCGCGGTCGACGGCGCGGTGCCGCCCTGCCGCTGAGCGGACCGGCCGTCGCGGTGCGGTCCGCTACTTGGCGTCCTGACGGGGGAAGACGACCTTCTGCACGACGATGATCACCGAGGCCGCGACCGGGATCGCGACCAGGGCGCCGAGCACGCCCGCGATGGTGCCGCCCGCCACCGCCGCGATCACGACGACCGCACCGGGGACCGAGACGGCCTTGTTCATGATGCGGGGGCTGAGGAGGTACGCCTCGACCTGCATGTAGACGAGGTAGTAGATCGCGGCGACCAGCGCGGTCAGCGGCGAGGCCAGGAGGCAGGCGAGCGAGATGATCACGGCGCCCGAGAGCGTGCCGACCAGCGGGATCAGGGAGCCGAGGAACGCGACGCAGGCCAGCAGCGCCGGCACCGGGGCGCCGATCGAGAGCAGCAGGATGAACGTGAGCACGCCGTTCACGCCGGCGAGTGAGACCTGGCCGACCACGTAGCGGCCCACGGCGCCGGTGATCTCGTCGCCGACCTCGTGCGCCTTCGCGCGGTGCGAGGCGGGGGCGAAGCGGTAGGCGACGGCCTTCATCGAGCGCAGCGACGCGAGGAAGTACAGCGTCAGGATCAGCACGATGACGGCGCCGGTCACGCCGCTGGCGATCCCGGTCCCGACCGCGATCAGTCCGCCGCCGAGCGAGAGCAGGTTGTTGGGGTTGCCGATGAAGCTCTGGACGCTCTCGATCAGCTCGTCGATGTCGATCACGCCGCGCAGCTGCTGCTCGAGGTCGAGCACCCACTGCTGCGAGGCGATGTCGGTGACGATCTGCGGGGCGCTCGTGACGAAGATCGTCAGCTGCTCGACCAGGATCGGGATGATGTAGACCAGCAGGCCGGCGAAGATCAGCACCACCGCGGCGAATACCGCTGTGATCGCGAGCGGCCTCGGCAGGCGCTTGCTCTCGAGCCAGGAGACCAGCGGATCGAGGCCGAGCGCGAAGAACAGCGCCACGAAGATGTAGGTCAGCACCGTGCCCAGCTGCACGACGAGGCCGCCCAGGACGAGCGCCACCAGCACGCCGAGCGCGCCGAACAGGCCGATGCGGAAGGAGCGGATCGTGAAGACCGGCTTCTCCGGGTCGGCGGAGACCACGATGTCCGGCTCGACCGCGGGCTGGGCGGGTGCCGACCGGCGCCGGCGGGAGCGGGCGAAGGCGCGCGGGGTCATCATGGGACGAGCGTAGCGGGGCGCCGGGAGGCCGCCCGGCGACCGGCCCACCCTTGACGCGGCCGTTCGAGCGGTGCTCCCGCCCGCTCAGCCCTCCGGATCGTGGTCGTCGACCGCGCCGTCGCCCCGGTGCAGAGCGGCGTGCCGCTCCCACTCGGTGAGCAGGTGCTCGATCGCCTCGTGGAAGCGCCGCGTGGCCGCTCCGGGCGACGTGTCGCCGAAGTAGCGGTGCACCCAGCGCTCCAGCCGCTCGACCGACTCCGGATCGTGCTCGGCGCTGTCGATCCGCGCGATGATCGCGGAGGCGTCCTCGGCGTGCAGCCACTCCGCGTCGCCGAGGTAGCCGCTCTCGTCGACCTCGGCCTCGGCGCTGACGGGCCGGGTGACCAGCAGCGGGCGCCCCGTGGCCAGCCGGTCGTAGACCATCGCCGACACGTCGAGGATCGCGAGGTCGGCGGCGGCGAGCTGCCAGCCGAGCTCGGCACCGGTGTCGTGCACGTGACCGGCGCGCGGATCGGCCGCGTTGGCGGCGGCGATCATCGCGACGATCGCCCGGTCGGCCGCGGCGTAGTCGGAGTCGACCGCGCCGCTGCGGGGATGCGGGCGGTAGACGAGCCGGAACCGCGGGTCGGCCAGGAGCCCGCGCACGAGGGCCGTGCCGTGGCTCCGGATCGAGCCGTAGCCCGCGGCGGGGCGGTCGCCCTCCCAGGTCGGCGCGTAGAGCACCACGCGGCGCTCGTCGGGCGTGAACGGCACGGCGCCGGCGAAGTGGTCCGCCTGAGGACGGCCGATGGCGAGGGCGCGCCTGTCGAAGTCGTAGTCCCAGAGCACGCGGCGCAGCCGGGCCAGGGCGGCGTCCCCGGCGATCATGCTGTAGTCGTACGCCTTGAACTGGTTCGTCGTCATGTACATCTTGTCGCTCTCGCCGTGATTGACGAAGACGTGCCAGCGGCGCCCGTAGCGCATCATCTGGAAGTTGCGGGCGTTCTGGTTGACGTAGAGCACGATCCGCAGCGGCTGGCTCGCGATGGTGCTCTCGAGGTCGGCGACGGAGCGGACGTAGGCGACGGGGACCGGGCTCTCGCGCAGCAGCACCTCCGCGGCGCCGGCGTTGCGGCTGAGGAGCACGACCGGATGCGTCTCCGCCAGCTCGGCCAGCGGCCGGTACCACTGCCGCAGCTGGTACAGGTTGATGTCGCCGTCGGCGAAGTAGACGCCGATCTCGAACCGGCCCTCGGGCAGCGGCCCGCGCTCCGCGAGCAGCCGGGTCACCGCGTGGCGGGCCCGGCGGGCCGCGAGAAGCTCGCCGCCCACCTTGCGCGCGAGTCGCGCGTCGGTGCGGAGGCGGGCGAGGAGGGCGCGGGGAGCGGGAGTCATCCGCCCCAGGGTACCGGCGACGGCCCCCGCGCCGGGGGCCTCGCGCGGTCCGATCAGGCCGGGGTCACCCTCAGCCAGACGAACTGCAGCGGCGCGAGACGGAAGCCCTCGCGCAGGTCGACCGCGATCTCGGTGACCAGGTCGACCGCCTCCGCGGCGAACCCGCCGAACCGCTCGGCCGCGACCTCCTGGACCTCGTCCGACACGTTCGCGAGCACGAGCACCGACTCCCCGTCGCCGGGGCGCTGGTAGCCGAGCACGTGGTCGTTGACCGGGTCGAAGACGCTCAGCTCGGTGCCCGCGAACATCGGCACGGCCTTGCGCACGGCGATGAGGTGCAGCAGCCCGCCGAAGACCTCGCTCGCGGCCGTCCCCGGGACCTCGCGCTCGTCGTAGCGCTCCGCGGGGCGGCGGGGCCGGTTCACCCAGCGCGAGTCGCCGGCCGTCGTCGGGTCGTCGAGGTAGCCGTGGTCGTTGAGCTGGCCGACCTCGTCGCCGAGGTAGAGCAGCGGCAGCCCGCCGGTGCTCAGGGCGATCGAGTGCGCGAGCAGCACGCGGTCGATCCCGTAGGCGTCGCCCGCCTCCACTCCGGCGAGGGACGCGGTGGTGCCCGAGACGCGGCGGTCGCCGGTGCGCGGGTTCTCCTGGAACGGCACTCCGCGGGCGAAGGTGCCGTCGAACCGGTCCGTGTAGAAGTCGTTGAGGAAGCGGCGGTGGCCGGCCGCGTCGATCCCGAGCTCGGCGGCGTCCTCGTCGGCGAAGGTCCAGCCGATGTCGTCGTGCCCGCGCACGTAGTTGACCCAGGCCGTGCCCTCGGGGAGGGCGTGCCGGCGCTCGAGGGCCTGCGAGAGGAGACGGACGTCGCGGGTGGCGAGCGCCTCCCAGGTGAGCGCCATCTGCAGCGGGTTGTACGAGAGCTGGCATTCCTCGACGTCGATGTACTCGATCACCTCGTCGGGGTGCACGATCGCCTCGGACTTGAACAGCAGCGCCGGAGCGGCCAGGCGGCAGACCTCGTTGAACGCGCGCAGCAGCAGGTGCGCCTGCGGCTGCGACTCGCAGGTGGTGCCGAGCTCCTTCCAGATGAACGCGACCGCGTCCATCCTCAGTGCGTCGACGCCCTGATTGGCGAGGAAGAGCATCTCTCCCGCCATCGCCCGGAACACCTCGGGGTTGGAGTAGTTGAGGTCCCACTGGTAGCGGTGGAACGTGGCCCAGACCCAGCGCCCGTCCTCCAGCTGAACGAAGGAGCCGGGATGGTCGTCCGGGAAGATCTCGCGCGTCGTGCGCTCGAAGGCGTCGGGCTGCTCCCGGTCCGGGTAGATCCAGTAGTAGTCCTCGAAGCGCTGCTCGCCGGCGAGCGCGCGCTGCGCCCACTCGTGCTCGTTCGAGGTGTGGTTGAAGACGAAGTCGACCACGAGTGCGATGCCCTGCTCACGCAGCTCGGAGGCCAGCCCGCGGAGCTGCTCCATGTCGCCGAGGTCCGGCCGCACGCGCCGGTAGCTCGAGACCGCGTAGCCCCCGTCCGACTCGCCCTCGGGCGCATCGAAGAGCGGCATCAGGTGCAGGTAGTTCAGGCCGATCTCGCGGAGGTACGGGATCTCGGCGCGCAGCCCCTCGAGGTCGCCCGCGTAGCGGTCGACGTAGCAGACCCCGCCCAGAGCCTTGTTCGAGAGGAACCAGGTCGGGTGCTGCTCGCGGGCGCGGTCGAGCGCGCGGAGCTCCTCGGGCCGCTCCTCCCAGGAGGCGGCGGCGAGCTCGACGATCGCGACCAGCTGGTCCTCGAGGTCGTCGCGGCCGGCGTAGACCGTGGCGAGCAGATCGACCAGGCGCGGGAGGTGCTCGTCGAGGCGGCCGGAGAACTCGTCGTCGACGGCGCCGAGGCGCTCGCGGACCGCCGTCAGGAGATCCGGTCCGGCAGGGGTCACCTCCGCCTCGGCGCGCTCGGGCGGGGAGAGCTGGGTCGAATCGAACACCGTCGTCCTTTCGGGGGCCCCGGCGGGGGCGGATTCCCCGATGCTAGACGATCGGCGGACGCCCGGCGAACGCCATCCGGAGCACCGTGCGGGCCGAGAGGACGCGCCGGCCGCCCGGATCCGAGCGCCATCCCTCCCGCCAGCCGGCGAACCAGGCGCGCAGGGCGGCCGGGTCGCGCCGCCAGCGGAGGCACTGGATCGCGGTCCAGGACCCCACGTAGACGAGCGCCAGAGGTGCGGCGAGATTGCGGCGGGCGAGCCAGACGCGGTTGCGCGCGTTCAGCCGGTAGTAGTCGGCGTGACGGGTCGGCTGGATGACCGGGTGCTGGGCGACGAGCTCTCCCGCGTACCAGGCGGTGCGACCCGTGTCCCAGACCCGCCAGGCCAGCTCGATGCCCTCGTGGGCGTAGAAGAACGGAGCCGCCCAGCCGCCCGTCCGGGCGAACACGTCGCGCCGCAGCACGACCGCTCCCTCCCAGACCGAGAAGACGGGGCCGGAGCGGCGGGGGTCGCCCTTGAGGATCCGCGGGATCCAGCGCCTTGGGCTCGGCGTGCCGTCCGTGCTGTCGACGCGGGGCTGCACCAGGCCGATGCGGCGGTTCGAGGCGAGCAGCGCGATCGCGTCGACGAGGAAGCGGGGAGACGGGATCCGGGCGTCGTCGTCGAGGAAGAAGAGGTACTCCCCCGCGACGGCGTCGACTCCGGCGTTCCGGCCCGCGGGGATGCCGAGGTTCTCGGGCAGCGCCAGGGCGCGCACTCCCTCGGGCAGGCCGTCGGGCTCCCAGCCGTTGCCGACGCAGACGACGTCCAGCTCGACGCCCTCCTGCGCGAGGACGCCGGCCAGCCCCGCGGCGAGGTCGTCGGGCCGGGTCCCCTGCGTCAGGACGACGACGCCGACCCGCGGCTCAGGAGCGGACACGCTTGGACGCCATGATCGCGACGAAGTGGCCGACCAGGGCGAGGAGGGCGAGCGGCAGCAGCGCCCCGACGAGGACCCGGTCGGCCGTGCCCGCTCCGACGACGAGGCCCACGAGGGCGGTCGCGAAGGCCAGCATCGTCAGCTCGACGGAGTGGTAGAGGCGGTGGAAGGGCAGGAAGCGGGCCGCGCGGCGAAGCCCCGCCAGCCCGGACGAGGACGGCACCGCCTCGCCCTTCGTGTCGGCCAGCTTCGTGAGACCGGCGTTCGCGCGCGCCACGTGCACCATGTCGTTGAGCGCCTTGTTGAGGACGATCACCAGGGCCAGGGCGAAGCCGATCGTGGTCCAGAGGAAGTCCGCCGGCGCCTCGAACGGGACGCCCGCCGCTCGCAGCCCGAGCGCGATCGGGATCAGCGCCTCGGTCGTGTAGTGCCCGACCTTGTCGAGGAATACGCCCGCCGGCGAGGACGTGCGGCGCCAGCGCGCGACCTCGCCGTCGCAGCAGTCCACCAGCATCTGCAGCTGGCCGAGGAGCAGCGCCAGCGCCGCTCCGGCGATCCCCGGGATCAGGAGGGCTGCCGCCGCGCTCCAGCCGACCAGGATCATCAGCCCGGTGACGCCGTTCGCCGAGATGGAGGTCTTCAGCAGCAGCCAGGTCAGGTAGGGCGAGAAGCGGCGCAGGTAGAGCGACGCCGTCCAGTGCTCGGCGTTGCGGCGCCCGCGCACCTCCGGGGGCTGCGCGACGGCGCGCAGCTCGGCGATGGAGCGGGGTCTCGTCGTCGTGGTCATGCGCCCCTCGGCGAGTCGGACCGCGGCTGGTGGCGGTGGGCGGAGATGTTGCTGGTCAGCCCGGCGAAGCCGAGCACGAAGCCGGTCCCCCAGGCCACGTGGACCGCCGGGATGACCACGGCGAACCACAGCATCGCACGCGCGCCGTCCGGCCGCGCGACCACGAGAGTGGCCGCCGCCACCAGGAGGAGGTAGGCGGCGGGCACCGCGAACCCGAGCAGGAGCCAGGGCGCGGCTCCGGCGAGCACCTGGACGACTCCCGCCAGCCCGACGAGCAGCCCGATCGCGAGCATCGCGACGAGCACGGGCGGAGCGAAGTAGCGCAGCGACCGCGAGGCCGGGAACATCCGGGTGAGCTCGCCCCGCCACATCCCGGTCGAGAGGAACTGCCGGAGCAGCGCGCGCATCGAGGGCCGCGGCCGGTAGGTGACGGTGAGGCGCGGAGTGAACCAGACGACCTCGCCGCGCTCGCGCAGCCGCCGGTTCAGCTCCCAGTCCTGCCCGCGCTTGAAGCGCTCGTCGAACAGGCCGGCGCGCTCGAGGGCGGAGCGGCGGAAGACGCCGAGGTACACCGTGTCGGCCGGGCCCTCCTCGCCTCCCACGTGGTGGGGCGTGCCGCCCAGCCCGATGCGGGAGCCGTAGGCCCGGGCGACCGCGCGCTGGAACGGGGTGAGGCCCTCCGCCGCCATCACTCCGCCGACGTTCGCCGCTCCGGAGCGCTGCAGCGCCTCGACCGCCGTGCGCGCGTACTCGGGCGGCAGGACGGAGTGCGCGTCGACCCGGACGACGACCGGGTGGCGCGAGGCGCGGATCGCGGCGTTGAGGCCCGCAGGAGTGGAGCCGACCTCGTTCGGCACGACGCGGATCCGCGGGTCGGCCGCGCTCAGCTCGGCGACGAGCTGCTCCGTGCCGTCGATGCTCGGGGCGACGGCGAGGACGACGTCGAAGGGGCCGGTGTAGTCCTGGTGCAGCAGCGAGTCGACCGCGGCGCGCACGTGGGCGACCTCGTTGAGGACGGGCATGACGTAGGAGACGCCGGGCAGGTCGGAGAGGTCGTCTTCCGGGATCTCGTGCTGCATGGGTCCAGTTCGTGCGGGAGGAGCGCGGGCGCAGGGATCCACCACCCTACCAGCGGGGAGCGCCGCGCCCCGGGCCGGGCCCGGACGCGGAACAGCCCCCCGGGGACGGATCCTCGAGGGGCTGTGCGCGGCGGCGGAGGGTCAGCCCCCCCGGGGACGGATCCTCGAGGGGCTGTGCGCGGTGGCGGAGGGTCAGCCGGCGGCCATCTGGCCGAGCGTCGCCTTCGCCTGGTAGCTCTGGCCGTTGCGGACGTAGGTCAGCTCGACCGCGGCGTTCGCGGCCTGCGCGCGGACCTGCGCGGTGAGGTCGGACGCGCTCGTGATCGGAGTGCTGTCGATCGCGGTGATGATGTCGCCCTTGGCGAGACCGGCCGCCTGCGCGGCACCGCCTCCGGAGACCTCCTCGATGCGGGCGCCGAGGACGTCCGCGGTCGAGTCGGAGACGCTCGCGCCGAGCAGGCCGTGCGAGGCGGAGCCGTTCGCGATGATCTCCTTCGCGATGCGCTCGGCGATCGCGCTCGGGATCGCGAATCCGACTCCGATGTTGCCGGACTGGCCGCTCGAGGAGGACTGGCCTGCGCTCGCGATCGCGACGTTCACGCCGATCAGCTCGCCGTCGCTGTCGAGCAGCGCGCCGCCGGAGTTGCCCGGGTTGATCGCCGCGTCGGTCTGGATGACGGGCAGCGAGATGGTGCTCTTCGCCTGGGTCGGCGCCTGCTGGCCCGGGATGTCGAAGTTGAACGGACTCTCGGTGCCGCCGCTCGAGCTGTCGCCCGAGTCGTCCGGAGCCGCCGAGGAGGCGACCTGGATGCTGCGGTTGAGCGCGCTGACGATGCCGTCGGTCACCGTGCCGGAGAGGCCGAGCGGGGCGCCGATGGCGACCGCCGTGTCGCCGACGTTGATCTTGGTGGAGTCCGCGAACGTCATCGGGCTGAGGTCGGTCGCGCCGGTCAGCTTGATGACGGCGAGGTCGAGGGTCGGGTCGGTGCCGACGACGGTCGCGTCGAAGATCCGGCCGTCGCTGGTCGTGACCGAGACGGCGCCGTTCGCGATCTCGCCGTCGAGGGTGACCACGTGGGTGTTGGTCAGGACGTAGCCGTCCTTCGAGAGCACGATGCCGGAGCCGGTGCCGGCGGACGAGCTGCCGCTCACCGCGATGGTGACGACGCTCGGAGTGGCCTTGGCGGCGACCGCGGTGGCGGTCGTCGCGTCCTCGGCGTTGTTGACCGTGATCGTCTGCGAGCCGCCGGCGGAGACCACGCGGGTCCCGCCGCCGTTGGTGGCGGACCAGAGGCCGAACACGCCGGCTCCCGCGACTCCGCCCACGACCGCGCCGATGGCGAGCGCCGCGACGACGCCCACTCCGGCTCGGCGCTTCGTGGCGGTGGGGGCGGGGGTGTACTCGGCGCCCGGGCCGAAGGGGCTCGAGGAGGGCGGCTCCTCGGAGCCGTGCAGGGTGTTCGCGGCGGGCGGCGCGTACTGCCCGTAGCGGGCGGGCTGGGAGACGGGCTGCGCCTTGTTGCCGGCCGTCGCGTTCGGCGTGTACGGCGGCTGGGGGGCCGAGGAGGAGGGGTAGGGGACGGTCGGGTTCTCGCTCTCGCGGTGCGCTCCGCCCCGGTGGATCGGCTCGGTGGGCCCGGTGGTCGAGGACGACGCTCCGGAGCTCTCGCCGGGGGTGCGCTCGGTCGCCTCTCGGGCGCCGGACTCCGTCGGCGTGGTGGGTTCCTCCGGCTGACGAGGACCCTCGTGACTCTCGGTCATGGGTGCTGCTCCTTCCAAGCGGGGATAGCTTGGCGATCGTACCTGGGGGTTTCTTATGACGGGCCTGCGAGCGGGAAATGAAACCGGCCGGACTGCTCGAGCGGGCACACTGGGCACGTGAGCATTCCCGGATCCTGGTCGCGCGCCGCGGCGGGCGCCGGCCTCCTCGGCCCCTGTGGCGAGGTCGCCGCCACCGTCTTCAGCGAGATGAGCGCGCTCGCCCTGCGCACCGGAGCGGTGAACCTCGGCCAGGGCTTCCCGGACGAGGACGGCCCGCGCGAGATCCTCGACGCCGCGCGCGACGCCATCGCGTCCGGGCTCAACCAGTACCCGCCGGGTCCCGGCTTCCCCGTCCTGCGCGAGGCGATCGCCGCGCACCGGCTGCGCTTCTCCGGGATCTCCCTCGACCCCGACGGCGAGGTCCTCGTCACCACGGGCGCCACCGAGGCCCTGGCCGCGGCTCTGCTGGCCCTGCTCGAGCCGGGCGACGAGGTCGTCACCTTCACGCCCCACTACGACGCCTACGGAGCCCTGATCGCCCTCGCCGGAGGGGTGCATCGCACCGTGCTCCTGCGCGGCCCCTCCTTCGCGGTCGACCACGACGAGCTGACCGCCGCAGTGAGCGACCGCACGCGCGTCATCCTGGTGAACGACCCGCACAACCCGACCGGTGCCGTCCTCCCGGCCGAGACCCGCGAGCTGATCGTGCGGCTCGCCGAGCGGCACGACGCCGTGATCCTGACGGACGAGGTCTACGAGCACCTGCGCTTCGACACCCCGCACGTCCCGCTGGCCTCCCTTTCCGGAGCCTTCGAGCGGACGCTCTCCGTCTCCTCGGCGGGCAAGACCTTCAGCACCACGGGCTGGAAGATCGGCTGGGTCACGGGCCCGCGCGAGCTGATCACGGCCGTCCTCGCCGTGAAGCAGTTCCTCACCTACGTCAGCGGCTCGCCGTTCCAGGGGGCCGTCGCCCTCGGGCTCGGGCTCCCGGACGCCTTCTTCACCGGCGCGGCGCAGACTCTTGCGGCCAAGAAGGACCTGCTGTCGGCGGGCCTGGCTGCTGCGGGCTTCGGCGTCGCGCCCTCCTCGGGCGGCTACTTCGTCGTCGCGGACGCGGCACCGCTCGGCTACGACGACGGGGTCGAGCTCTGCCGGGCGCTCCCGGATCTCGCGGGAGTGGTGGCGGTGCCCGTGTCGGCGTTCTGCCGCCCCGAGGACGCCGCTCCCTACCGCTCGCTCGTCCGCTTCGCCTTCTGCAAGCGGTTCGAGGTGCTGGAGACCGCGGTCGCGGGCCTCGCCCGCATGACGCGCTGAGGAGCCGGCCTCAGCGGATTCGGTCGGATGCCCGGCGCCGTCGGGCCGGGGGCGGCGGTCAGAGCGGCAGCACCCGGAAGCGCCGCAGCGCCAGAGCGGGGTTCTTCGCGCGCGCCGCGTCGATCCGCTCGCGCGAGACCCAGGCGACGGCGACATCCTCGACTTCGCCGAGGGTGACGGTCTCGACGCCCATCGGATCGACGATCATGCTCGTGCCGACCCCGATCGGCGGGGTCTGGTCGGCTGCGACGAGGTACACCGTGTTCTCGAGCGCGCGGGCGGTGACCAGCGTCCGCCAGTGCGCCTCCTTGAGCGGGCCGCGCACCCACTCGGCCGGTGCCGCGATGACGTCGACCCCGGCGTCGACCAGCCAGCGGCTGACCTCCGGGAAGCGCAGGTCGTAGCAGGTCTGCAGCCCGACGACGAGGCCGCCGACCTCGAACGTCTCGGGTGCGGCGATCTCCCCCGCGGCGACCCACTCCGACTCGGTCTGGCCGAAGGCGTCGTACAGGTGCAGCTTGCGGTAGCGGGCCACGAGCGCGCCCTCGGGGTCGAGCGCGACGAGCGTGTTCGCGATGCGGCGCCCGTCCATCTCCTCGACCATGCCCGCCACGAGGTGGATCCGGAGCTCGCGCGCGAGGGCCGCGAGAGCCGTGACGAACGGGCCGTCGAGCGCCTCGCCCGCCGCGACCAGCTCGGGCCCGAGCGGATCGGTGAAGGCGGAGCTGTACTCCGGCAGCACCACCATGCTCGCGCCGCGCTCGGCGGCGATCCGGGCCAGGCGCCCGATCGTCGCGATGTTCGCCTCCCGGTCCGTCGAGGGGGCGAACTGCGCCACGGCCATGCCGACGGCGCCGGTCATCAGCTCGGCGGGTAGAGGAAGAGGGCGACCTGGGAGGCCGGGATGGTGCGCTTGTGGTACGCGTGGTCGTTGCCCCAGTTGTACTCCTCGAGCGAGACCGTGCCGTCGGAGTTGACGGCCTGCACGTACGCGACGTGGTTGCCGGTGAACCAGGCGACCGCGCCGGGGACGGGCGTGCTGCTGGTCACCCAGCCGTGGGAGGCCCACTGGCCGGCCCACGCGTAGGCGCTGCCCCCGCCCGGGGTCATGTTGCCCCAGGTCCACTTGAAGGGTGCGCTCGTCGAGCCCTGGTCGCGGTTGATCCGCCAGGCGACGAAGTCGACGCACTCGCGGTAGTAGTACCGCAGCGGCGAGAGGCCGCCGCCCTGGTCGTCGGTGAGCTGGTCGCGCCAGGGGTAGTCGTCGCCCTCCTCGCGGGGCGTGACCGAGGTGCTGGTGCCGCCGCTGCCCGCGGCGGCGCCGTCCGCGCCGGTCGTGCCGGCCGCGGCCTGCGCCTCCTGGGCGAGGCGGGCGGTCTCGGCGTCGCGGGCGGCCTGCTCGGCGGCGGCGAGCGCGCGCGCCTGGGCGGCCGCCTCGTCGAGCTGGGCCTGGGTCGGTGCGGTGAAGGAGTCGCGGATGACCTGCTCCTGGACCGCGGTCGCCGCGACGGTGAGCTTCTGGTTGCCGAGCGCCTGCACGCGGGCGGCGGCCTCGACGGCGGCCTGCGAATCGGGTGCCGGGTCGAAGGAGTAGGCGGGGAGCGCGGAGACCGCCACGAGGCCCGCGATGGCGGCGAGGGCGACCGTGCTGACGGTCGCGCGGAAGACACGGCCCCGGCGGCGCCGCACGGGGCGGACGGGCGTGAGGACCGGAGTGGCGACGCGTGCCGCGGGCAGCGCGTGCGGCGCCTGCCGCAGGCTCCGCCGGGTCGGGCGGCCGCCGAGCCCCTCGTTCGAGCCGTCGTCTCCGCGTTCGTCCCTCACAGCAGCACCCCTCGCATCGGGGTCGAGCCTAACGTGCGGGCCGGTCCGGCACACGCGTCGGCGCGGAGCGTCGGGAGGCCGGTCCGCGGATGCGGGTCGCGCGAGACCGGCTCGCGGTCGGCGGCGCCGCGGGCGGATCCGACGGTGACGCGGACGGGCGACCGGAGTAGCGTCCGGAGCGGAGCGGGCGCGACGGTGCGGCCGCGGGACGGAGGACGGCGATGATCCGGAGCGAGAGGGCCTTCAGCGGCTTCAGCGTGGACGACGTGGAGGCGGCGCGGGCCTTCTACGGCGGAGTGCTCGGGCTCGAGGTCGAGCTGAACGCGATGGGGATCCTCGACATCCGGCTGCCGGGTGGAGGCCGCGCGATCGCGTACCCGAAGCCGGACCACGAGCCGGCGTCGTTCACGATCCTGAACTTCTCGGTGGAGGACGTCGACGCGGCGGTCGCCGAGCTGCACGCGGCAGGCGTCACCACGGCGATCTACGACGACCCGTCGCTGCCGACCGATGCGGACGGAGTGATGCGCGGCCACGGGCCGACTATCTGCTGGTTCCGCGATCCGGCGGGCAACGTGCTGAGCGTGATCGAGGGCGACTGAGGTCTCGGCCCGCGCACTGTCAGCCGCGGGAAGCACGTCCGCGACCCGTGTTAACGACGAAAGCCGGCCCTTCTCCGGACCGGCTTTCGCTTTCTTGTTGCGGGGGCAGGATTTGAACCTACGACCTCTGGGTTATGAGCCCAGCGAGCTACCGAACTGCTCCACCCCGCGGCACAAGAAGAGACATTACACGCGTTCCGGCGCCGATGCAAATCGACGCGGCGGTGGGAGCGGGCTCCGGTCTCAGGCGGGCTTGGCGGCGCGCAGCACGACGCTCTCGTCCACGCTCAGCCCGACCGCCGTCAGGGCGGCTGCGAGCTCGGACGAGGTGCGCGACCAGGTGCGGACGTCGGCGCCGACGGGAGCGGACGACGACGGGGCGACGAGCACCGCTCCGCCGGGGGCGACGAACCACTCCACCAGCCGCGCCCACTCCTCCAGGTCGGGGAGCCACGAGACGACGCCGGCGCTGCAGAGCACGACGTCGAACGAGTCGGGCTCCGGCAGCATGTGCCGCAGCTCGTAGAGGTTCGCGCAGACGAAGCGGGCGGAGCCGGCGAGGTCCCTGTCCGCGGCGGCGGCGCGTGCTCGGCGCACCGCGGACATCGAGAAGTCGACGCCCACCACGCGGGCGCCGCGCTCGGCGAGCTCGAGCGCGTCGAGCCCGTCGCCCGAGCCGAGCTGGAGGATCCTCGGCCCGGGGCCGAGGAGCGCCGCGGTGACGAGCTCCGGGTGGAGCGCACCCTCGCCGGTGCGCTCCTCCCAGTACGTGCGGTTCAGCTCGAGCCACTCCCCCGAGCGGAGGTGCTCGCCGCGGTCGACCTGCACCATGCGGGCTACTGGCCGCCCTCGGCCTGCAGCGCCCGCGAGAGCGCCTCGGTCAGCTGCTCGTCCGCCGCCGCGAAGGCGGTGAGGTCGCCCGCCTTGAGGGCGTTCTCGCGAGCCGTGAGTGCGTCCCGCGCGTCGTTCAGCGCCTGCTGCAGCGCCGTCTGGTCGCCCGTGGCCGGCGTGGAGCCGGTGCCGCCGGTCGTGCCGCCCGCGTCGCCTCCGGTGTCGCCGCCCGAGGTGCCGGTGCCGGCGTCCGGAGTCGTCGGCGTGCCGGTGTCGCCCGCGTCGGCTCCCGAGTCGCCGCCGAAGAGGCTGTCGAGGGCCGCGTCGAGGGTGTCCTCGAAGGCGATGTCGTCACCGAACGCGACCAGCACCTTCTGCAGGAGCGGGAAGCTCGTGTCTCCGTTGGAGCGCACGTAGATCGGCTGGACGTAGAGCAGGCCGCCGCCGACCGGCAGCGTGAGCAGGTTGCCCCTCGTGACGGTGGTGTCGCCGCGGGAGAGGATGTTCAGCTCGTTCGCGACCGTCGGGTCGGTGGTGAACGCGTTCTGCACCTGGCCGGGGCCGGGCACCGTGTCGTCCTTCGGCAGCTCGAGCAGGCGGAGCGTGCCGTAGCCGTCGGCCACGGAGCCCGCCGTCGAGCCGGCGTCGGAGTCGGCCACGAGGTAGCCGGTCAGCACGTTGCGGCTGGCCTGCGCGCCCTGGACGCTCGCCGGGATGTACGTCGAGTAGAGCGAGTACGACGGCACGTCCTGATCCGGCGTCTGCAGCGTCAGGTAGTACGGAGGCTGCAGGCTGGTGCCGGTCGCGGCGGCCGTGGTCGCGGCTCCGCTCGTCGGGTCGTTCGGCGTCGCCCAGGCGTCCTCGCGGGAGTAGAAGGAGCCCGCGTCGGTGACGTGGTAAGTGCCGAGGACCGCGCGCTGGACCTTGAAGAGGTCCTCCGGGTACCGGACGTGGCTGAGCAGCTCGCCCGACATGTCGCTCACGGGCTTCACCGTGGTCGGGAAGATCTTCTGCCAGGTCTGCAGGATCGGGTCCTCGGTGTCCCACGCGTAGAGCGTGACGCTGCCGTCGTACGCGTCGACGGTCGCCTTCACCGAGTTGCGGATGTAGTTGACGTCGTCGGTCGGGAACTGCTGCTGCGTGTTCGTGTCGGCGATCGCCTGCGAGAGGCTCTGCACCTCCGAGTACGGGTAGTCGGCCGAGGTGGTGTACCCGTCGACGACCCACTTCACGCGGCCGTCGACGACGGTCGGGTAGGCGTCGGAGTCGAGCTTGAGGTACGGCGCGACCTTCTGGACGCGCTGCACGGGATCGCGGTCGTAGAGGATCTGCGAGTCGTCGTTCACGCCGTCCGAGAGGAAGATCTGCTCGGACTGGAACTTGATCGCGTAGACGAGCTTCTTGAAGACGTTGTCGAGAGCGGGGCCGCCCTCGCCGTCGAAGGTCGTGTAGGTCTGCTGCGCGCCGTCGGTGCCCGAGGGGTAGTCGAGCTCGATGTCGCGCGAGTCGTTGCCGCCCACGATCGAGTACGGCGGGGAGTTCTCGCCGAAGTAGATCCGCGGCTCGTAGTCGCCGAGGTCGCCCGTCGTCGGGACGCCGGACTCGATGAACACCGGCTCGCCGTCGGCCGATCGCTGGTTGCCGTACGCGGCGACCAGGCCGTAGCCGTGGGTGTAGACCAGCGTCTGGTTGTACCAGGTCTGGTTGGTGCCGAGGCCGTTGAGGTTCAGCTCGCGGACGCCGACCACGGCGTCCTGCGTCGATCCGTCGATGGAGTAGCGGTCGACGTCGAGCGCGTTCTGCGTGTCGCCGAACTTGTAGTACTGGCGGAACTGCTGCAGCTGCGAGAACGCGTCGGTGACGACGGCGGGGTCGAGGATGCGGATGTTCGCGGTGGTCTCGGCGTCCGAGCGCAGGGCGCCCGGCTCCGCGTCCGTGGTCGCGTCGTAGGGGATGACGTCGACGTCGCTGACGCCGTAGGCCTGGCGCGTCATGTCGATGTTGTTCTGGATGAAGGGCTGCTCGAGCGTGCGCTCGTTGGGCTCGACCTGGAACTTCTGCACGATCCAGGGGTAGAGGGAGCCGACGAGCAGGCTCGACACGATCAGCAGCGCGGTGCCGATGACCGGGAAGCGCCAGCGGCCGATGAAGGCGGTGACGACGAAGAGGATCGCGACCAGCGCCGCGATGCCGGCCAGGATCTGCAGGCCCGGGATCGTCGCGTTGACGGTGGAGTAGGTGGCGCCGGTGATGCGGGGCCCCTGCTGCGCGAGCGTCGCGTACTGGTCGAGCCAGAGGCTGACCGCCTGCACGGCGAGGTAGAGGGCGGCGATGACCGCCAGCTGGATGCGCGAGGCCTTCGAGATGCGGATCTCGCGGCCGTTCACCCGGATCGCTCCGTAGAGGTAGCCGGTGGCGAGGGTCGCGAACGCCGAGATCAGCAGGACCGCCGACGCGAAGCCGACGATGCTCTGGTAGAAGGGCAGCTCGAAGAGGTAGAACGACGTGTCGAGGCCGAACTGCGGATCCGTGGTGCCCGAGGGCGTGCGGTTCCAGAAGGTGAGGCTCGTCTGCCAGCGGGTGGCGGAGGAGACGCCGGCGAAGAGGCCGAGCACCGCGGGGATCCCGAAGGTGGCCAGGCGCCGCAGCGGCTCCACGACCTGCTGGTAGCGGTCGATCTGCGAGTTGAGCTTCGCGTAGACCGGCCGGAGGCGGTACGCCAGCATCAGGCTGATGAACACCGGCACCGCCATGGCGACGAAGCCGATGACGAAGAGACCGCCCGCCGCCGCCCACTGCGTCGTGAGCACGGAGAGGAAGCCGAGCTGGTCGTACCAGAGGATGTCGGTGTACAGACCGGCGAAGACGAAGAACGCCACCACCAGGACGGCCACCACTACGACAGTGACGGCGAGGACGCTCCGTCTCTTCCGCGGCGGGGTTTCGGTTGCTGTGGAACTCACGTGAGGGCCTCTTGCTGTCGAGATGTGAGGGGAGGCCACCCATGCTATGCGACGGCTGTCCGGCTCACCTGGGCGTCGACCCGGGGTCGGCGGGTGGGATCAGTCGAGGGGAGAGGCGGTGCTGCAGTCCGGCAGCCCGGAGGTGTCGCCCGCGGCGATGCCCTTCAGGGCGGCGAGGGCGTCGTCGAGGGTCGAGACCGCGAGCACGTGGAGCCCGTCGGGGACGTGGCCGACGACCTCGTTGCAGTTGGTCGCGGGGGCGAGGAAGTACTCGGCTCCGGCGCCCTCCGCCCCGTAGAGCTTCTGGCGGATCCCGCCGATGGCGCCGACCTCGCCGGCCGCGTCGATCGTGCCGGTCCCGGCGACGCTCCGCCCGCCGTTGAGCTCGCCCTCGGTGAGCTTGTCGATGATCCCGAGGGCGAACATCATGCCCGCGCTCGGCCCGCCCACGTCGTCCAGCTGGATGTCGACCTCGAACGGGAAGTCGAAGGCCGCTCCGGGGAGGACGCCGATGACGGCGGCGCCGTTCGAGTCGCGCGGCGTGACCTCCACCTCCTGCCGGACGCCCTCGCGCTCGATGCTGACCTGCACCGGGGAGCCGGTGCCGAGGGTCTGCAGGGTCGCGCGCAGGGCGGTCGCGTCGGCGACGGGGGTGCCCGCGACCGCGAGGATCTCGTCCCCCGCCTCCAGGACGCCCTCGGCCGGGGAGCCCTCGGGCACCTGCACGACCGAGACGCGCTGCTCGACGGGGTAGCCGAGCTCGGTGAGCGCGGCGGCGATCGCCTCCTGCTGGGAGTCGGTCATCTCGGCCTGGTTCGCCTCGTCGCGCTCCTCGACCGTGGAGGAGGGAGGGAAGATCGCGTCGACCGGGACGACCGCCTTGGTCCTGTCGAACCAGGCGCTCGCGACCTCGACCCAGGTGGGCAGGCTCTGCGGGTTGCCGACGACCGACACGGTGAGCATGTCGAGCGTGCCGGCCGTGGGATAGGTGGTGCGGTCCGGGATCGAGATGAGGGGCATGTCCTTGCTGCTGCCCAGGGTGTCGAACACGGGGCCGGGCTGCTCGATCACGTAGGGGGCGGGCGCGACGCCCAGACCGACCACGACGGCGACACCCGAGAGGAGGACGACCGGTCCGACCCACGGGCGGCGCGGGGAGGAGGAGGGGCGCGGGTCGTCGGAGAACAGCGACACGGGGGCCTTTCTGGCAACGGGTGGAGCGGCTCCGCCGGGATGTTCGCGGCGGGCGGAAGCGGGCTGGGCCCGAGCGGTGCTCTGCACGCCGAGGCCCCGGGCGCTCGGGCTAACGTAGCTTGCACGACTGGGAGTCGCGCCGGAACCGGCGCCCTGTGCAGGGCCGCGGAGGCGGTGCGGCGACCGGATTCACGTGAGCGACGGAGGGCTGATCCCGATGGCCGATGGCGACAGTGCGGACCGAGCGGGCGGCGGCTCCGAGGACGAGTTCCGGGAGATGCTGCGGCAGTTCCTCTCGGGGAACGGCCCGGTCGACCCCTCGCAGCTCGCCGGAGCGGCAGGCCTGCCGAACGACCCGGTGGCCCTGCAGAACCTGCTCTCGCAGCTGCAGAGCGCGATGCAGCAGAACGGCGACGGCGGCGTCAACTGGACGCTCTCGCTCGAGCAGGCGAAGCAGCTCGCGCGCGCCGAGTCCGCGCCGGTGTCCGACTCCGTGCGGGCTCCGATCGACGCGGCCTTCGGCGTCGCCGCGCTCTGGCTCGACGAGGTCGCGTACGTCTCCGAGCTGAGCCGCACGCCGCGCTCGATCAGCCGCCTCGAGTGGATCTCCCTGACGATGCCGGTCTGGACCCAGCTCGCCGAGCCGGTGGCGCTGAGCATCTCGGACGCGCTGACCCGCGTGCTCCGCGAGCAGGCCCCGGAGGAGATGCAGGCGATGATCGCCGGTGCCGAGGGCATGATGCGCGGGATCGGCGGCACCCTGTTCGCCCTGCAGCTGGGCCAGGTCGTCGGGCAGCTCGCCGCCGAGGTCGTCTCGGGCGGCGACATCGGCATCCCGCTGCTGGAGGAGAACGACGCGGCGATCCTGCCGCAGAACGTCGCCGCGTTCGGCGAGGGCCTCGACATCCCGCTGGACCAGGTGCAGCTGTACCTGGCGGTCCGCGAGCTCGCGCACGCCCGCCTCTTCCGGCACGGCAAGTGGCTCCGTCTCGCCCTCATCTCGCAGATCACCGACTTCGCGCGCGGGATCAGCATCGACACCACCCGCCTCGAGGAGCTGGCCGAGGGCTTCGACCCGTCGAACCCCGAGGAGCTCCGCGACGCGATGACCTCCGGCGCGCTCATCCCGCCGAAGACGGAGGAGCAGCTCGCCGCGCACGGCCGCCTCGAGACCGTCCTCGCCCTCATCGAGGGATGGGTCGACGTCGTCACCGCGGCGGCGACCACCCGCCTGCCCAGCGCCGGGGCGATCGCCGAGACGGTCCGCCGCCGCCGCGCCTCCGGCGGCCCGGCCGAATCCGCCTTCGCGACCCTCGTCGGCCTGGAGCTGCGCCCGCGCCGCCTCCGCGAGGCCGCCGCGATGTGGCAGGCCGTGACCGACGCCGTCGGGCCCGAGGCCCGCGACTCCCTCTGGTCGCACCCCGACCTGCTCCCCGGCTCAGAGGACCTGGACGACCCGAGCGCGCTCGTCGCCCGGCTCACGGCCGAGGCCCGCGGCGAGACCCCGGAGCCCGACGAGATGGACCGCGCGCTGGAGGACCTGCTGAACGGCACGATGCCGCGCGAGGGCGACGGCGCCTCCGGAGACGCTCCGGACACGACCGACGACGCCGGCTCGCCGGACGACGACGACCGCGGCTCCTCCCCCACGGGCGACCGCCCCGTCTGACCCCCCGTCCGGCGCCCGCCTGTGGACAACTCGCGCGGCGCCGGGCCGGTCTCGGCCATGATCGCCGGATGGTGCTCCGGCTCGATCCCCGACTCCCCCTGCTCTGGCGCTCCGCGACCGCGGTGCAGCTCGGCCTCGACCGGCCGCACGCGGTCCTGGACGGCGTCGGCTACCCGGAGGAGCTGCTGCTCGACGCCCTCCGCGTGGGCACCAGCGCCGGCACCGTCCGCCTGATCGCGGCGCGCGCCGGAGCGAGCGAGGCGCGGGTCGACGAGGTGCTCGAGGCGCTCCGGCCGGTCCTGCTGCGCAGCGTCGAGCCCGGCGGCCCTCCCCCGGCACCGCGGGTCGTCGTCGAGGGGACGGGCGCGGCACCGGACGCACTGCGCACGCTGCTCCGGAGCGAGGGCTGCTCGCTGGTCGCCGACGACGGGACGCCGGACCTCGCCGTGCTGATCGCCGACTTCGCGGTCGCCCCCGCCCGCGCCGCGCACTGGCTCGCGGCCGATGTGCCGCACCTGGCGGTGGTGTTCGGCGACGAATCGGTGCGCCTCGGACCCCTTGTCGAGCCGGGTTCCGGACCGTGCCTGCACTGCGCCGAGCGGGACCGGATGGACCTCGACCCGGATCGCGCGCGCCTCGTGATCCAGGTGCTCGGCCGCACGGCCCCCACCCGCACGCCGCTCGCGAGCGCCGCGATCGCCGTGGCGGCCGCCGACGCCGTGCTGCGGCGGCTGCTCGCGGGCTGGCGAGGATTGCGCGCGGCCGAGCGGGTCTACAGCGACGCCTCCGGAGCGTTCACCGTGCGGGAGCGGGAGCCGCACCCCGAGTGCGCGTGCCGAGCTCTTCGAGGAAGCGCGACGGCTCCCTCCGCGTGACGCGGCCGACCGTCGAGCGCGCCCATGACAGGCGCAGGCGCCGGCGGGCCCGGGTGATGCCGACGTAGAGGAGGCGCCGCTCCTCGTCGATCGCCTCGAGGCCGGCGGCGTACGAGATCGGCAGCAGGCCCTCGGCGAGCCCCATCAGGTGCACCGACTCCCACTCGAGGCCCTTCGCCGAGTGCAGCGTGGCGAGGGTGACCGCGCCGCGGTCCGGCTCGTGGTGCACCTGCTGGCGTGCGATCAGGTCGTCGGTGAACTGGCGGAAGGTCCATCCGGCAGGGGCCTCGTCGACGAGGCGGGCCAGCGTGTCCAGCGACTCCCACCGGTCGCGCACCGCACCGGGCGCCGACGGGGGCTCGGCGCTCCAGCCGAGCGAGCGGAGGACGTCGCTCACCGACTTGAACAGCGGCTCGCCGCTGATCGACACGGACGCCGCGCGCAGCTGCATCACGGCCTGCTTCACCTCGGGGAGGTCGAAGAAGCGCTTGCCGCCGCGCATGTGCGCGCTCACTCCCCGCTCGTGCAGGGCGTGCTCGATGACCGCCGACTGGCTGTTCGTGCGGAAGAGGACCGCGATGTCGGAGGGGCGCACCCCTGCCTCGATGTCGGCCGCGACCCGCGCCGCGATCCCGCGCGCCTCCGCGATGTCGTCCGGGTAGGCGTCGATCGCGGGCTCCGGCGCCTCGGCGGCGGCGACGGCGTGGAGCGAGAGGGCGCCGGGCCTGCCCCGCATGAGGCGGTTCGCCGTCTGGACGATCGGCACGGCCGAGCGGTAGTTCTCCTCCAGACGCACCACGGTGGCGGCCGGCCAGCGGGACGGGAAGTCGAGGAGGTAGTCGGCCCGCGCACCCGCGAAGGAGTAGATGGTCTGGCTGGCGTCGCCGACGACGCAGAGGTCGCTCCGGTCGCCGAGCCAGAGCTCCAGGAGCCGCTGCTGCAGCGGCGAGACGTCCTGGTACTCGTCGACGACGAAGAAGCGGTACTGCTCGCGCACCTGCATCGCCATCGCGGGCTCGGACTCGAGCATCCCGGCGGTCACGAGCAGGACGTCCTCGAAGTCGATCTGGCGGCGCTGGTCCTTCAGCCCCTCGTACTCGTCCACGAGCGCGACCGTCTGCTCCAGGGTGAGCCGTCCGGGCAGGGGGCGCGTGCGGGCGGCGACGGCGTACTGCTCGAGGGAGAGGGCGGACACCTTCCGCCACTCGATCTCGGCCGAGAGGTCGCGGAGCGTCGCCGTGTCGAGCTTCAGGCGGAGCCGCTCGGCCGCGTGCCCGAGCAGGCGGGCCTTGCCGTCGAGCAGCTGGGGCATCGTGCCCCCCACCAGCTGCGGCCAGAAGTAGCCGAGCTGCGAGAGGGCGGCGGCGTGGAAGGTGCGGGCCTGGACGCCGCCGGCGCCGAGCACCCGCAGGCGCGAGCGCAGCTCGGCCGCGGCGCGGCTGGTGAAGGTCAGTGCCATGACGCGACCGGGCGTGTAGACGCCGGTCGCCACTCCGTGCGCGATGCGGTGCGTGATCGTCCGGGTCTTGCCCGTGCCCGCTCCCGCGAGGACGCACACCGGCCCCAGCAGCGCCTCCGCCGCCTCGCGCTGCCCCTCGTCGAGTCCGTCGAGCAGGGTCACGCGATCGGGCCGTTCTCCAGCTCGCCTCCGTACCAGTCCTCGATCATCGCGCGGGCGATCGACGAGCGGCCGGGCAGCAGCACGGACTCGAGCGAGTCGTGCAGCTGCTGCCGGGTGAACCAGCGCAGCTCGACGATCTCCTCGCCGTCCGGGAGCAGATCCTCCGGGGACTGGTCCTCGGCGAGGCGGGCGGTGAAGCCGACCATGAGGGAGGCGGGGAAGGGCCAGGGCTGCGAGCCGAGGTACTGCGGGTCGACGACGCGCATGCCCGACTCCTCGCCGATCTCGCGGATCACGGCGGCCTCGAGCGACTCGCCCGGCTCGACGAAGCCGGCGAGCAGGGAGAAGCGGCCGGTGCCCCACATCGCGTTCGAGCCGAGGAGGAGGCGGTCGTCCGCGTCGAGGACGCAGACGATGATCGCCGGATCCGTGCGCGGGAAGACCTGGCTGCCGTCGGTGGGCGAGCGGCGGACCCAGCCGCCCTGCTCGACGACGGTCGGGTCGCCGTTGCGGGGCGAGTAGCCGTGCGAGGCGTGCCAGTTCGCGATGGCGAGCGCCTCGGTGAACAGGCCCGCGTCGCGGTCGCTCAGGCGCTCGGCGATCGGGCGCAGGCCGCTCCACCGCTCCTCGTCGGGCTCGAGCTCGGCGGCGGCCGCGTCGGTGAGGACGGTCGCGATGACGGGAGTTCCGACCGGCTCGCCGGGGGCCTCGGCGAGCGTGCGGCCGAGGTAGATCCGGAGGGTGCCGGCGGTCACGTCCTCGGGGCGGCGCAGGAGGAGGCGGTCGGCCTCGACCAGAGTCCGGTCGTGGTGCAGGACGAGCACGCGGGTGGCGGGATCGGCGAGCAGCTCGTCGAAGAGCGCGGGCCGCGAGCGTCCGACGCCGTCGCGGTCGGCCGCCTGTCGCGAGAGCGGGAGGCGATCGGCGAAGGGCAGTGACATCCGGGGCTCATTTCGTGACGGGGGCCGCGAGGACCGCTGTCGCGGGCCTTCGACGGCATCGGCGGGACAGCGCGTGGCGGCGGGCCGGCCGGGCACGAGCCGCCTACCCTGGAAACCATGGCCAGATCCCATCTCACTCTAGCCGCGCTGGCCACCTCGGCCGTCGAGGGCCTCGACGTCCGCTCCGCGCGCCCCTTCACGTCCTCGACGCACGGCGACTTCGACTCCGCCCTGCTGACGACGCGCGAGGGCGCCCGCCTCGTCGTGCGCGTTCCCACGTCCGCGCTCGCGGAGCAGGAGCAGCTCGGCGACCTCGTCGCGCTCCGAGCGCTGACCGCCGGCATCCGCAGCCGCCTGCCCTTCGATCTGCAGGAGAGCGTCGGGCAGACGCCGTTCGACGGCACCCGCGCGGTCGTCTACGAGTACCTCGAGGGAGATCGCGTCCTCATCGACGACGTGGCCGCGCAGAGCGGGCTCGCGGACTCGATCGGCCGGGCCGTCGGGGCGATCCACTCGCTCCCGGTGTCGTTCGTCCAGGAGGCGGGCCTGCCGATCGCGACCGCGCGCGACAGCGTGAACGAGACGGTCGCGGTGATCGAGCGCGCGGCCGACACCGGCCACGTCCCGGCGGCGCTCGTCGCGCGCTGGGAGTCGGCCTCCTCCGACGAGGCGCTCTGGCAGTTCGACCCGACCGTGGTGAACGGCTCGATGACCGCCGACTCCTTCCTCCGCTCGGGCGACGTCGTCGCGGCCGTGCTCGGCTGGGCGGCGCTGCGGGTCGGTGACCCGGCGCGTGACCTGCACTGGCTGCTGAGCGCCCCGGGCTCCGAGACGGCGCTCTCCGCCTACTCCCGGATGCGCGCGGGAGCAGTGGACCGCACGATCCGCCAGCGCGCCCAGCTCTACGCCGAGCTCGAACTCGCCCGCTGGCTGCTGCACGGCACCGAGACCGACGACTCCGCCATCGTGGACGACGCGGTCGCCATGCTCGACACGCTGGTCGACAGCGTGCTGGGCGACCTCTCCGCGCCCCTCTCGACCGACACCGGCCCGGTGCTGGAGGTCTCGGAGGTCGAGGAGCTGCTCAACCGCACGCCGGGAGCCCGCACGGGCTCCTCCGCTCACGGCCGCGGGCTCGCTCCCGTCGCCGAGGAGAGCGACTCCGCGAGCTCGCGCTCGGAGTAGAACCGCTCGGGCCGCAGCACGAGGTCGTCGGCGACGAAGTAGAACACGGCGTCGACGCTCTCGAGCGGCACCCCCCGCCAGCGCGAGTAGGCGAGCCGGTACAGCGCGAGCTGGAACTGCTTGAGCTCGAGGTCGGCGGCGTCCTTCGGCGCCCGCCCGGTCTTCCAGTCGACGATCTGCACGCCGTCCTCCGTCGGGTACACCGCGTCGAGCTTGCAGACGACGACGTGGCCGGCGAGCTGGAGGTGGATCTCGATCTCGACCGCCTCCGGGCGCCGGTCGGCCCACTCCGAGCGCTCGAACGTGGCGATCAGGGCGTCGAGCCGCTCCTGCTCGACGGACGCGGGGCCGGTGTCGTCGAGCTCGTCGGGGAAGGTGTCGACCGCCTCCGCCCCGCCCTGGACGCCGAAGCGGTTCTCGACCCAGGAGTGGAAGGTCGTGCCGAGCCGGGTCTGCCGGTAGGGGCGCTCCGGCATCGGCCGGCGCAGCTGCGCGGCGACCTCGTCCGGAGTGCTGACGATGTCCTTGAACCGGGAGGCGGGGATGCGGGTGGGCAGCGGCGTGCGCTCGCCCCCGGCCAGCCGCACCGCCCGCTCGGCGAGCAGCAGGCGGATGTCGTCGCCGCGCGCTCCGAGCAGAGCGGGCTCGGCGCTGCGGACCCGGGCGGCGGCGGCGCGGACCCGGTCGCCGCGGGAGCCGAGCGGATCGTGGGGCCAGCGGAACGTGCGCGGGGCCCGCTCGAGCGGGTTCTCCTCGTTCGCGGGCTCGGTCGGCAGCGCCGGAATCGTGCCGGCCTCCTCGAGGTCGCGGAGGAAGACGCCCGGTCCGCGGGGCTTGGCCTGGCCGGCCCACCACGAGCCGCTGAGCAGGAGGTGGTGACGCGCCCGCGTGACGGCCACGTAGGCGAGACGCCGCTCCTCCGCCTCGTTGCGCTCGCGGAGGGTGTCGCCGAACGCTCCGATCGCGTCGACGACCTCCTTCTGCGTGCTGCAGCCGCGCCAGGCGAGATCGGGGAGCTCGGCGGCGTCGCCGCGGAACGCGTAGGGCATCGCGCCCAGTCTGACCCACCCGCGGAAGCCCTCGACCGGCGTGCCGGGGAGCTCGCCGTCGACCATCCGCGGGACGGCGACGAGGTCCCACTCCAGACCCTTGGAGCCGTGGATCGTCAGCAGCTGCACCGTCCCCGGTTCCGGGTCCTCCGGTCGCGGGGCCAGGCCGTCGCGCTTGTCCGCGAGGACGAGCCAGCGGAGGAATCCGCGGAGAGAGGAGCCGGTGCCGGCGCCGCGGTCGTCCGTCTGCAGGTACCCGGCCACCGCCTCCCGGAAGGCCTCGAGGTTGGCGCGGCCGTCCCCGCGCGACTCGTTCGCCTCGACCTCGATGTCCAGGCCCAGCTCCTGCTCGACCAGGGTGACGAAGTCGAGGAGGTCGAGCCCGGCCCGGGCGCGCAGCCGGCCGAACAGGGTGCCCGCCTCGTGCAGGCGCCGCAGGCCCTCGGCGCTGAACCCGCCGAGCGCGGAGTGGTCGATCCGCCCGTCGTCGCCGGGGCGGCGCGCCGCGATGAAGTCGAGGGCCTCGACGATCGAGCCGCCCTCGCCCTCGGTGACGGACGCGCGCATCCGCTCGCGCACCTCCTCCGGGATCAGCCGGTGCGCGTGGTCGCGCGCCGCGAGCCACGAGGCGAGGTCGCGCAGCGCCTTGAGGTCGCGGACGCCCAGACGCCAGCGGGCGCCGGCCAGGAGGCGGACGAGCTCGCTGCCGGCGGCCGGGTCCTCGACGACGGTGAGCGCGGCGACGAGGTCGGCGATCTCGGGCTGCCGCAGCAGGCCCCCGATGCCGAGGATGTGGTACCGGACGCCGTGCTTCGCCAGCGCGGCGGCGAAGCGGTCCATGTGCGCGCGCACCCGGAAGAGCACCGCGGCCGACGGCGGCTCGGCGTTCTCGCGCAGCCGCCCGGCGAACCAGGCGGCGACGTCGTCCGCCTCCTCCTCGATCGTCTCGGGGAAGGTGAGCTCGACCGGGTGCTCGGAGGCCTGAGGACCCGCGCTCAGCGTGTCGACCGCGACCGCGCTCCCCGCCGACAGCGGCTCCACGATCGCGTTCGCGGCGGTCAGCACACGGCGGCCGTTGCGCCAACTCGTGCTGAGGGAGAAGCGGCCCGCTCCCCCGAAATCGGTGCCGAAGCGGCCGAGCCCCTCGGCGCTCGCACCGCGCCAGCCGTAGATCGACTGGTGCGGGTCGCCCACGGCCATCACTCCCTGCCCGGCGAAGAGCCGCGAGAGGAGGCGGGTCTGCAGCACGGAGGTGTCCTGGTACTCGTCGAGGAGCACCACCCGGTACCTCGCGCGGTGCTCGTCCACGATCCGCGGCACCCTGTCGACGATCCGCAGCGCGAGGGCCACCTGGTCCGAGAACTCGACGAAGCCGCGCTCGGCCTTCGCCTCCTGGAACCGCTCGGCGAGCGCCGTCAGCACCGGCAGCGCGCCCACGGCCTGCAGCGCCTTCTCGAGCTCGCGGTAGAGCCCCGAGCCGCTGCCTCCGCGCGGCAGCTCGCCCAGGCGGAGGAAGTCCTCGGCGAACGCGGCGACCGCGGCCGGATCGGCGAGGTTGTCGGCGAGGTCGTGCGCGAGCGAGACGACGAGGTCGGTCAGCCGGTCGATGCCCGCCTCCACCTCGAGGATGCGCGGATCGGCCGTGTCGGCCACGACTCCCCGCGCGAGATGCCAGGCGGAGGCCTCGGAGAGCACGGTCGCATCCCCCTCGCGGCCGATCAGGGCTGCGTTGTCGCGGAAGATCGTGTTCGCGAAGGCGTTGTAGGTCGAGACGGTGGCGGCCTCGAACGGGTCGGGCGCCGATTGCCCGGGCGCGAGCGGGAGCAGGCCCGCCGCGCCGAGCTGGTCGATCCTCCGCCCGATGCGCTCGCCGAGCTCGGCCGCCGCCTTGCGGGTGAAGGTGAGGCCGAGCACCTCCGACGGCGCCGCGTGGCCGTTCGCGAGGAGCCAGAGGACGCGGTTCGCCATCGTCTCGGTCTTGCCGCTGCCGGCACCGGCGACCACCAGGGCAGGCTCGAGCGGCGCCTCGATGACGGCGCGCTGCTCGGCGGTGGGCGGGCGCAGGTCGAGGCGCTCGGCGATGGTCAGGGCGTCGATCACGGCAGCTCCTCCTCGAGTACGGCGGAGGGGTCGGGGTCGGCGGGGCCGGAAGGATCGGCCGGCGCATCGGGACCCGGCTCCTCGGAGTCCTCCAGGTCCGCTGTCTCGTCGACCTCGTCGATCGCCAGGAGTCCGTCCCCCGGGACCTCGGGCACCGCGTGGATGCGGTACCGCAGGGCGTCGCCGGGGGAGAACGGGGTCGCGTCGAGCAGGCCCGAGAAGCCCGCCGCCGCCATGCCCAGGGCCGCGGCGCGGACGCGATCGCGCAGCCGCTCCAGCTCCTCCTCGCCGAAGCGCTCCTGGACCACCTCGCGGTACGGCTTCCCGCGCACGCCCGTCGCCACGAAGAGCAGCTTCGCGCCTCCCCCGTCGGCCGGGTCGGCCGCCTCGATCGCCCCTTCGGCGACGGCGAGCTGATAGCTGCCCAGCTGCGCGTGCTCGGCGATGTCGTCCTTGCGGGGAGTGCTGCGGCCCGTCTTGAGATCGACGATCGTGACGGAGCCGTCGGCCGCGCGCTCGACGCGGTCGATCGAGCCGCGCACCCGGGCGGGCGGGACGTCGAGCTCGAACTGCTGCTCGCGGCCGAGCACCACGCCTCCCCCGCGCTCGAAGTCGGCGAGGTAGCCCGCGAGGCCGTCGATCAGCCGCCGTGTGACGCGCTTCTGCCGCTCCCCCAGCCAGGGCGACTCGAAGACCAGCTCGGGCCACCGCGACTCGAGAGCCGCCCACAGCTCCTGCGGATCGGGCCGCTCGGCGTTCTCGAGGACCCAGTGCACGAGGGTGCCGACCCCCATCGCCGTGCTCGTCGTGGAGCCGGAGACGGCGTCGACGAACCAGTCCAGAGGAGACCGCTCGAAGGCCTCGAGCCGGCTCGGCGAGACGGAGACGGGCCGCTCGGGGTCGCCGACGTCGAAGAGCGGCTCCGTGGTCGAGGGCTCGAGCACCCCGGACCAGGAGGAGGGGTCGGCGCCGGGGACCTCCGCGAGCGCCAGGGCGCTGAGCCCTCGGATGGCGGCGGGAGCCTCGGTCGAGTCCGGTGTGGTGGCGGTCCGGCGCAGCGCCGCCACCGCCCCGCGCAGCGTGAGCGGCACCGCGGAGGCCGGATCGAGCCGCGGCGCGTCCGGCGGGGTGAGCCGGAAGAAGAGGGAGGGCGTCTCGTCCTCGCCCGCGACGGCGCTGAGCACCAGCTGCCGCCGAGCGCGCGAGGCGGCCAGTACGAACATCCGGAGCTCGTCGTCGAGAGTGGCCTTGCGGGCGTCGAGCGGCAGTCCGCCCTCGCCGCGGGCGTGCCGCAGCAGGCCGTCCGGATCGAGCAGCGAGCCGCGCTGGCGGAGGTTGGGCCAGACGCCGTCCTGCAGCCGCGCCACCACCACGACGTCGAACTCCAGGCCGACGACCGAGGAGGGCGTGCCGATGAGGACCGCGTCCTCGACGGAGCGCGGAGCGAGAGTGTCCTCGGGCACCTCCGCCTCGAGGATCTCGGTGACGAAGCCGACCGCGGAGTGCCCGGTCGCCCGCTCCACGAACCGGCGCGCGGCGCTGAAGAGGGCGACCACGCCGTCGAGGTTGCGGTTGGCCTCGGCGGCGGTCAGGCCGGTGCCGAGGGCGAGCTCGCGCCAGGAGGACGCGACGCGGCTGGACTCCCACGCCGACCACAGGAGCTCCTCGATCGAGCCCCCCTCCTCGTGCAGGCGGCGGACCCGGTCGATCGTCACGGCCAGCCGCTCGGCCTGCCGGGCGGGAGCGGAGTCGATGGTCGCGAATCGGCCGGGCGCGGCGAGGGCCTCGACCAGCAGCGGGTCGCTCGCGCGGATGCCGCCGCCGGCCAGCTCCTCCGCCCGGAGCGCGAGCCGGAGCCTGCGCAGCCCCAGCCGGTCGACCCCGCCGAAAGGGCCGAGCAGCAGCTCCGCCGCGAGCTCCGCATCGAGGGGCCGCTCGCCGATCGCGACGCCGACCAGCACGAGCAGCGCCCGGGCCGCGTGATCGTCGCGCAGCGCCCGTCCGGCGAGCACGGAGCGGGTCGGCACCTCCGCCACCGCGAGCGCCTTCACCAGCGGCTGGACCGCGGCTCCGGAGCGGACGACGACCGCCATCCGCCGCCACGCCACTCCGTCGCGCAGCCGCCGCTCGCGCAGCAGCCGCGCCACCGTCGCCGCCTCGCGCGCCGCCGTCGGGGCGTGCAGCACCAGGACGGGCGCCGGGCCCGCCTCGGGGGCCGGAGCCGCGACCGCCGCCCGCTGCCGGCCGGCCGCCGCGGTGCCGATCCGCTCGGTGGCCGCCGACACGACCGCCCGCAGCGCGGCCGAGTGGCGGTGCACCCGAGCGAGCACCAGCGTCTCGACGTCGGACGCGCCGATGCTCGCGGCGAACCGGCCGAGCGTGTCGGAGGCCGCGCCGCGGTAGGCACTGGTCGCCACGTCCGGGTCGCCCAGCGCGATCACGGTCACCCCGCGCTCCGTCAGCGCCCGCAGCAGCACGAGCGTCGACTCGCTCGCCTCCTGGAGGTCGTCGACGACGACGAGGCGCAGCGCGTCGATCCGCTCGCCGCCCTCGCCGGCGCGGATCGCCTCGGCCGCATAGGCCGCGAACTCCGCCGCGTCCAGGCGGGTCCCCGCCTGGGGCGCCATCCACTCGACCACCTCGCGCAGCTCGTCGAGCACGTCGGCCGCCGCGCTCCACTCGCCGCGCTCGGCGTCGACCCCGAGGGCGCGGATCGCGTCCGAGTCGAGCCCGTGCTCGGTCGCCCGCATCCCGAACTCGCGGAGCTCGGTCCGGAAGGTCCGGAGCCGCAGCACCTCGGGGCTGAACTCCTCCGGCCACCGCGGGCCGGTCCCCTCCTCGAGGTGGCCCTCGACGAGCTCCGAGAGGAGGGCGTCCTGCTCGCCGCCGGTCAGGAGGGTCGGCCGCTCGAGGCCGCGCTCCTTGGCGGAGGAGGTGACCGCCTCGAACGCGAGCGAGGTCGCGGTCCGGGCGAGCGGGCCCCGGGTCGGCACTCCCAGCCGCAGGGCGAGCACGTCGCGCAGGGCGGTGGCGGCGGTGCGGCTGGCCGCGAGCACCACGACCGACTCGGGCGGGTACCCCCGCTCGAGGACGCGCTCGGCGACCAGCTCGACGACCGTCGTGGTCTTGCCCGTCCCCGGCGCCCCGAGCACGGCGGCGCTGCGGCCCTCGGGCAGCGCGAGCACCGCGCGCTGGGAGTCGTCCAGCACGACCGCGGGCTCGCCCGGGAGCGCCTCGCCGACGGAGGCTGCGGTGGAGGGAGCGGGGGTCGCGGGAGCGGTCACACGACCACGGTAGCCACCGGGTCCGACACTCCCGCCCGTCCCCGCCGGGGAGCCCCGGCCGCCCGCTCCGCTCACCGCGAAACCGGCGCGGTCGTCCGAGCACGGTCCCGTATCCTGACACCCTCGTCCCCTCCCGAAAGGCACTGCTGGTGGAAATCCGTATTGGAATGGTCAACACCCCGCGCGAGCTCAACTTCGAGTCGTCGATGTCCGTGACCGAGGTCGAGAAGACGGTGACCACCGCTCTCGAGGCCGGCACCGCCGTCCTCCGCCTCCGCGACGAGAAGGGCAAGATCTACATCGTCCCGACCGCCACCATCGCCTTCGTCGAGGTCGGCTCCGAGGAGTCGCGCCGCGTCGGCTTCGTCGCCTAGAGCGTCCCGGGCGGACACGTCGTGGAGCTCCTCTTCATCACCCTGTTCGGGGTCCTGATCGGTCTCGCCGCGCGCTACGGGCTGCCGCACCGGCACCTGCACGGCTCCGTGCTGGTCCCGGCGATCGGCGGCCTCGTCGCCGCAGTCGTCTGGGTCGCACTGACCTGGGCGGGCCTGCCGTGGGACGGCGGCCTGATCTGGGTCCTGTCCCTCGTCGCGACCGCCGTGGTCGTCGTCCCGGTCGGCCTCTCGCTCGGGCGCAGCCGCGCCCGCCGCGACGAGGCCTCCCTGCAGGCGATGCTCTCGGGACGCGTCGCCCCCTGATCCGAGCCGGAGGCGCGGGAGTCCTCGGACTTCCGCGCCTCCGTCGTTCCGGATTCCGGGGCAGTGCGACGCCGGGAACCGTCAGGCCGTGAGCCCCAGCGCGTCCATCCGGCGCGTGTGCGAGGCGATGAGCTCGGTGAACACCGGCTCGATCCGCGACTCGTCGGAGTCGTGGTTGCCCGACCCCATCAGCGCGGAGCGCGCCACGAGGAGGGTGTCGCCCACCAGGCGGCGGCCCCAGACGGCCAGGCGCGAGCCCAGGCGCTCGTCCGCGGCGATCTCGCGGCGGAGGATCGCGATCACGCCGTCGACGCCCGTGTCCGCGCCGAGCGTCTGCGCGATGCGCGGCCCCACGTCGGTGGGCAGCCCGCCGGTGAGGCGGATGAAGAAGTCGTCGAGCAGGCCCGCCGTGATGTACGCCGAGAGCAGCGTCTCGTGGAGGTCCGCACCGCGGGTGAGCCGCTCGAAGGTGTCGATCGCGGGGCGGAACGGAGTCATGGCCTCGCCGGGCTCCACGTCGCGGCGGCGCAGCTCGGCGACGACCGCGTGGTGCTTCGCGAGCGCCGTGCCGGCGGCGGAGGAGATGGCCTCCTTGTCCGCGAGGTCGTCGGTCTCGGCGACGGCGCGCGCCAGCACCTCGAACACCGCGAGCTGGAGGTAGGCGACCTGGCCGAGGTAGGGCAGCACCTCGGGGGTGAGGTCGGCGAGGTCGACGCGGTCGCGCTTCTGGCTCGACTCCCCGCGGGGCGTCAGGCGGGGCACCTCGAGCAGGGGACGTCGACGTCGGAACCAGGCAGCCATTTCCTCAGCATAGGGCGCCGGAGGAGCGGGGTTCCGGGGCCGGCGGGGCCGGGAGCAGTAGACTCGCCGGGATGTCACCGGCGCTGGATCGGTGACCCTGCGCCCGGAGTCGTACAGGGGCGTAGACCGTTCGACACGACAGGCGCTTCACTCCGTGACTTTCTCCGATCTGAACATCGACGACGACATCGTCGCCGCACTCGCCGCCAAGGGCATCCTCGAGCCGTTCCCCATCCAGGAGCAGACGATCCCCCTGGCCCTGCAGAAGCAGGACATCATCGGCCAGGCCAAGACCGGCACCGGCAAGACCTTCGGCTTCGGCCTCCCCCTCATCCAGGCCCTCGGCACCGACCCGGAGCCGGGCGTCAAGGCGCTCATCGTCGTCCCGACCCGCGAGCTCGCCGTGCAGGTCACCGAGGACATCGAGCTGGCCGCCTCCAACCGGCCGACCAAGATCGTCTCGATCTACGGCGGCAAGGCCTACGAGGGCCAGATCGAGCAGCTGAAGGCCGGCGCGCAGATCGTCGTCGGCACCCCCGGCCGCCTCCTCGACCTCGCCGGGCAGCGCCTGCTCTCGCTCGCCAACGTGCAGGTGATGGTCCTCGACGAGGCCGACAAGATGCTCGACCTGGGCTTCCTCTCGGACATCGAGAAGCTGTTCGCGCAGACGCCGCCCACCCGCCACACCATGCTCTTCTCGGCGACGATGCCGGGCGCGATCGTCGCGCTCGCGCGCCGCTTCATGAACAAGCCCATCCACATCCGCGCGACCGACCCCGACGAGGGCATCACGCAGGCGAACATCAAGCACATCGTCTACCGGGCGCACTCGCTCGACAAGGACGAGGTCATCGCGCGCATCCTGCAGTCCGAGGGCCGCGGCAAGACCGTCATCTTCACCCGCACGAAGCGCGCCGCGGCCCGCATCGTCGAGGAGCTCAACGACCGCGGCTTCAACGCGGCGGCCGTGCACGGAGACCTCAACCAGGAGCAGCGCGAGCGCGCGATGGCGGCGTTCAAGGCCGGCAAGAAGGACATCCTGATCGCCACCGACGTCGCCGCGCGCGGCATCGACGTGAACGACGTCACCCACGTGATCAACCACACGATCCCGGACGACGACCAGACCTACCTGCACCGCGTCGGCCGCACCGGGCGCGCGGGCAAGACCGGCATCGCGGTGACCTTCGTCGACTGGGAGGACCTGCACAAGTGGGCCCTCATCAACCGGGCGCTGGAGTTCGGCCAGCCCGACCCGGTCGAGACCTACTCGTCGTCGCCGCACCTCTACACCGACCTCGACATCCCCGCGGGGACCAAGGGACGGCTGAAGCCGACCCCGATCCCCGCCGAGGCGAAGGCCGACGCGCGCCCGGACCGGGGCGAGCGCTCCGACCGCGGCGAGCGCTCCGAGCGGGGCGACCGGCCGCCGCGTCGCCGCACCCGCTCCGACTCCGCCGACTCGACCGCTCCGCAGCAGACCGGCCCCGCTCCCTCGAGCGAGAGCAAGGAGCACCACGACGGCAACAGCGAGCCGCGCCGCCGCACCCGGTCGCGCCGCCGCTCGCCGCGCCCCGACGCGCAGGCCTGAGCCTCCGCGCCCCGAGCCCGTCCCCCCGCGATCCGTCGCGGGAGGGCGGGCTCTCGGCGTCTCAGCGGCTCTCCCGCGACTCAGCGGTGTCCCCACGCGACTCAGCGGCTCTCCGCCCCTCAGCGGTCACGGTGATCCGGCGGCTCTCCGCGACTCAGCGGGCGGAGGAGCGGATCGCGTCGACGGTCGCGCGCGCGGTCGTGTTCTCGCCCAGGCGGTTGGGCTTGCCCGTGCCGTGGTAGTCGCTCGAGCCCGTGGTGACGAGCGAGTACTGCTCGGCGAGCTCGCGCAGGCGGCGCTTGCCGTCGGCCGTGTTCTCGCGGTGCTCGACCTCGAGGCCGAACAGGCCGGCGTCGACGAGCTGCGGGAGGATCGACTCGACCGCGATCCCGCGGGCGCTCGCGGCCGGGTGCGCGATGACCGGGACCCCGCCCGCCGCGCGGACCAGGCGCACGGCGTCGACCGGGTCGGGCGCGTAGTGCGGGCGGTAGTAGCCGCCGCGCCAGTCGAGGATCCCCGCGAAGGCCGCGGAGCGGTCGGTGGCCAGGCCGCGGGCGACGAGCGCGTCGGCGATGTGCGGACGCCCGATGGTCGTGCCCGGGCTGGTCTGGGCGAGGACGTCGTCCCAGGTGAGGTCGTAGTCGGCCGCGATCGCGGTGACGATCGCCTCCGCGCGGTGCGTGCGGGCCGAGCGGATGCGCGCGGTCTCGGCCACGAGCCCCGGATCCGCCGGATCGACGAGGTACGCGAGGACGTGGACGCTGGCCCAGCCGACGCGGGAGGAGAGCTCCATGCCGGGCAGCAGGTCGATGCCCGCCTCCTCGGCCACGGCGAGCGCCTCGGCCCAGCCGCCGGTCGTGTCGTGGTCGGTGAGCGCCACTCCGGCGAGCCCGGCCGCGGCCGCGGCCCGCACCAGGACGGCCGGAGCCTCGGTGCCGTCGGAGACGACGGAGTGGGTGTGGAGGTCGTAACGGCCCCCGTCGACATGCATGCGCTCATCGTAGACGCGCCGCCTGCGAGCCCTCCGATGCCCTAGTAGCCTGGGCGGCGATGGGGACGAGACTGGTGAAGACCGCGGTGGCGGTGATCGTGGCGATCGCTCTGCTGGTGGTCGCGGCGCCCGGCTTCTTCGGGATCGCCCGGGAGGCCCCCTTCGCCCAGCTGGTGCCGTTCCGGCTCGCGACGGGCGCGGCGGCCGTCGGGCTCGCCGCTGTCCTGGTCGTGATCGCGGTCCTCGTCGCTCCGGTCAGGCGCCTCGCGCTGGCCCTCGCGGCGCTCGGCGTCGTCTTCGCGCTCGTGCTCGCGGGAGTGCAGGGAGGGCGGGGCTACGACTCCGCCGCTCCGCGCGCCCACCGCCTCGCCGACGTGCGCCTCGCGACCTGGAACGTGCTGCACGACGGCGTGCCCGTCGACACGATCGTCTCGCTCGCCCGGGAGAGCGCGGTCGACGGCATCGCCCTCCTCGAGGTCTCGCAGACGCACGCGCAGGACGTCGTGAACGCGCTCAGCGCCCAGGGGATGTCGATGACCCTCCACTACGCCGGGTCGGGCGCCGACGACGGGGCGGCCCTGCTGCTCTCCCCCTCGCTCGGCGGCTACAGCGTCGACACCGCCGCGGTCGTCACCGGATCGACACCGTCCCTCGTCGCACGCCCCGACACTCCCGAGCGCCCCGTCCTCGCCGCGGTGCACACCATGGCGCCGATCCCCTCGCGCCTCGCGGAGTGGCGAAGCGATCTGCTCTCGGTCTCCGCGCTCTGCTCCGCGGAGGAGGACGTCGTGGTCCTCGGCGATCTGAACTCCACGGTCGACCACTGGACCGGGCTGCCGGGCTCGGCCGCGCTGGGCGGCTGCCGCGACGCGGGGACCGTCGCGGGCGGCGCCGCCCTGGGCACCTGGCCGTCCTCGGTCCCGCCCGCGCTCGGCGCCCCGATCGACCACGTCCTCTTCTCCGGACGCTGGGAGGTCTCGGGCTACCAGGTCGTCGACGACCGCGACGACGCCGGGAGCGACCACCGGCCGCTGGTCGTCCAGCTCTCGGTCCGCGGGATGGTGAAGGACGCGTCCTGACGCTCCTCCCCGGCGCCGACTCCCCGTCCTCCTCCCCCGCCCGGCCCGTGGC
>NZ_PSWJ01000008.1:0-115296 GCF_002932775.1 Rathayibacter sp. AY1B8 | reverse complement strand
GCCTGCCTCTCCCCCTCCCGCGCCCGCCGCCTGATCGGCACCGTCCTGGAGCAGCTCGCCGCCCGCTGACCCCCCGAGGTCCGGGCAGCCGTCCGCGCAGGAAGCCGACTCTCGGCACGCCGCTCCGCGGCCACTCGACCAGCAGGGGGAGGAGGACGCCCTCTCCCCGCAAGGTGGAGGGCGCGTCCGAGAATCGCGTGCCAGCGATTCGAGGCAGCCCGACGCCACCCGCTCTGCGGAACGCACCCCGTCGGGAGGCCGACCGCGCTGAGCCGCGCAGGGAGCGGCTCAGAGTCGAGCTCAGCCCAGCGCTCGCTCGATCTTCTCCGTGATCTCGTTCTGGTCGAGGTAGTTGTCGATGACGACGACCTCGGCGAAGGTGCGGCCGATGCGGTCGACGAGCTCGCCGGAGGTGAGGATGACCTGCGCGTCGGCGGCGAGCGCGTCGACGGAGGCCAGGTCGGAGGCGATCACCTCGGCCTCGAGGTCGAGGGTCTCGAGGGCGCGCTCGGCGCCGAGCTTGAGGATGGCGGCGGTGCCGATTCCGGCGCCGCAGAGGGTGACGATCTTCATGCGCTTCTTCCGTGGTGCGGGTGGTGCGGGGTGCTGTCGGTGAGGACGGCGTTGATGCTGCGGAGGGTGCGGGCGGCGGCGAGGGCGCCGACCGCGTCCGGACGGCTGAGCACGTCGGCGAGCCCGGAGACGAAGCCGACGTGTCCGTGCGCCTGGGTGGCGGCGATCCCGATGACGACCGAGACCGGATCGTTGGTGCTGTGCCCGAAAGCGACGGGCTCGGCCAGCGTGACGACGGAGAGGCCGTCCGCGAGGACGTCGTTGCCGGGCCGGGCGTGCGCGAGGGCGAGCCCGGGCGCGATGACGATGTACGGCCCGAGCACGTCGACCTGCTCGACCATGCGCCGGGAGTAGGCGGCGTCCACCGCGCCGGTCCGCTCGAGAGCACGGCCCGCCTCGAGGACGGCCTCCCGCCAGGATCCGGCGGAGTGGCGGAGGGCCACCGCCTCCTCGGGAAGCGCGTCGAGCGGCACCGTCAGGCCGCCTCGAAGCCGGCGCTGATCGTCTCGACGAGCTCGCGGCGCTCGTCGAGCGGCAGGAAGGCGGCGTGAGCCGCGTTCAGCTGGAAGGCCTCGAAGTCGTCGAGATCGTACCCGAACGCGTCCGACAGGAGGGCGAGCTCGCGGCTGAGGGTCGTCGCGCTCATCAGGCGGTTGTCGGTGTTCACCGTGACGCGGAAGCCCAGCTGGTAGAGCAGGTCGAAGGGGTGGTCGGCGAGCTCGGCACCCCACGCCGCGACGGCGCCGGTCTGCAGGTTGGAGGAGGGGCTGAGCTCGAGGGCGATCTCGCGGTCCTTCACCCACTCCGAGAGCTCGCCGAGGGTCACGTAGCTCGCGTCGTCGTCCTGGCGCTCGATGCGGATGTCCTCCGCGATCCGGACGCCGTGACCCAGGCGCAGCGCGCGGCCGTCGAGCAGGGCGGAGCGGATGCTGTCGAGGCCGTCCGCCTCCCCCGCGTGCACCGTGGTCGGCAAGTGCGCCGCCGCGAGCAGCTCGAAGGCGGGACGGTGCCTCGAGGCGGGGAAGCCCGCCTCGGCTCCGGCGATGTCGAAGCCGATCGCACCGCGCTCGCGGTGGCGCAGCGCCAGCTCGGCGACCTCGAGCGAGCGGTCGGCGTGCCGCATCGCGGTGATCAGCTGGCCGACGCGGATGCGATATCCCTGCGCCGCCGCCTCCTGCACGCCCTGCTGCAGCCCCTCCTGGACCGCCTCGACAGCCGCGTCGAGCGAGAGCCCGGCGCGCTGGTGCTGCTCCGGCGCCCAGCGCACCTCGCCGTGCACGACTCCGTCGGCGGCGAGGTCGAGCACGAACTCGCGGGCCACGCGCTCGAGCGCCGGCGCGGTCTGCATCACGGCGACCGTCGTCTCGAAGGTGGCGATGTAGTCGGTGAGGGAGCCGGAGTCGGCCGTGGCACGGAACCACTCGGCGAGCGCGTCCGGCTCCTCGGCCGGGAGCGGCACGCCCGTCTCGCGGGCGATCTCGAGGACCGTCCCGGGCCGCAGGCCTCCGTCGAGGTGGTCGTGCAGCGACACCTTGGGGAGCTCGTCGATGAGGACGCCCTCGCCCGGGAGGAGGTACTCCTCGGTCTGATCGGTCACGGTGCTCCTCGCAGGTCGGCGGTGGTTCGCCGACCACCCTAGAGGGTCGGCGGAAGCGGCTCGCCGGGCGGCGCCTCCTCCGTGCCGGGCGGCGCGGGGCTAGGAGACGCGCTCCGCCACGAGGGGGCCGCCGCCGAGCACCTCGTCGCCGTCGTCGCCGATCCGGTAGGCACCGTCGAGCGCCTCGAGCGCCCGGGCGAAGCGCTCCGGCTCGTCGGCCGACAGCGTGAGCAGGGGCTGGCCCGCGCGGACGCGGTCGCCCGGCTTCGCGTGCAGGTCGATCCCCGCCGCGTGCTGCACCGCGTCGGACTGGCGGGCGCGTCCGGCGCCCAGGCGCCAGGCGGCGATGCCGAACGGCAGCGCCTGCTGCTCCACCAGGACGCCGTCGCGCTCGGCGACCACGACGTGGGTCTCGCGGGCCTCGGGGAGCGCCGCATCCGGATCCCCTCCCTGAGCGCGGATGACCGCGCGCCAGGTGTCCATCGCCGCGCCGCCGTCGAGGGCGCGCTCGACGTCCGCGTCCGGCTGCCCGGCGAGGGCCAGCATCTCGCGGGCCAGGGCCAGCGTCAGCTCCCGGACGTCCGAGGGGCCGCCGCCGGCGAGCACCTCGACCGACTCCCGCACCTCGTTCGCGTTGCCGATGGCCAGACCGAGCGGCACGTTCATGTTGGTCAGCAGCGCGGTGGTCCGCACCCCCGCGTCGTTGCCGAGGTCGACCATCGCCCGCGCCAGCTCCCGCGAGCGCTCGATGTCGACCATGAACGCGCCGGAGCCGAACTTCACGTCGAGCACCAGGGCGTCGGTCCCCTCGGCGATCTTCTTCGACATGATCGAGGACGCGATCAGCGGGATCGCCTCGACGGTCCCGGTGATGTCCCGGAGCGCGTAGAGCTTCTTGTCGGCGGGGGCGAGGCCCGAGCCCGCGGCGCAGATCACGCCGCCGACCGTCCGCAGCTGCTCCAGCATCTCCTCGTTGCCGAGGTCGGCCCGCCAGCCCGGGATCGACTCCAGCTTGTCGAGCGTTCCGCCCGTGTGGCCGAGCCCGCGTCCCGAGAGCTGGGGCACCGCCACGCCGAAGGAGGCGACCAGCGGCATCAGCGGCAGCGTGATCTTGTCGCCGACCCCGCCCGTGGAGTGCTTGTCGACCGTGCGCTTGCCGAGTCCGTCGAACCGCATGCGCTCGCCGCTGGCGATCATCGCCAGGGTGAGGTCGCGGATCTCGTCGCGCTCCATCCCGTTCAGCAGGACCGCCATCGCGAAGGCCGCCATCTGCTCGTCAGCGACGTAGCCGCGGGTGTAGGCGTCGATCAGCCAGTCGATCTGCGCGGTCGAGAGCGTGCCGCGGTCGCGCTTGGTGCGGATGATGTCGACGGCGTCGAAGTCCTCGACGGGGGTGGTGCGGGTCATGCGGGGTCCTCGGTTCGGGAGTGGGAGCGGTGACGGCGGCCCTAGGAGGCGGCGTAGGCCTCGAGCGTGCGCGGGCCGAAGGCGTCGGGGATGACCTCGTCGATCGTCTTCACGCCCGACACGGTCTGGAGGAGCATGCCCTCGGCCGAGTGCTCGAAGAGCAGCTGGCGGCAGCGCCCGCAGGGCATCAGGACGCCGCCCTTCCCGTCGACGCAGGTGAAGGCGACGAGCCGGCCGCCGCCCGTCATGTGCAGCGAGGACACCAGCGCGCACTCGGCGCAGAGCGTGAGCCCGTAGGAGGCGTTCTCGACGTTGCAGCCCGAGATCGTCCGGCCGTCGTCCACGAGCGCGGCGACCCCGACGGGGAACTTCGAGTACGGGACGTAGGCGTGGCTCATGGCCTCCAGGGCGGCCTCGCGCAGCGCCTCCCAGTCGATGTCGGTCACGACGGCTCCTCTCAGGACTTGAGGTACGGCTTGCCGGCGGCGGCCGGTCCGCGGGACTGGCCGACGAGACCGGCCACCGCGAAGATCGTCACGACGTACGGCAGCATCAGCATGAACTCGCTCGGCACGGGCGAGCCGATGACGCCGAGCACGTTCTGCAGGTTGGTCGCGAAGCCGAACAGGAGCGACGCGAGCGTCGCCTTGATCGGGTCCCAGCGGCCGAAGATGACGGCGGCCAGGGCGATGAAGCCCGCACCCGCGGTCATCTCCTTGCCGAACGCGCCGACCGCGTCGAGCGTGTAGTACGCGCCGCCGACTCCGGCGATCGCCCCGGCGAGGGAGACGTTCCAGAAGCGCGTGCGGGCGACATCGATGCCCACGGTGTCCGCGGCCTGCGGGTGCTCGCCCACTGCGCGCAGGCGGAGGCCCCACTTGGTCTTGAACAGGCCCCACCACACCGCGAAGATCGCGAAGTACATCAGGTAGACGATCACCGTCTGGTTGAACAGGACGGCGCCCACGATCGGCACCTGGCTGAGCACCGGGATCGGGAGGCGGTCGAACTTCACCGGCGAGTTGAACGTCGACGCGTCGGCGGAGAGGACCTGGGAGTAGAGGAAGCTCGTCAGGCCGGTCACCAGCACGTTCAGCACGACTCCGACGATCACCTGGTCGACCAGGTACTTGATCGCGAAGGCGGCCAGCACGAACGACACCAGGACGCTCGCGACCATCGCCGCGAGCAGGCCGAGCACCGGCTGGCGGGTGAGGGAGCCGACCATCGCCGCGGTGAAGGCGCCGGCGAGCAGCTGACCCTCGATCGCGACGTTGACGACTCCGACCCGCTCCGAGATGACGCCGCCGAGCGAGCCGAAGATCAGCGGAGTGGCGAGCCCGACGGTCCCGAGCAGCAGCCCCGAGACGGGCAGGGCGGCACCGGCCGACGCCCAGACGAGGAACCCGATCAGGAAGACCAGGGCGAAGACCGCCGAGAGCCAGAGCGGGATCCGGCGGCCGGCGCGGGTGAGCGCGGCCGACGCGACTGCCAGGGCGACCAGGAGGATCGCGACGACCACGCCCGTCCCCCGCGTCGGGAACGGGATGTCCGGCAGCGCGAAGAAGTCGGTCCCCGCGGCGAGGCGGAACGAGCTCGTCCCGTCGCGGCCGAGGGCCACGAAGAGGACGACGGCGAGCAGCGCGAAGACGCCGAACGCGATCGGCGCCTTCCAGCTGCGGATCACGACGCGGTCGGGGGCGGTGGCGACGGCGGTGCTCATGCGGACACCTCCGAGGTGCGGCGGGTGCGGCGCTTCGGGGCTGCCCCGGGCGTCGGGAGGCGGAAGATCGCGCGCACCAGCGGCGGTGCGGCGATGAAGAGGACGATCAGCGACTGGACGACGAGGACCACGTCGATCGGCACGCCCTCGGCGGCCTGCATCGAGTAGCCGCCCGCCTTGAAGGCGCCGAAGAGGATGCCGGCGAAGAACACGCCCCAGGGTCGGGAGCGGCCCAGCAGCGCGACCGTGATCGCGTCGAAGCCGATGCCCGCGTCGATCCCGGAGGTGAATCCGGTCGTGACCGTCCCCATCACCTGGGCGCTGCCGGCGAGGCCGAGCAGGCCGCCGGAGAGGAGCATCGCGTACACGTAGCTGTTCTTCACGTCGATGCCCGCGACCCGGGCCGCGTGAGGGTTCTCCCCCACCGCGCGGAACTTGAAGCCGATCGTCGAGCGGTTCAGGAGCCACCAGACGAACACGGTCGCGAGGACCGCGAAGACGAAGCCGAGCGTGAGCGAGTAGCCGGGGCCGAGGAGCGCCGGGAAGACCGCGGTCTCCTTCATCCCGGGCGACTTCGGGTTGTTCGAGCCGGGCGCCTGCAGCGCGCCGGGCGTCCGCAGGAGGTAGGAGATCAGGTAGAACGCGACGTAGTTGAGCATGATCGTGAGGATCACCTCGTGCGCGCCGGTGCGGGCCTTGAGCAGTCCCACGAGTCCGCCCCAGAGCGCGCCGCCCAGGATGCCGGCGGCGAGCGCGACGATCAGGTGCACGCCCCATGGGAGGTCGAAGGAGAAGCCGACCCAGCCCGCGCAGGCGGCGGCGATCAGCATCTGGCCGCGGCCGCCGATGTTGAACAGGCCGACGCGGAAGGCCAGCGCCACTCCGAGGCCGCCGGCGATCAGCGGGGTCGCGAAGGCCAGGGTGTCCGTCAGTGGCTTGATGCCGTTGGCGAAGCCCTCGCGGCGGAAGTTGTAGACCGAGCCCTGGAAGAGCGAGGAGTAGGCACCGGAGACGGACTGCCAGATCGCCTGCAGGGTGTCGAGCGGCCGGGCGAAGAAGTAGCCCGACGCCGCCTGGACGTCCTTGTCGGTCGCGGCGATCAGCACGCCGCCCGCGATGAGGGAGAGCAGCACGGCGAGCACCGACATCAGCGCGGTGCCGGAGAGGATCTCGCGCAGGACGCGGGAGGCGCCGCTCTCGAGCGGGCCGGTGCGCACCTCCTGATCCGGCTTCTGGCCGGGCTCGAGCCCGGACGCCTTCTCGGTCTCCGCGTCGGGATCGACCGCGGGCAGTTGCGCGTCGCTCACGCCGCCGCTCCCTTCTCGGCGGGCGTCTGCCCGGCCATCATGAGCCCCAGGACCTCGCGGGGCGTGTCGGCGGGGACGATGCCGATGATCCCGCCCTTGTACATGACCGCGATGCGGTCGGCGAGCGCCGCGACCTCGTCGAGCTCGGTCGACACCACGATCACGGGGACCCCGGTGTCGCGCGTCTCGACGATGCGCTTGTGGACGAACTCGATGGAGCCGACGTCGATGCCGCGAGTGGGCTGCGCCGCGATGAACAGCCGCAGCTCCCGGCTGAGCTCGCGCGCGAGCACCACCTTCTGCTGGTTGCCTCCGGAGAGGCGGCCGACGTGGGTGCCGATCCCCTGGGCGCGCACGTCGAACTCGCGCACCCGCTCCTCGGCGAAGCGCTCGAGCTCCTTGAGCCGCAGGCCCAGTCCCTTCACGAACGGACCGCGGTCGCTGCGGTCGAGCATGAGGTTCTCGGCGATCGTGAACTCGGCGACCAGACCGTCCTCGGTGCGGTCCTCGGGGACGAAGCCGACCCCCGACTCGAGGACGCGGCGCACGGACAGCCCGTCGAGGCGGCGCCCGTCCAGGGTCACCGAGCCCTCGACCCGCTCCTGCAGGCCCATGATCGCCTCGGTGAGCTCCGTCTGGCCGTTGCCCTGCACGCCCGCGATCGCGAGGATCTCGCCGCGGCGGACCTCGAAGGAGACGTCGTCGACGACGGCCTGACCGTTGGCGTCGCGCACGGTGAGGTTCGAGACGACGAGGGCCTCGTCGCCCGGCACCGCCTGCTCCTTCTGCACCGTCAGCTCGACGGCGCGGCCCACCATCAGCGAGGCGAGCTCGGCGTTGCTCGCCGTCGGCGACGCCTCCCCCACGACTCTGCCGAGGCGGATGACCGTGATGCGGTCTCCGACCTCGCGCACCTCGCGGAGCTTGTGCGTGATGAAGACGATGGCGGTCCCGGCCGCACGCAGCTGGCGCATGATCGCGATCAGCTCGTCGGTCTCCTGCGGGGTCAGCACCGCGGTCGGCTCGTCGAACACGAGCACCCGGGCGTCGCGCGAGAGCGCCTTGATGATCTCGACCCGCTGCTGCACGCCGACGGGGAGGTCCTCGACCAGGGCGTCGGGATCCACGTCGAAGCCGAAGCGGTCCGAGATCTCGCGCACCCGGGCGCGCGCGGCGGAGAGGTCCAGGCGCCCGCCGGCCTTCGTCTCCTCGTGGCCCAGCATGACGTTCTCGGCGACGGTGAACACGGGGACGAGCATGAAGTGCTGGTGGACCATCCCGATGCCCGCCTTCATGGCGTCACCCGGACCGGAGAAGTGCTGGACCGCGTCGTCCAGCAGGATCTCCCCCTCCTCGGCCTGGTACAGGCCGTAGAGCACGTTCATGAGCGTCGACTTGCCCGCGCCGTTCTCGCCGAGGAGGCAGTGGATCTCACCTGGTTCGACGGTGAGATCGATGTGGTCGTTGGCCACGAGCGCGCCGAAGCGCTTCGTGATGCCACGCAGTTCGAGCTTCATGGGACCAATCTAACTTTCGGTTCGCGCCACGATGCGCCGTCGGCCGGGATCGAGGGACGCAGCGGAGCCGATCGGCCCGCCGGACCGACGAAGAGGCCGGCGGGCCCGAGGTGTGCTCGGGCCCGCCGGCCTCTTCGAGGAAGCGGCTAGGACGCCGCGGGAGCGGACGGGGAGGTGACGGTGATGGAGCCGTCGATGATGCCCGCCTTGATGGTGTCGAGCTCGCCCTGCAGGTCGCCCGAGACCTTCGACTCGAAGTCGTGGAACGGCGCGATGCCGACTCCGTCGTTCTCGAGGGTGCCCACGAAGGGAGTGGGGTCGAAGTCGTCGGCTCCGGCGGAGCTGGTGACGTCGGTCGTGCCGGCCTCGATGCCCTTGAGGATCGAGGTCAGGTACAGGTCGGCGCCGTCGGGGTAGGTCTCGTACAGGTCCGCGTCCACGCCGACCATCGCGATGTCCTTGCCGGAGTCGCGGATCGCCTCGATCGCCGACTGGAAGATCGGACCGCCGACGGGGAGGATGACGTCCGCGTTCTGGTCGATCAGCGACTGCGCGGCCGACTTGGCCTCGACGCCCGCCGCGAAGCCGCCGGTGAAGGAGCCGGTCTGCGCGTCGACGTCCCAGCCGACGACCTTGACGTCCTTCCCCTTCTGCTCGTTGTAGTACTTCACGCCGTCGGCGTAGCCGTCCATGAAGATCGTGACGGTCGGGAACTGCTGGCCGCCGTAGGTGCCGACGACGCCGGTCTTGGAGTACGACGCGGCCGCGTAGCCGGCGAGGAACGCCGCCTGCGAGGTGTCGAAGGTGATCGGCTTGACGTTCGGCAGGTCGATCGACGCGTCGTCGATGATCGCGAAGTCGATGTCCGTGTTCGCCTCGGCCGCGGCCGACGTGGCCTCGGCCAGCGCGAAGCCGACGGTGATGATCAGGTTGCAGCCCTGGTCGACGAGGCTGGTCAGGTTCGGGGCGTAGTCCGTCTCGGACTCCGAGGTGACGGTCTTCGGCGTGACGCCGAGGTCCTCCGAGGCCTTCACGAGGCCGTTGTAGCCGAGCTCGTTGAACGACTTGTCGTCGAACCCGCCCGCGTCGGAGACCATGCAGGGCAGGAAGTCGCCACCGGCGGCGGCGCTGGAGCCGCTCTCCTCGGGGGCGGAGGCGCAACCGGCGAGAAGCGCGGTGACGCCGAGGGCGGCGAGACCGCCGAACGCGGCCTTACGCGAGGTGATAGTCAAGATGTCGTCCTCCAGGAATGCGGCCCCGCGCGACGAGCGCAGCAGGGCGTCGATTCCCACACGTTACCCAATGTGACAAGCCGCTCAGCCGCCCGGACGGTGGTGGTCAGGAAGAGTTACACAGTGTTGATCTTCGCGACATGCTGAGCGTGTCGCGGGGTGCGGGCGGCTGTGCTCGATTCCGAGCCGCGGAGCGGCTCGGCGCGGTCGGCTGGGCTCGATTCCGAGCCGCGGAGCGGCTCGGCGCGGTCGGCTTCGCGACGGGTGCGTTCCGCAGAGCGGGTCGCGTCGGGCTGGCCTGAATCGCTGGCACGCGATTCCGGCTCGCGGCCCTCTCCCCTGCTGCCGGATGTCGAAGGCGTTCGGAGGAGCTCCGCGCTGCGCGCGGTCGGGCTTGACGCGATGCTCCTCCATGGTGGTCGAGTTGCCGCGGAAGCGGCGGATCGAGACCCAGCCACCAGCACCCAGGGCGACGGCCGAGGCCCTCATCGAGGGTGGTCGAGTCGCCGCGCGAACGGCGGATCGGGACCGCCGCACGCGCATGAGGCGAGGGGCGGAACGGCGAAGCGCGGCGCCTCCGAGGGGAGGGCCGCGCTTCGACGGGTGGGACGGAGGGCTAGAGGACGTCGGTGCGGCCGGAGAGGCGCAGGGCGTCGACGACGCCCTTGACCTTCTGGGCGTTCTCGGTCGTGGTCACCAGGAGCGCGTCGGGGGTGTCCACGACGACGATGTCCTTCACTCCGATGAGGGCGATGGTGCGGTTGCCGCCGCTGACGACGATGCCCGTCGCGGAGTCGGCCAGCACGCGGGCGTCCTCGCCGAGGATGGCGAGGTCCGAGCGGAGTCCGCTCGAGTGCAGCTTCGCGATCGAGGCGAAGTCGCCCACGTCGTCCCAGGAGAAGTGGCCGGGCACGACGGCCAGCTTGCCCGCGGCCGCGGCCGGCTCGGCGACGGAGTAGTCGATCGCGATCTTCTCCAGGCCCGGCCAGATGCGGTCGACGACCGCGCCGCGCTCCGGGGTGTCCCACGCGGCGGCGAGCTCGAGCAGTCCGGCGAGCAGCTTCGGCTTGGCGCGGCCGAGCTCCTCGAGGAGGCGGTCGGCGCGGGCGATGAACATGCCCGCGTTCCAGAGGTACTGACCACTGGAGAGATAGGCGCGCGCGGTGTCGGCGTCGGGCTTCTCGACGAAGGAGTCGACGGCGAGCGTGTGCGTCGCCCCGTCGATCCCGAGGTGCTTCCCCGTGCGGATGTAGCCGAAGCCCACGGCAGGCTCGGTCGGCGTGATGCCGATGGTCGCGATGTAGCCCGCGTCCGCCGCGACGACGGCCTCGGCGACCGCGTCGTGGAACAGCTGCTGACCGCTGATGACGTGGTCGGCGGCGAACGAGCCGATGATCACGCCCGGCTGGCGGCGCTCGAGGATGGCGGCGGCCAGGCCGATCGCGGCGGACGAGTCGCGCGGCTCGCTCTCGAGGACGACGTTGAGGTCCTCGAGGCTCTCGAGCTGCTCCTCGACGGCGGCGCGGTGCGCGCGCCCGGTCACGACCATGATCCGGTCGGCGCCCGAGATGGGCGCGAGGCGGTCCCAGGTGTCACGGAGGAGGGTCTGTCCCGATCCCGTCAGATCGTGCAGGAACTTCGGGGCGTCGGCCCGGGAGAGCGGCCACAGCCTCGAGCCGATCCCGCCGGCGGGGATCACGCTGTAGAAGCGGTCGAGCGGGGCGCGGCCATCGGTCTCAGGTGATGTCATGTCCGCAGGATACAAGGGAGCCCGAGCGCGACCGTCCGTTCACCCGAGCGCGCGCCGCCGTTCATCCCGCCGCCGTAGCGTCCGGGGCGTGAGAGTCGCGGTCGTCACCGAGAGCTTCCTGCCGTCCTTGAACGGCGTGACCACGAGCGTCCTGCGGGTGCTCGACGAGTTCGCGAAGCGCGGGATCGAGGCGCTCGTCGTCTGCCCGGCCGCGGGGGCGCCGGGCCACTACGCGGGCCACCGCGTCGTGGAGCACCCGGCGATCGCCTACCGCGACTTCCCGGTCGGGATCCCCACGCTCGCCCTCACCCGGGAGCTGGCCGACTTCGAGCCCGACGTGGTGCACGTCGCCTCGCCCTTCCTCCTCGGCGCCCGCGCCATCGCCTCGGCCGGCCGGCTCGGGGTGCCGAGTGTCGCGATCTACCAGACGGACGTCGCGCGATTCGCGGCCCGCTACGGCATCCGCGGCGCCCGCGCCCTCGCCTGGCGGGTGATCCGCCAGATCCACGCCGGGGCGGACCTGACCCTCGCCCCCTCCACCAGCGCCCTCGACGACCTCGCCGCCGCCGGCATCGAGCGCACCGCGCTGTGGGGCCGCGGCGTGCAGAGCGAGCGCTTCCACCCGCGCCGCCGCTCCTCCCCCTACGCGCAGGCCGTCCGAGCCGGACTCGGCGCCGATGACGCGCTCGTCGGCTACATCGGGCGCCTCTCCCCCGAGAAGAGGGTGGAGCGGATGGCGGCACTCGCCTCCCTCCCGCACGCGGAGCTGGTCGTGGGCGGCTACGGCCCCTCCTCCGCCCGGGTCGCCGCCGCCCTCGGCCCGGCGGCGCGGATGCTCGGCCGGCTCGACGGCGACCGGCTGCCGGCGGTCTTCGCCGCGCTCGACGTCTTCGTGCACACCGGCACGGAGGAGACGTTCGGCCAGACGGTCCAGGAGGCGCAGGCGTCCGGCACCGCCGTGGTCGCGCCGCACGCGGGCGGCCCCACCGACCTCATCGAGCACGGCGTGGACGGCCTGCTCTACGCGCCCGAGAGCGACTCCGACCTCCGCCGGCAGGTGGAGCGCCTGGTCCGAGATCCCGCACTGCGCGCCCGGCTCGGCGAGGCGGGCCGCCGCCGCGTGCTCCACCGCACCTGGAGCGCGCTCACCGACGAGCTCCTCGCGCACTACGCGACCGCGGGGGCGCCCGCCCTCGCCCTGCCCCGCAGCTAAGGCTCGCCTAAGCCGCGCCCGCCTGCGAGCGCGCTTAGAATCGGAGGGCGAGTTTCTCGTCGCTCCCCGCCCCGTCCCCGTCCACGCGACGTGGGAACAGGTCAGGCCGTCGGAGCACAACCAGGGAGGGTTGTTCGTGTCAGTTCAAGCTGCTCAAACCCTCGCACCCCGGAAGCAGGGGAAGATCCGGCGTCCGGCCGGAACCCTGTACCGCGGTCGCGAAGGCATGTGGTCGTGGGTGCTCCACCGGATCACCGGTGTCGCCATCTTTTTCTTCCTCCTCGTCCACGTCCTCGACTCCGCTCTCATCGCCGTGAGCCCCGAGGCGTACAACGCGGTCATCGGCACGTACAAGAACCCGATCATGGGACTCGGCGAGACCGGGCTCGTGGGCGCCATCGCGTTCCACGCGCTGAACGGCCTGCGGATCATCCTGGTCGACTTCTGGAGCTGGGCGACCCGCAATCAGCGCGTCCTCTTCTGGGTCGTCATGGGCCTCTGGGTCGTGCTGATGCTCGGCTTCGCGCCGCGCCACCTGATCAACGTCTTCAGCGAGGGGGGTGCGCATTGAGCACCGTCGCCGCACCGCGGACCCCGCACACCCCGACCCGCTCCTCCGGCACCAACTGGGAGAAGTGGGGCTGGATCTACATGCGCGCCTCCGGCGTCGTGCTGATCGTCCTGATCTTCGGGCACCTCATCTACAACCTGCTGCTGGGCGACGGCATCAAGGCCATCGACTTCGGCTTCGTCGGCGGCAAGCTGGCGAACCCGTTCTGGCAGTGGTGGGACGTCCTCATGCTGTGGCTCGCGCTGATCCACGGCGGCAACGGCATGCGCACGCTGGTCAACGACTACGCGACCTCGCCCCTGCTGGCCAAGGCCTTCAAGGGCGGCATCCTCGTCGCCGTCGTCGCGCTGATCGCGCTCGGCACCTGGGTCGTCTTCGCGTTCGACCCGTGCCCCGCCGGCACCGCCGCGGACCTGCTGCCCTCCTTCTGCGCAGCGTGACCACGGTGCCGCGGATCGGAGAGGGGCCCGCGCCCCTCCCGGTCCGCGGCATCACGTCCCGGCACCTCCCCCTCCCATCCCCGTACGACGGAGCACCCACCCCGTGAGCACACCAGGCCACTCCCACACCGGCGCCGACCAGAGCGCCTTCGCGCAGACCGTCGGACCCGACGGCGTCCACTACCACCAGTTCGACGTCGTCATCGTCGGCGCCGGCGGTGCCGGGATGCGCGCGGCCATCGAGGCCGGCCCCAAGGCGAGGACGGCCGTGATCTCGAAGCTGTACCCGACCCGCTCCCACACCGGAGCGGCGCAGGGCGGCATGGCAGCCGCCCTCGCGAACGTCGAGGAGGACAGCTGGGAGTGGCACACCTTCGACACCGTCAAGGGCGGCGACTACCTCGTCGACCAGGACGCGGCCGAGATCCTCGCGAAGGAGGCCATCGACGCGGTCATCGACCTCGAGAACATGGGCCTGCCCTTCAACCGCACCGAGGAGGGCAAGATCGACCAGCGCCGCTTCGGCGGCCACACCCGCGACCACGGCAAGGCGCCCGTCCGCCGGGCCTGCTACGCGGCCGACCGCACCGGCCACATGATCCTGCAGACGCTGTTCCAGAACTGCGTCCGGCTCGGCATCAACTTCTACAACGAGTTCTACGTCCTCGACCTGGTGATGACCGAGGTCGACGGAGTGGCCAAGCCCTCCGGCGTCGTCGCCTACGAGCTGGCCACGGGCGAGCTGCACGTCTTCCAGGCGAAGGCGATCATCTTCGCGACCGGCGGCTTCGGCAAGATCTACAAGACCACCTCCAACGCGCACACCCTCACCGGCGACGGCGTCGGCATCATCTGGCGCAAGGGCCTCCCCCTGGAGGACATGGAGTTCTTCCAGTTCCACCCGACCGGCCTCGCCGGCCTCGGCATCCTCCTCACCGAGGGAGCGCGAGGAGAGGGTGCGATCCTCCGCAACGCCTCGGGCGAGCGCTTCATGGAGCGCTACGCCCCCACCATCAAGGACCTCGCGCCGCGCGACATCGTCGCCCGCTGCATGGTCCAGGAGGTGGCGGAGGGCCGCGGCGCCGGACCGCACAAGGACTACGTGCTGCTGGACTGCACCCACCTGGGCGCCGAGGTCCTCGAGACCAAGCTCCCCGACATCACCGAGTTCGCCCGCACCTACCTGGGCGTCGACCCCGTCGTCGAGCCGGTCCCCGTCATGCCGACCGCGCACTACGCGATGGGCGGCATCCCGACCAACGTCAAGGCCGAGGTGCTCTCGGACAACACGACCGTCGTCCCGGGCCTCTACGCCGCCGGCGAGTGCGCGTGCGTCTCGGTGCACGGCTCCAACCGCCTCGGCACCAACTCCCTCCTCGACATCAACGTCTTCGGCAAGCGCAGCGGCAACAACGCCGCCGACTACGCCAAGACGGTCGACTTCACCCCCCTGCCCGCCGACCCGGCCGGCGCGATCCGCGACATGCTCGCCTCGCTCCGCTCCGCGACCGGCACCGAGCGGATCGCCTCGATCCGCAAGGAGCTGCAGGACGAGATGGACAAGAACGCCCAGGTGTTCCGCACCGACGAGTCCCTCGAGGCCGTCACCGGGACCATCCAGCGCCTGCGCGACCGGTTCCGCAACATCTCGGTGCAGGACAAGGGCAAGCGCTTCAACACCGACCTCCTCGAGGCCGTCGAGCTGGGCTTCCTGCTCGACCTCGCCGAGGTCGTCGTCTACTCGGCGCGCAACCGCAAGGAGAGCCGCGGCGGCCACATGCGCGACGACTTCCCGAAGCGCGACGACGAGAACTACATGCAGCACACGATGGCGTACCTCTCCGGTGACGCCCACTCCTCCGACGCCGGTGACCACATCCGGCTCGACTGGAAGCCCGTCGTGATCACCCGGTACCAGCCGATGGAGAGGAAGTACTAGCCATGTCGACCGCTACCCTCGAGCAGCCGCCCGCCGCCCCCGCGGCCCCGGAGGCGTTCACCGTCACGTTCATCATCCGCCGCTTCGACCCCGAGGTGGACGCCGAGCCGCGCTGGCAGGACTTCGACGTCGAGATGTACTCGACCGACCGCGTCCTCGACGCCCTGCACCGCATCAAGTGGGACCAGGACGGATCGCTGACCTTCCGCCGCTCGTGCGCGCACGGCATCTGCGGATCCGATGCGATGCGGATCAACGGCCGCAATCGCCTGGCCTGCAAGACGCTGATCAAGGATCTCGATATCTCGCAGCCGATCTACATCGAGGCGATCAAGGGGCTGCCCCTCGAGAAGGACCTCGTCGTCGACATGGAGCCGTTCTTCGCCTCCTACCGCGAGGTGCAGCCGTTCCTGGTCGCCAACACCCCGGCGCCCAAGGGCAAGGAGCGCGTGCAGTCGGTCGCCGACCGCGCCCGCTTCGACGACACCACGAAGTGCATCCTCTGCGCCGCGTGCACGTCGTCCTGCCCCGTGTTCTGGACCGACGGGCAGTACTTCGGCCCCGCGGCGATCGTGAATGCCCACCGCTTCATCTTCGACTCGCGCGACGACGCCGGTGGAGCGCGCCTGGACATCCTCAACGACAAGGAGGGCGTGTGGCGCTGCCGCACGACCTTCAACTGCACGGAGGCGTGCCCGCGCGGCATCCAGATCACGCAGGCGATCGCCGAGGTGAAGCAGGCCGTCATCCGCGGCCGCGCCTGATCCTCCCCCTCGCGAACGCGTCCGGCCCGCCGGGATCCTCGGATCCGGCGGGCCGGACGCGTTCCTGCGTGCAGGCGGGCGCGTGCACGGGAGCGCCGCGAGGCCTCAGTACGCTGGAGGAATGACCGAGGCGGCCGACACTCCCCGCGGGATCCCGGGCCTGTTCGAGCGGGTCATGCGGACGCGGCCGGTGCGGGTGATGCTCCACTACTCCGAGACCGGCGGGCCCCTCTTCGCCTCCGGACTCGCCTTCCAGGCCCTGTTCGCGGTCTTCGCGGCGCTCTTCGTCTTCTTCGCCGTCTTCGGCTTCTGGGTGCGCGACGACTCGGTGCTGCGCGACTCCCTCCTCGATCTGGTGACCCGCTCCGTCCCCGGCCTGATCGGCGGGAAGAACGCGCTCGTGTCGGTGGACGACCTGCTCGACTCGTCGATCCTCGGCTGGACGGGTGCGATCGCGGCCGCCGGCCTGCTCTGGACGGCGCTGAACTTCCTGGGGAGCCTGCGCCAGGCGGTCCGGCTGCTCTTCTCGCTCCCCGGACCCACGACCCTCTTCGTCCTGCTCAAGCTCAAGGACGCGGGGCTCGCCCTGGTCTTCGGGGCGGTGCTGCTGGTCTCGGCGGGTCTCTCCGTGTTCTCGACCTCGCTGGTGGACGTGGCGTTCGGCTTCCTCGGGATCGGCAGCGAGTCGATGCCGGCCCGTCTCGCCGGCAGCGCGGTCGGCCTGCTGATCATGCTCGCCCTGGACACGGGCACCCTCGCCGGCTCCTTCCGCATCCTCTCGGGCATCTCGATCCCCTGGAAGAACCTCTGGGCGGGGTCGCTGCTCGGCGGGATCGCTCTCGGCGCGCTCAAGGTCCTCGGAACGCAGCTGCTGGGCGGCGCCTCCCGCAATCCGCTGCTCGCCTCGTTCGCGGTCCTCATCGGTCTGCTGATCTGGTTCAACCTCGTCTGCCAGGTGATCCTGATCGCCGCGTCGTGGATCTCCGTCGGGATGAGCGACGCCGGGATCTCGGCGCGCAAGCTCACGCCGGAGGAGCGCGAGAAGGAGCGGGAGGAGCAGCTGCGCACCGCGCGCCGCACCCTCGCCGAGGCCGAGCGCGAGCGGCTTCGCGCCGCGCTGCCGGAGGCGTCCCTCCTGAAACGACGGCGCCTGGAGCGCCAGCTCGCGCAGCTCGAGGAGGAGCTCGAGCAGCTCGCCGCCTGACCCGGCGGTCCGCTTCCCGGTCTTCCCGGCGTCGCCGCGCCCGATTCCGCCTGCCGATTCTGTCCGTTTCTGTTGACTTCCCTCCTGAACGGGTCTAAAAAGAGGTAAACGCAGATCCGAGGTCGGCAACGACACCGCGGATCCGGCGCACCACCCACGGCGAGACGACGGAGTCCACATGTACGCACCGGAGCGGCACCAGGCGATCCTGGACCGCGCCCGCACCGACGGGCGTGTCGAGGTCCGCGACCTCGCCCTCTCCCTCGCCGTGACGCCGGAGACGATCCGCCGCGATCTCACCAGCCTCGAGAAGCGGGGCCTGCTGCGCCGTGCGCACGGCGGAGCCATCCCCGTCGAGCGGCTGGGCATCGAGCCCGAGGTCGCCGCCCGCGAGGGACACCTCGCCGGCGAGAAGGACCGCATCGCCACCGCGGCCCTCGCCGAGGTGCCCGACGGCGGCTCGATCGCCATCGACGCCGGCACCACCACGGTGCGGCTGGCGGAGCTGCTCCCCCTGGACCGCCGGCTGACGGTCGTCACCCACTCCCTCCCCGTCGCGATGGCGCTCGTCGGCCGGCCCAACATCGACCTCCACCTCATCGGCGGGCACCTGCGCGGAGTCACGCAGGCCGCCGTCGGGCCGTGGGCCGCCCAGGCCCTCTCCACGGTCTCGGTGGACGTCGCCTTCATCGGCACGAACGGCCTCAGCCTCGAGCGCGGGCTCACCACCCCCGATCTCGACGAGGCCGTCGTCAAGTCCGCGATCATCGCCTCCGCCCGCCGGGTCGTGGTCCTCGCCGACCACTCGAAGTTCGGCCGGCAGGACTTCGGGCACGTCGCTCCGCTGTCCGCGGTCGACACCGTCATCACCGACGCCGATGTCGACGACGAGCTCGCCGACGACATCGAGTCGGCCGGCCCGGAGGTCGTCCGCGCATGATCGTCACCGTCACCGCCAACCCGAGCATCGACGTCACACTCTCCACGAGCGGCTTCGCCGTCGGCGAGGTCAACCGTGCGCACGACGTGCGGCGCGACCCGGCCGGCAAGGGCGTCAACGTCGCCCGTGCCCTCGCGCGCAACGGCGTCGAGGCGACCGCGGTCTACCCGGCCGACGCCTCCACCGGCCTCGACCTGTCCACGATGCTCCGGGCCGCCGGAGTCCGCTCGGCCAGTGCGGCGATCGCCCACCCGATCCGCACCAACATCACCGTGGTCGACGACCGGACGGGCCGCACCACCAAGATCAACGAGCCCGGCCCCGCCGTCACGGAGGAGGAGGCCCGCGCCCTCTCCCAGCTGATCGGCGAGCACGTCTCGGCCTCGCCCCGCTGGCTCGTCGCCTGCGGCAGCGTCCCCCCGGGACTGGGAGTGGACTTCTACCCCGCCCTCGGCCGCCTCGCCCTGCACTTCGGCGTCCCCCTCGCCGTCGACACCTCGGGAGCCCCCCTGACCGCGATCATCGCGGCCGGCACCGCCACCCTGGTGAAGCCCAACCTCGAGGAGCTCGAGGAGCTCCTCGGCCGCTCCCTGACGACGGTCGGAGACGTCGTCGCCGGAGCCCGTGAACTCCTGCAGCTGCCCGACGCGCGAGCGCTCGTCAGCCTCGGAGAGCACGGCGCCCTCCTCGTCACGGCGTACGCGTCGTGGTGGGCGGGCGCCCCCGCCGTCGTGCCCCTCAGCACCGTCGGCGCCGGCGACAGCACGCTCGCCGGCTACCTCTCGGCCGTCGACGCCACGGAGGCGGAGCGCCTCGCGACAGCAGTCGCGTGGGGTACCGCCGCCGTCCAGCTCCCGGGCAGCGAAGCCCCGGGTCCCGACTCCCTCCGCCTCGACGACGTCTCCGTCGTCGAGAACCCCGACCCCACCCTCCCGATTGGAGAACTGAGCGCATGACTGCTCTCACCGAGGCGTCGACGGTCATCGTCGACCTCACCGCCGCCACGAAGGACGAGGCCACCGCGCAGCTCGCGAAGACGCTCGCCGACGCCGGCCGCGTCACCGACCTCGACGGCTTCCTCACCGACGTCCGCGACCGCGAGTCGCAGATGGCGACCGGCATGCCCGGCGGCATCGGGATCCCCCACGCCCGCTCCTCCCACGTCGTCTCGCCCAGCGTGGCGGTCGGCATCGCGAAGCAGGGCGTCGACTTCGGCGCCCCCGACGGCCCGGCCGACCTGATCTTCCTGATCGCGGCTCCGGACGGCGCCGACCAGGCGCACCTCAAGATCCTCGCCCAGCTCGCCCGCAAGCTGATCCACGAGTCCTTCACCGGTTCCCTCCGCGCCGCCGCCAGCGGCCAGGAGGTCGCGGACATCATCGCCCGAGAGGTCGTCGTCTCATGAGGATCGTCGCCGTCACGAGCTGCATCGCCGGCATCGCGCACACCTACATGGCGGCCGAGGCCCTCGAGCAGGCCGCGAAGAAGAAGGGGTACGAGATCCAGGTCGAGACCCAGGGCGCCGCGGGGTCCGATCCCATGTCGGACCGGACCATCGCCGACGCCGACGTCGTGATCCTCGCCGCCGACCTCGAGGTCCGCGGCAAGGAGCGCTTCGCCGGGAAGCCCACCCTCGAGGTGGGCACGTCGGAGGCGCTCGCGAAGGCGGCCGACGTCATCGACCGCGCCGTCGCGAAGGTGCAGGACGCGCCCGCCGCGAGCCCCGCCTCCGGCCCGCGCTTCGTCGCCGTGACCAGCTGCATCGCGGGCATCGCCCACACGTACATGGCGGCGGAGGCGCTCGAGCAGGCCGCGAAGAAGCGCGGCTACCCGATCCACGTCGAGACCCAGGGCGCGGCCGGCTCGGACGAGATGACCGCGGCCGACATCGCCGCCGCGGACGTCGTCATCCTCGCCGCCGACCTCGAGGTCCGCGGCAAGGACCGCTTCGCCGGCAAGCCGATCCTCCAGGTGGGCGTCGCCGAGGCCCTGTCCAAGCCGGACGAGGTCCTCGACCGCGCTCTGGCCCTCCGCGGCTCCGGCTCCGCCGCGTCCGCCCCCGCCCGCTCGACTCCGGCCGCGGCCCCCGCCGCGCCGAAGAAGGTCGGCGTCGGAACACGCATCCGCCAGAACCTGATGACCGGCGTCTCCTACATGATCCCGTTCGTCGCGGCGGGCGGTCTGCTGATCGCGCTGTCGTTCCTGTTCGGCGGCTACCGGATCGTCGACTTCACGGCCCAGCAGATCATCGACGACGGCTTCAACGTCGCGAACATCACCGACTGGGCCGGAGTGATGTTCCTCATCGGAAGCGCGACCTTCGCGTTCCTGGTGCCGGTGCTCTCGGGCTTCATCGCCTTCGGCATCGCCGACCGTCCCGGCATCGCGCCGGGCTTCCTCGGCGGCGCGGTCGCGGTCACCGTCGGCGCGGGCTTCCTGGGCGGCCTCGCCTCCGGCTTCATCGCCGGCTACGCGGCCCTCTACATCTCGCGGATCAAGCTCCCCGCGGCGTTCAAGTCGCTGATGCCCGTCGTGATCATCCCCCTGATCGCCACCTTCATCACCGGCTTCCTGATGTTCGTGGTGCTCGGAGCGCCGCTCCGCGCACTGAGCGAGGGCCTGTCGTCCTGGCTCTCGGGCCTCTCGGGCGGCAACCTGATCATCCTGGGGATCATCCTCGGCCTCATGATGGCGTTCGACATGGGCGGTCCGGTCAACAAGGTGGCCTACGCCTTCGCGACCACCGGCCTCGCCTCCGTCCCCGCCGACGGCGACCCGAACTCCGTGCAGTTCAAGGTGATGGCGATCGTCATGGCCGCCGGCATGACCCCGCCGCTGGGTCTGGCCCTGGCCACGACGCTCCGCAAGCGCCTGTTCACCGACGCCGAGCGCCAGAACGGCAAGGCCGCCTACCTGCTGGGCGCGTCCTTCATCTCGGAGGGGGCCATCCCGTTCGCCGCGGTCGACCCGCTGCGCGTGATCCCGTCCGCCATGGTCGGCTCGGCCGTCACGGGTGCGCTCGTCGCGCTCTTCGGCTCCACCCTCCGCGCCCCGCACGGCGGCGTCTGGGTCACCGGGCTCGTCGGGCAGCCGATCCTCTACCTGGTCGCCATCCTGGTGGGCATGGTCGTCACGGCCGTCTGCGTGATCATCGCGAAGAGCATCAAGCGCGCCCCAGTGGTCGCCGAGGTGCCCGAGCCCGCCACCGCGCAGGCCGTCCCCGCCTGATCCCCTCCGACCGACCGTCCTGAGCGGTCCCGCCGGCGGTCGCCTCCGCGCTCCTCCCCCTCTCCGAGGGAGTGGCGTGAGGCGGCCGCCGGCTTCCGCGTTCCGGGGTGCGAGCGCGGCCGGGCGGCCCGCTCCGCGGCTCCGAATAGACTGCTCCGGTGACTCGCAGCACCCTCCGCATCGCCTCCGTCAACGTGAACGGCGTCCGCGCCGCCTACCGCAAGGGGATGGGCGACTGGCTCGCCGCCCGCGACGTCGACGTCCTGGCCCTGCAGGAGGTCCGCGCCTCCACGGACGACCTCACGGGGCTCCTCGGGGACGAGTGGGACGTGCTGCACGACGAGGCGACCGCCAAGGGGCGCGCCGGAGTCGCTCTCGCCTCACGCAGGCGCGCCACGATCCACCGCGTGACGTTCGGCGCCGACGACTTCGACTCGGCAGGACGCTGGCTCGAGGCCGACTACGAGGTCGGCGGCCGCTCGCTCACCGTCGTCTCCACCTACGTCCACTCCGGCGAGGTCGGCACCCCCAAGCAGGTCGAGAAGTACCGCTTCCTCGACGCGATGGAAGCGCGCCTGCCCGAGATCCGGGCGCACAGCGAGCTCGCCGTGGTGATGGGCGACCTCAACGTCGGCCACCGCACGCTCGACATCAAGAACTGGAAGGGCAACGTCAAGAAGGCAGGCTTCCTCCCGGAGGAGCGCGCCTACGTCGACCGCTTCGTCGGCGCCGAGGGCGACCCGGACTACAACGCCGGTGCCGGACTGGGCTGGGTCGACCTCGGCCGCCGGTTCGCGGGCGAGGTGCCCGGACCGTACACGTGGTGGTCCCAGCGCGGCCAGGCCTTCGACACCGACACCGGCTGGCGCCTCGACTACCAGCTCGCCACGCCCGCGCTCGCCGACCTCGCCCGCAGCTACGAGGTCGACCGCGCCGCCTCCTACGACACCCGCTGGTCCGACCACTCCCCCGTGGTCGTCGACTACGAGCTCTGACCCTCTCCCCCGCGAACCGACCCCTCGAGGCCACCCATGACTCCCAGCACCCCGGGCGCCAAGCCCGTCATCTTCTCCGGCATGCAGCCCTCCTCCGGGTCGCTGCACCTCGGCAACTACATCGGCGCGCTGACCCAGTGGGTCGCGATGCAGGAGGACTTCGACGCCTACTTCTGCGTCGTCGACCTGCACGCGATCACGGTCCCGCAGGATCCGCAGCAGCTCCGCGAGCGCACCCGCGCGACCGCCGCGCAGTACATCGCCGCGGGCATCGACCCCGCGCGCTCGACCCTCTTCATCCAGTCCCACGTGCCCGCTCACGCCGAGCTCGCCTGGGTCCTCAACACCCTGACCGGCTTCGGCGAGGCCAGCCGGATGACGCAGTTCAAGGACAAGTCGGCGAAGCAGGGTGCTGAGGCCGCCTCGGTGGGTTTGTTCACCTACCCGATCCTGATGGCGGCCGACATCCTGCTGTACCAGACGGACGCGGTGCCGGTCGGCGAGGACCAGCGCCAGCACCTGGAGCTCACCCGCGATCTCGCCGCGCGCTTCAACTCGCGCTTCGGTGAGACCTTCGCCGTGCCGGAGCCCCACATCGTGCGCGAGACCGCGAAGATCTTCGACCTGCAGAACCCGGGCGCCAAGATGTCGAAGTCGGCGGAGTCGGATGCGGGCCTGCTCAGCGTGCTCGACGAGCCGAAGGCGACCGCGAAGAAGATCATGCGCGCCGTGACGGACACCGAGTCGGAGGTGCGCTTCGACCGGGCGGCGAAGCCCGGCGTCTCGAACCTGCTGACGATCTACTCGGTCCTCGCCGACCGCTCCATCGAGTCGCTGGAGCAGGAGTACGCGGGCCGCGGCTACGGGGACCTCAAGAAGGGCCTCGTCGAGGTGGTCGCCGCCACCTTCGACCCGATCCGAGCGCGGACCGCGGAGCTGCTCGCCGACCCGGCCGAGCTCGACCGGGTCCTTTCCCTCGCCGCCGACCGCGCGTCCGAGACCGCGGAGCGCACGCTCGCCGCCGTCTACGACTCCGTCGGCCTCCTCCGCCGCGTCCGCTGAGGCGGCCGTGCTGCGGCTCGCGCTCTTCGACCTCGACGACACCCTCTTCGCCCATGCCCGCGCTGTGCGGGAGGGGATCGTCGCGTACGCCGCCTCGCTCGGCGCCGCCTACGCCGGCGAGCCGGCCGACGTGCAGCGCCGCTGGCACCTGCTCGAGGAGGAGCACTACCACCGCTACCTCGCGGGCGAGCTCGACTACGAGGGCCAGCGCCGGGCGCGCGCCACGGACTTCGCCGCGGAGGCCGGAGTCGGGCTGACTCCCGAGGAGGCGAGCTCCTGGTTCCGCGGGTACCTCGAGCACTACATCGCCGCCTGGACCCTCCACGACGACGCGCTGCCCGTCCTCGACCGGCTCGACGCCGCCGGAGTCCGCCTCGGCGTCATCACCAACGGCGTGCTCGACTTCCAGCGGGGGAAGATCGAGGGCACGGGCCTCTCCGGTCGCTTCGAGCACGTGATCGCCTCCGGCGACGTCGGCGTCGCCAAGCCGGACGCGCGGATCTTCGCGATCGCCTGCGAGCGGTTCGGGGTCTCTCCGGAGGAGGCCCTCTACGTCGGCGACCGGCTCGGCACCGACGCCGTCGGAGCGGCCGCTGCGGGCCTGCGCGGCGTCTGGCTCGACCGCGTCGGCGGTCCCGAGCACGGCCGCGAGCTGCCGCCCGAGGCGGTCGAGCTGGGCGTGCGCCGGATCGCTTCCCTGGACGAGCTGGACTCGCAGCTCGGGCTGCCGGCGGACTGAGGCCCCGCCCGGTCCGGGTCTCGATAAGCCGCCTGCAGCGACTACGCGACCAGCATGCAGGTCCGAATTGCCGGGTCTCGATGAGCCGTCTGCGGCGACCACTCGACCAGCACGGGTGTCCCCGAACCACCCCGTTGCGATACCCGTTGCGCCGTCGTCGGAACGACGAAGCGCCCCACCCGACCCGAGGGTCGGACAGGGCGCATCACCGTGAACGGACTCACGCCATCCGCTCGTCGCGCGAGGCGAACGGGGAGGACGCGTGTCAGCGTCGTCCCCTAGCCGGACGCGACCCGCTCCCCGAGACGCGACCACCTCGATGAGCCGACCGCGCCGCGGCAGGCAGGGACTGCAGCGGAGAAAACTACTGCACGTCCTCGTCGATCCAGTCGAAGGTCTTGGTGACGGCCTTCTTCCAGAGGCGGTACTGGCGGGCGGCCTCGTCCTGGTCCATCTGCGGGGTCCACCGCGAGTCCTCCTGCCAGTTCTGGCGCAGGTCGTCGAGGTTCTCCCAGAAGCCGACCGCGAGACCGGCCGCGTAGGCCGCTCCGAGCGCGGTGGTCTCCGCGACGACCGGTCGGACGACCGGGACGCCGAGGATGTCGGCCTGGAACTGCATGAGCAGGTTGTTGGCGATCATTCCGCCGTCGACCTTGAGCTCCTGCAGGGGGACGCCGGAGTCGGCGTTGACCGCGTCCAGGACCTCGCGGGTCTGGAAGGCGGTCGCCTCGAGCGCGGCGCGGGCGATGTGGCCCTTGTTGACGTAGCGGGTGAGGCCGACGAGGGCTCCGCGGGCGTCGGAGCGCCAGTAGGGGGCGAACAGACCCGAGAAGGCGGGGACGAAGTACGCGCCTCCGTTGTCCTCGACGGTGGCGGCCAGCGCCTCGACCTCGGGAGCCGAGCCGATGAGGCCCAGGTTGTCGCGCAGCCACTGGATCAGCGAGCCGGAGACCGCGATCGAGCCCTCGAGCGCGTAGTGCACCTCGCCGTCGCCGAGCTTGTAGCCGATGGTGGTGAGCAGACCGTTCTTCGAGTGGACGATCTCGGTGCCCGTGTTGAAGATCAGGAAGTTGCCGGTGCCGTAGGTGTTCTTCGCCTCGCCCGGATCGAACGCCGCCTGGCCGAAGGTCGCGGCCTGCTGGTCGCCGAGGATGCCGGCGATCGGGACCTCGCGCAGCAGCGACGAGGACTCGACGTGCCCGTAGACCTCGGAGGAGGAGCAGACCTCGGGGAGCATCGACTTCGGGACCCCGAAGGCCTCGAGGATGTCGTCGCGCCACTCGAGGGTCTCGAGGTCGAGGAACAGGGTGCGGGAGGCGTTGGTGACGTCGGTCTTGTGGACGCCGCCGTCGATGCCGCCGGTCAGGTTCCAGAGGACCCAGGTGTCCGTCGTGCCGAAGATCAGGTCGCCCGCCTCGGCCTTCTCGCGAGCACCCTCGACGTTCTCGAGGATCCAGACGATCTTGGTGCCGGAGAAGTAGGTCGCGAGCGGGAGGCCCACGATCGACTTGAAGCGGTCAGCGCCCTCGTCGCCGGCGAGGCGGTCGACGATCGACTGGGTGCGGGTGTCCTGCCAGACGATGGCGTTGTAGACGGGCTTGCCGGTCGTCCTGTCCCAGACGACAGCGGTCTCGCGCTGGTTGGTGATGCCGACGGAGGCGATGTCGTGGCGGGTCAGGTCGGCGCGGGAGAGAGCCTGGCCGATCACCTCGCGGACGTTGTTCCAGATCTCGATCGGGTCGTGCTCGACCCAGCCGGCGCGCGGGAAGATCTGCTCGTGCTCCTTCTGGCCGGTGGAGACGATCGATCCCTTCTTGTCGAAGATGATCGCGCGGGACGACGTGGTCCCCTGGTCGATAGCGATGACGTAGTCAGCCATGAATGATTACTCCTTCGTAACGGGGGGTGAAAGGAAGCGCGGCGGTCTAGAGGACCGGGAGCAGCACGAGCGAGGCGAGGCCCGCGAGCACTCCACCGACGATCGGGCCGGCGACGGGCACCCAGGCGTAGCTCCAGTCGCTCGAGCCCTTGCCCTTGATCGGCAGCAGCGCGTGCGCGATGCGGGGGCCGAGGTCGCGGGCGGGGTTGATGGCGTAGCCGGTCGGGCCGCCGAGGGAGGCGCCGATCGCGATCACCAGGATGGCGACGGGCAGCGCGCCGAGCGCGGCCAGACCGCCGTCGCCCTGACGTCCGCCGCCGAAGCCGATGACGACGAAGACGAGGACGAAGGTGCCGATGACCTCGGTGACGAAGTTCCAGCCGTACGAGCGGATCGCCGGACCGGTCGAGAAGACGCCGAGCTTGTTGGCCGCGTCGGGCTCCTCGTCGAAGTGCTGCTTGTAGGCGAGCCAGCAGAAGACGGCACCGAGGATCGCACCGATCATCTGGGCGAGGATGTAGACGAGGATCGAGACGATGTTGACGGGCACGCCGGAACCGAACTCGGTCGCTCCACTCGCGACGAGGCCCAGGGTGACCGCGGGGTTGAGGTGCGCCCCCGAGTTGTACGAGACGATCACACCGGCGAAGACCGCGAAGCCCCAGCCGATGTTGACCATGAGGGTTCCGCCGTTGAGACCCTTGCTCTTCACGAGCGCGACGTTGGCGACGACACCGCAGCCGAGGAGCACGAGCATGGCCGTTCCCACGACTTCGGCGAGGAAGACCACTCCGAGATTGTCCACGTTGACCTTTTCCTTTTCGTAAGACGGACGCGCACAGGCGTCCGCGGCGGGCTTCGATGCCCGACGGTGTGAAGTTATCGGCGCCCTGTCCTAGCGACAAGGAACGGCGCGTGCACGTTTGTGCGTTGTCACGACGGAAGCCCCGGTCGAGGTGGTCCTCGGTCCGGGGCTTCCGTCGATCCGCGCCTGACCGCCGATCAGGACGCGGGCACGGCCGTCGGGGTCTGCACCGAGGTGCCCCCGACGTCGACGCCGTTGTACTCCTTGAGGTGCGCGATGGTCGCGTCGACCTCCGACGCGCGGGCGGCGTCGTCCCAGCCCAGCACGGCGCCCGTGTGCTCGGCGAGCTCCTCGAGGAGCTCGCGGCTCAGGCCGCCCGTGAAGGCGTGGTTGGTGCGGCGCATCACCAGGTCGATGAGGTGCACCACGCTCTCGCGCTGGGCGAGGTAGCGGATCTCACCGGTGGTGAAGTCCTTGTCGAAGTCGAGCGCCTCGTCGTGTCCGTCGGCCAGGGCCTCGATGACCTCCTGCGCGCGGGTGCCGTAGCGCTCGAGCAGCTGGCCCGTGCGGGCCGAGGAGAGCCCGGAGCGGTGCTGGCTGATCCACTGCGCGCGGGACGCGTCGGTGCGCGGGAAGCCCTTGCCGCCTCCGATGGGGGTCTTCACGGTGGAGACGCGACGGGTCACGCCGATCCGCTTGAAGACCTCGTTCGAGAGGTGCTCCGACAGGGCGCGGAACGTCGTCCACTTGCCGCCGACCAGGCTGAGCACGGGCGAGCCGTTGCCGGGGAGCGTCGAGGGCTCGATGCGGTAGTCGCGGGAGACGAAGCCCGGGGCCTCGTCGTCGTGGCGGGGCAGCGGGCGGATGCCGGAGAACTTGAAGACGATCTGCGAGCGGTCCACGCGGATGGCCGGGAAGACGTGGTTCACGAGCTCGAAGAAGTAGTCGATCTCCTCCTCCGTGCACACCGCCGGCTTCGTGGGGTCGGCGTCGATGTCGGTCGTGCCGACCATCACGCGGCCCTTGAGCGGGTAGATGAGGACGATGCGTCCGTCGCTGTGCTCGAAGAACATCTCGCGGCCCTCGCAGGCCTCGACCAGCTCGGGGTTGTCGAGCACGATGTGCGAGCCCTTGGTGCCGCCCATGAACGTCGTGGTCGTGCCGAGGGCCGTGTTGGTGAAGTCGGTCCACGGTCCGGAGACGTTGACGACGACGTCCGCCGCGAAGGTGAACTCCTCGCCGGACTCGCGGTCGCGGAGGACGACACCCTTCTCGTCGGCGCCGACGGCCTCGACGTAGTTGGCCGCGCGGGCCTTGCTGCCGCCGATCAGCGCGTCGTGGAGCACGTCGAGCGCGAGGCGCTCGGGCTCGTGCACGGAGGCGTCGAAGTAGGTGGCGGTGTACTTGATCTTCGGGTCGAGCTTGGGGAGCTCGTTCAGCGAGCGCTTGCGCCCGTGGAACTGGTGGCGCGGGACCGTGCCGCCGTCGCGGGAGAAGAAGTCGTACATCGTGAGGCCGACCTTGATCAGCAGCGCACCGCGCTCCTGCGGCTTGCCCGACTTGTGGGTCAGGAAGCGCAGCGGAGCCGCGAGGATGCCCGAGAACGTCGAGTAGATCGGGATCGTCGTCTGCAGCGGCTTCACGTAATGGGGAGCGATCTTCAGCAGGCCGTTGCGCTCGTGCACGCCCTCGTTGACGAGTCGGAACTCGCCGTTCTCGAGGTAGCGGATGCCGCCGTGGATCATGTGGCTCGAGGCGCTCGAGGCACCGGAGACGTAGTCGCCGCGCTCGACGAGGGCGACGTCGACGCCGTTGAGCGCGAGCTCGCGGAAGGTCCCGATGCCGTTGATGCCACCGCCGATGACCAGGACCGTGGCGCGGGGGTTGTCGCGGAGAGCAGCGACGCTCTCGCGCAGAGCGGAGTTTCCGGGAGTTCCGTCGGACTGTGCCACTTCGTACTCGCCTTCGTGTCGTAGGGGTGTCGTCGAGGCCTCCGCACCAGCGTGCACCGGGGAGATGACCGATTGATTTCGCGGAGGAATACAGCCATCCTTGACCCGACAACACATCCGGTCAAGACGGGTGGAAATCCGTGCAGGGAGCGCTATGACCCCGGTGAGACCGGTCGTCGAACTCGACGAGACGACCCACGCGACCCATCCCGACAAGACGCGGGACGCGCTTCGTGCGGCCCAGCTGTACTACATGCAGGATCTGACGATGGACGCGATCGCGCACGAGCTGCACACGTCGCGCTCCTCCGTCTCGCGCCTGCTCTCGCACGCCCGCGCGACCGGCCTGGTCGACATCCAGATCCGCTCCCCCCTCGACCGGGCGAGCGCCCTCTCGGCCGAGGTGCGGTCCCACTTCGACATCACGGCGCACATCGTGCCGGTGCCGGACCACACCAGCGAGATCGACCGGCTCGAGCGGGTCGCCCTGTCCGCAGCGAGGATCCTCGGGCAGTTCATCGACTCGAACATGATCGTCGGCATCGCCTGGGGCTCCACGATGAGCGCGATCAGCCGCCACCTGATCGCCAAGGAGACGCACAACACGCAGATCGTGCAGCTGAACGGCGCCGGCAACACCGAGACCACGGGCATCAACTACTCGAGCGAGATCCTCCGCCGCTTCGGCGACGCCTACGCGGCGAAGGTCCAGCAGTTCCCGGTGCCGGCGTTCTTCGACGACCCGACCACCAAGCAGGCGGTGTGGCGCGAGCGCTCCACCCGACGGGTCCTGGAGCTGCAGCAGCGGATGGACGTGGCGCTGTTCGGGCTCGGGTCGCCGTTCGCGGCGGTCCCCTCGAAGGTCTACATCGGCGGCTACCTGGAGCCGAGCGACTTCACCTCGCTCAGCGGCTCCGGGGTCGTCGGCGACGTCGCGACGGTGTTCTACCGGTCCGACGGCAGCTGGGACGACATCCCCATGAACGAACGTGCAAGCGGTCCGGACCTCTCCACGGTGCGCCGCGCGTCGCGCCGGATCTGCGTCGTGTCGGGCGCCTCGAAGCTGCCGGGCCTGCGCGGCGCCCTGGCGGCCGGCCTCATCACCGACCTCATCCTCGACGAGGGAACGGCCCGCGCCCTCATCTCGGACTGACGCCTCCCGCCCCCTCCGCGGGACGCCGCTCGGGTACGCGGCACGCCGACCCAGGCGCACCGGAGCGGCGTCTCGCGGGAGCGGTCAGGACTCGCGGGCGTGCGCGTCGAGGAACTCGTAGACCTCGGCGTCGTCGATGCCGGGGAAGGTGCCTGACGGCAGCGGCGCGAGCACGTGCGCGTGCAGGCGCGCGCTCGGCCAGGCGTTGCCGTCCCAGCGCGCGGCGAGCTCCGACGGAGCGCGTCGGCAGCAGGACTCGTCGGGGCAGCGGGAGAGCTCGCGGCGGTCGGTGTCGCGGCCTCGGAAGAAGCGGGCCTCGGCGAACGGGACGCCCACGGTGATCGAGAACTCCTCGGTGTCGGTCGTGCCGGTCTGCGACGCCGACCAGAAGGTCCCCGCCGGGGTGTCGACGTACTGGTAGTACTCCGTCGTCCGGTTGGTCCGGGTGAACGCGGAGCGCGCCGACCAGTAGCGGCAGACCACCTGGCCCTCGACGGCCCCGGTGACGTCGGTCGGCAGCGGCAGCCCGTCGTTCTCGTAGGCCTTCTGGATCGAGCCGTCTCCCAACACGCGCAGGAAGTGCATCCGGATGTCGAGGTGCGAGGTGAGCAGGTTCGTGAAGCGCAGGGCGGCGGCCTCGTGGGTGACGCCGAAGCCGTCGCGGAAGTCCTCCACCGAGATGTCCCGCTCGCGCTTCGCCTCCTGGAGGAACGCGACCGCCGGCTCCAGCGGCATCAGGCACGCGGCGGCGAAGTAGTTGATCTCGAGGCGCTGGCGGAGGAAGTCGGCGTAGGTCACCGGCCGCTCGTGCCCGAGGAGGCGGTGCGCCATCGCCTGCAGCGCCAGCGCCCGCAGGCCGTGCCCCCCGGGGATCGAGGCGGGCGGGAGGTAGATCCTGCCGTTCGCGAGGTCGATCACCGAGCGGGCGGAGTGCGGCAGGTCGCCGACGTGGATGATCTCGAAGCCGAGGTGCCGGGCCATCTTCGAGACGGAGCTGTGGGTCAGTGCTCCTCCGCGGTGCCCGACGGTGCGGAGCATCTCGCCCGCCACCTCCTCGATCTCGGGCAGGTAGGAGCTGCGCTCGCGCAGCTGGAGCCGCTGGGCGGTGTTGGCCCGGCGCGCCTCCTCCGGTGTGGCACTCGCCTCGCTCCGTCGCCGGGCGAGCTCGCGGTAGACGCCGAGGAACGCCTCCAGTACGGGCGTGCTCAGCCCCTTGTTGACCTTGAACTCGGGCAGGCCGAGCGAGCGGTACAGCGACCCCTTCTGCACGCGCGCCAGCTCGATCTCGAGCGCGGCCCGCTCGCTCGGCGGCTCGTCCGAGAGCAGCGCCGCCAGCTCGACGCCGAGCGCGGCCGCGAGGCGCTGCAGGAGGGAGAGGCGCGGCTCGCGGCGGCCCGTCTCGATCAGCGAGAGCTGGCTCCCCGACACGTCGACGCGCTCAGCGAGCTGCCCGAGGGTCAGTCCGCGCCGGGTGCGGAAGTGGCGCAGGCGCTGCCCGAGCAGCACGGCGTCGGAGCCCGGGGCGGGTGTCGAGGGATCGGTCACGGCGAGCTCCAGCGGTCGGTTGTGACGGAAGCGCAAAAAGGCGGTTTCTTGACCGCCTGAGCGCCGGGAATACCCCCTGATCCTCCTCCATCCTGGCTTCAGGCGCCACTGAGCGCCCCTCCCGGCCCGGCCGGCCTCTTCCCGGCTGCGGCCGGCGACTCCCCACCCCCGTCGACGACGACCACCGAAAGCGGAGCCAGCATGAGCATCTACAGCAACACCGTCCGACTCGAGCCGAGCACCATGACCGCGCCGACGTCCGTCCCCGCGCCCGTCGTGCCGCCGGCGCCCCTCGCCCTCCGCCGCTGGGTGCGCGAGACCGCCGCGATCCTCCAGCCCGACTCGATCGAGTGGAGCGACGGCTCCCCCGCGGAGTGGTACCGCCTCACCGAGCGGCTCGTCGCCTCCGGCACGCTCCTCCCGCTCAATCCGGAGTGGCGGCCCGGCTCGTTCCTGGCCCGCACCGACCCGGACGACGTCGCCCGGGTCGAGGACCGCACCTTCATCTGCACGACCGACGAGGCCGACGCGGGACCGACCAACAACTGGCGCGAGCCCGCCGCGATGAGGGCCGAGCTCGCTCCCCTCCTCGACGGAGCGATGCGCGGACGGACGATGTACGTCGTCCCGTTCTCGATGGGGCCCGTCGGCGGTCCGCTCTCGCAGCTGGGCGTCCAGGTCACCGACTCGGCCTACGCGGTGCTGAACCTGCGGATCATGGCGCGCGTGGGCTCCGAGCCGCTCGCCGCCTTCACCGAGGAGACCCCGTTCGTCCGCGGCGTGCACACCGTGGGGCTGCCCCTCCGCGACGCGGACGGCGTCACCCGCGAGGACGTCGCCTGGCCGTGCAGCCCCGTGAAGTACATCACCCAGTTCCCGGAGACGCGCGAGATCGTCTCGTACGGCTCCGGCTACGGCGGCAACGCCCTGCTGGCGAAGAAGTGCTTCGCCCTGCGCATCGCCTCGGCGATGGGGCGCGAGGAGGGCTGGCTCGCCGAGCACATGCTGCTGATCCGCATCGTCTCGCCCGAGGGACGGCGCTACCACGTCGCCGCCGCCTTCCCGAGCGCGTGCGGCAAGACCAACCTCGCGATGATGCAGCCCGCGATCCCCGGCTGGCGGGTCGAGACGCTGGGCGACGACATCACCTGGATGCGCCGCGGCGAGGACGGACGCCTTTGGGCGATGAACCCCGAGACGGGCTTCTTCGGCGTCGCTCCCGGCACCGGGGAGACCTCGAACCCGAACGCCGTGCAGACGCTCTGGGGCAACACGATCTTCACCAACGTCGCGCTCCGCGAGGACGGCGACGTGTGGTGGGAGGGCCTGACCGACGAGGTCCCGGAGCGGCTGACCGACTGGCGCGGGCAGCCGTGGACGCCGGCGTCCGGCACGCCCGCCGCGCACCCCAACTCCCGCTTCACCGCGCCGGCCGCGCAGTGCCCGTCGCTCTCCGCCGACTGGGACGCCCACGAGGGCGTGCCGCTGGACGCGATCGTCTTCGGTGGCCGACGGGCGAGCAACGTCCCGCTGGTCACGCAGGCCACCTCGTGGCAGCACGGCGTCTTCCTGGGTGCGACCGTCGCCTCCGAGAAGACCGCGGCCGCGGAGGGCACGGTCGGGGAGCTGCGCCGCGATCCGTTCGCGATGCTCCCCTTCTGCGGCTACAACATGGCCGACTACTTCGCGCACTGGCTCGCGATCGGCGCTGAGCTCGGCGATGCGGCGCCGGCGGTGTTCCAGGTCAACTGGTTCCGTAAGGACGCGGGCGGCGAGTTCCTCTGGCCCGGCTTCGGCGAGAACGCGCGGGTGCTGCAGTGGCTCGTCCGCCGCCTGGAGGGGCTGGCGGAGGCGCGGCGGAGCCCCCTCGGCGACCTGCCGGTCGCGATCAACACGCACGGGCTCCGGCTCTCCGCGGCCCAGAAGGAGGAGCTGTTCTCCGTCCCTGTCGAGGCGTGGCTGGAGGAGTGCGCGCTCACGGAGGAGTTCTTCACGCGGTTCGGCGACCGGCTGCCGCCCGAACTGACCGCCGAGCTCCAGGCCCTGCGGTTCCGGCTCCTCGCCGAGAAGCTGCCGCTGGCGGCCTGATCCCCCTGACCGAGCCGGCGCCTGCCGGACACCCCTGTGGCCCGCGGGCGGATCATCCCCCTTTCCTCGCACCCCCGCGGGTCCACTCCCCCCTTCCGCTCCCACGACGACGGGCACCATGACCGACCGCATCACGCTCCGCTTCCTCGCCGCCCCGCAGGACGCCACCGCCGACGGCCGCAGCGCCCAGGCCGGCCGCGTCCTCGAGTGGATCGACAAGGCCGGCTACGCCTGCGCCGTGGGCTGGAGCGGCGGCTACTGCGTGACGGCGTACGTTGGCAACGTCCACTTCACCCGGCCCATCTCGGTCGGCAACCTGATCGAGGCGACCGCCCGCGTCATCCACACCGGGCGCACGAGCATGCACGTGCTGGTGCAGGTCGCGCAGGCGGATCCGCGGACCGGCCTCTACGAGGACGCCACGCACTGCCTCCTCGTGTTCGTGGCCGTCGACGACGAGAAGAGGCCGCGGTCGGTCCCGGAGTGGCGGCCCCGCTCGATCGAGGACCTGTCCCTCGCCGAGGGCGCCGCCGCGCGCATCGACGGCCGCCGACGGCTGCACGACGTGATGCGCGCCCAGGAGTACACCGAGGAGGGCACCGGTCCGCGGATCGTGTTCCGCTTCCTCGCGGCGCCGGGCGACGTCAACTGGGGCGGCAACGCCCACGGCGGGATCGTGATGCGCTGGATCGACGAGGCGGCCGACGCGGTCGCGCAGCGCTGGACCGGCCGCGACGCGGTGGCCGTCTACTCCGGCGGGATCCACTTCTACCGTCCGGTGCGCATCGGGCACCTCGTCGAGGTGGAGGCGCGCCTCATCCACACGAGCGCCCGGAGCATGCACCTGGCGGTGCACGTGCGCTCCGGGGACCCGCGGACCGGCGAGCTGGAGCTGACCACGCAGTGCCGGAGCGTCTTCGTGGTGCGGGGCGCCGACGGGGCGGCCGAGCCGGTTCCGCCTCTCGAGCTGCGGACCGAGGAGGACCGGCGTCTGGACGCCCATGCGCGCGAGCTGATCCTCCTGCGCGCGGCGCTGCCGCCGCTCCCGCTCGCGGGGACGGCCGGCGCTAGGGTCGGAGCGTGAAGCTGCCGATCCTCGTCCTCAACGGCCCGAACCTGAACCTGCTCGGCACCCGCGAGCCCGAGCTCTACGGCTCGGACACCCTCGTCGACGCCGAGGCGCTGGCGGCGGAGGCGGCCGAGCGGCACGGCTTCACGGTCGAGACCTTCCAGAGCAGCTCGGAGGGCGCGATCGTCGACCGGCTGCACGCGGCTCGCGGCTCCGTCTCGGGAGTGGTGCTCAACGCCGGGGCGTACACGCACACGTCGATCGCGATCCGCGACGCCGTCCTCGCGACCGAGCTGCCGATGGTCGAGGTGCACGTGAGCAACGTGCACCGGCGCGAGCCGTTCCGGCAGCACTCCTACCTCTCGGACGTCGCGATCGCCGTCATCGTCGGCGCGGGGATCGCCGGCTACGGCTACGCGGTGGACGTGCTCGCGCGAGCGGCGGAGAAGCCATGAGCGGCCTCGGACGCTCCTTCGGCAGCGCGGTCGACGCCTACGACCGCGGGCGGCCCGGCTACCCCGACGACGCCGTCGACTGGATCCTGGGGCACGCCCCCGCGCGGGTGGCGGGCGCCTTCATCCCGGAGCGGGCCCGCGCGGCGGGAGCCGACGCCTCCGATCGGCTGCGCGCCGTGGACCTCGGCGCGGGAACGGGCAAGTTCACCGCGTCGCTCGCGTCCCGCGGCCTCGACGTGACCGCGGTCGAGCCCGACGCGGAGATGCTCGCGCGGCTCGCCTCGAATCTGCCGGGGGTCCGCCCCGAGGAGGGGACGGCCGAGGCGATCCCCGCCGCGGACGCCTCCGCGGAGCTCGTCACCGCCGCGCAGTCGTGGCACTGGGTCGACGCCGAGCGCGCGGGAGCCGAAGTCGCCCGCGTCCTGGTGCCGGAGGGCGTGCTCGCGCTGGTGTGGAACATCCGCGACGAGTCGGTCCCCTGGGTGCGCCGGCTCGGCGAGGTCGCCGGAGCCTCCACCGCCGAGCGCTTCGAGACGCTCCGGCCGCCGCTCGGCTCCGCTCTCGAGCGGGTGGCGTTCGCGGCCTTCGAGTGGTCCTTCGAGCTGGACCGAGCCGGGGTGCGGGACATGTTCGCGTCCCGCAGCTCCGTCATCGCGATGCCCGACGAGGAGCGCGCCGCGGTCCTCGCGGCGGTCGACGCCGTGGTGGACGAGGAGTCGGGCGGGAGCGGGACCGTCGCGATGCCGTACTCGACGCGCGTGACGATCGCGCGCCGCTCCTCCTCCGCCTGACTCCGCGCCGCGCGCCGCGGACCGCCCCGCCCGCCGACTACCCTCGGAGGGCGCCGCACCGGCGCGAGCACCGAGAGCACGAGGAGAGACGCACGTGAGCATCATCGCCGCCGCAGACGGGTCCGCACTGGGCAACCCCGGCCCCGCCGGCTGGGCCTGGTACGTCGACGACGAGCGCTGGGCCGCGGGCGGCTGGTCGCACGGCACGAACAACATCGGCGAGCTCACCGCGGTGCTCGAGCTGCTGCGCGCGACCGCGCAGGAGGAGGAGCCGCTGCACATCCTCTGCGACAGCCAGTACGCCATCAAGGCCTGCACCGAGTGGCTGCCGGGCTGGAAGCGGAAGGGCTGGCGCAAGGCCGACGGCAAGCCGGTGATGAACGTCGAGATCATCAAGGCGCTCGACGAGGAGCTGCAGGGCCGGGCGGTCACCTTCGAGTGGGTGAAGGGGCACGCCAACCACCGGATGAACGAGGCCGCCGACGTCCGCGCCCGGAGCGCCGCGACCGCCTACCAGCGCCGGCAGCCCGTCGACGCCGGACCCGGATGGCCGACGGCCGCCGCCGTGCCCGCCGCGGCCGCTGCGCCCCCCGTCGAGGACTCCGCCACCCTCTTCTAGCCGCGTTCCCCCTGGGGCAGCCGCAGCAGCCCCGTCGCCACCAGCTCGCGCACCCGCGGCAGCACCGAGTCGGACACCGCCTCCTCCTCGACCTGGAGGAGCGAGGCGACCGCCGCCGCGATCGCCGCCACCGAGAGCTCGCCGTCGCAGGCGCCGACCACGGCGGCCAGCGCCGTGTCGACCTCCTCGACCCGGGCGAAGCCGCCGCCCTGCCGCAGCCGCAGCACCGTCGGATCGTCGTTGCCCGGCCAGTAGTGCCGCTCCTCCGTGACGTCTCCGGCGACGACCAGGGCGAGACCCGCCAGAGCGCGATCGTCCATCGACGCGAGGGCCTCGGCCGCGTCGAGGCAGGCGGCGAGGTGGCCGCCCAGGCCCGCGGTCGCGACCGGCGTGGTGATCCGCTCGAGGCGGCGGATCGGCGGGCGGGGCTGCTCGGGCAGGCGGAGCGTGACGTAGCCGAAGCCGACGCCGGTCACCCCGCGCCGCTCGAAGTCGGTCAGCCAGGCGTCGACCAGCGCGTCGAACGCGGGGCCGCGAGTCGTGCCGCCGTCCCGGATCCAGGTCTCGGCGTAGACCGCCGGATCCTGACGCTCGCGCTCCACGACCCAGACGTCCAGCGGAGAGGCGGTCCCGCCCATCCAGGCGTCGAGCCCCTCGGGCCCCGCCTCGAGCGCCTGCTCCAGCGGGCTGCGGGCGTCGGCGAGCCAGTCCGCGATCCGGTCGAAGGCGTCCGCGCCCTCCCGGTACTCCCAGTTCCCCAGGAGCTGCGCGACACCGCCGGGCACCAGGTGCTCGGCTGCTCCGAGGATCACGCGGCGCACGATCTCGTCGCCCTCCAGCCCGCCGTCGCGGTACTCGTAGGAGGGGACGCCCTCGACTCGCGGCGTGATGACGAACGGCGGGTTCGTGACGATGTGGTCGAAGCGCTCCCCCGCGACCGGCTCGTAAAGGCTGCCGAGGCGGAACTCGATGTTCTCGATCCCGTTGAGCGCCGCAGTGAAGGAGGCGAGCGCGAGCGCGCGCTCGGAGATGTCGGTGGCGACCACCTGCTCGGCGTGGCGGGAGGCGTGCAGCGCCTGGATCCCGCAGCCGGTCCCCAGGTCGAGCACGCGGCCGACGGGCCGCTGGATCATCAGGCCGGTCAGCGTGAGGCTCGCGCCGCCGACGCCGAGCACGTGGTCCTCGTCGAGCGCGCGGCCGAGGGCGAGCTCCCCGAGGTCGGAGGCGATCCACCAGGAGGCCGCGCCGCGCTGGTCGACCACGTCGTAGGGGCGCAGGTCGAGGGCCGCGGTGACGACGGCTCCGGCCTCGACGCGCACCAGGCCGAGCTCCACCGCCCCCTCCAGCGCGAGAGCGCCGAACGCCTCGTCCGCGTCGTCGGCCGAGACGGGATCGGCCAGGAGGAACAGGCGGGCGAGGGTGGCCAGCGCGTCGTGGTCGCCGCTGCGCTCGAGGGCGCGGCGGGCGGGGACCCGATCGCCGCGGTGCAGCGCCTCGGCCGCTTCGTCGCCCCAGAGCCCCCGCACGGCGTCCACGCCGTAGCGGGCGCGGATCAGGTCGTCGCGCAGGAGGGCGATGCGGGCTCGGTCGAACGGGTCTGCGGAGAACACCGCTCCATCCTCCTGCACACGGGTCGGCCACCGGGGCCGCCGCGGCCGTACGATCGGAGGCATGCCGCTGACCGGAGAGTACGAACCCAGCACGTCCGAGTGGGCCCGCGAGCAGGCGGAGCTCTACGAGCGGACCGGCGGAGCCGAGGGGAACCTCCTCCGCGGCCACCCCATCATCGTCCTGACCACCGTCGGCTCGAAGAGCGGGAAGCTCCGCAAGACCGCGCTGATGCGCGTCGAGCACGAGGGCGAGTACGTGGTCGTCGCGTCCAAGGGCGGCGCGCCCGAGCACCCCGTCTGGTACGGCAACATGCTCAAGGAGCCGCACGTCGAGCTGCAGGACGGGCCCGTGAAGAAGGACTACGCCGCGAGCGTGCTCGAGGGCGATCTGCGCGCGGCCTGGTGGGAGCGCGCGGTCGCCGCGTGGCCGGACTACGCCGAGTACCAGACGAAGACCGAGCGGCAGATCCCGCTCGTGCTGCTCACTCCCTGGTCCTGAGCGCGGCGGGCGGCTCGGCCCGTCGCTGAGGCGGCCGTCCTCCGGTCGAGGTCGCGCCGCACGGCAGGCGCCTCACGCGGGCGGCGAGCCCAGCGGATCCGGTCCGGCCTCAGACCCGGGCCGCGATGAGGTCGAGCACCTTCGGGCTCGAGAGCAGCGCGAAGTGGCCGACCACCGAGACCGCGATGTTCTCGTGCGCCCCGGCGAGGCGGCTCCCTCCGGGGATGTACTGGTCGCGCATCCCGTAGATCGACGTGATGCGCGCGTCGGCCTCGCGCTCGGCCAGCAGGGTTCGGATCAGCGGGCGGTGGGGCGCGAACTCCCGGAGCGCCCGCGCCGGGGCGATCCGTGCGAGCGACGAGCCGTTGAACGGGGTCGAGACGGCGATCATGCGCTCGATCCGCCCGTCCTCGCGGTCGTCGACGACCATCATGTGCTTGCCGATCAGGCCGCCCTTGCTGTGCGCGACGACGACGACTCCGCGCAGATCGTGCTCGCGCAGGTAGTCCTGGCCGAGTCCGGCCGACGCGACGATCGGCCGCGTGTTGTAGCCGAGCGCGGGCAGCACGTGGATCGGATGGCCCGCCGCGTGCAGCCTCTCGGCGATGGGCCGGAGGAACTGCCACGTCTCGTAGATCCCGGGGATGAGCAGCACCGGAGCGCCGTCGCCGGACGCGTACCGCGACACGTCCCAGCCCTCCCGCAGGTGCACGAAGCGCGAGCCGTAGGCGTAGCGGTAGTCGCGGAGGTACGCGCGCCGCAGCGAGGTCGAGCGGCGCGGGCGGGCGGAGTCACGCGCCGGCATGGGCCCGCTCCAGCTCCGCGATGTCGAGGCGGCTCATCACGAGCATCGCCTGCAGAGCGCGCGCGGACGCCTCGGGGTCGGCGCCTCCGAACAGACGCGGGAGGACCTCCGGCACGATCTGCCAGGACAGCCCCCAGCGGTCGCGGAGCCAGCCGCACCGGCTCTCCTCGCCGCCGTCCGCGATCAGGGCGTCCCACAGCCGGTCGAGCTCGGACTGGTCGCCGACGGTCACGACGATCGAGACGGCCTCGGTGAACGGGAACCGCGGCCCGGCGTTGATCGCCTGGAACCGCTGCCCGTCGAGCTCGAACGTCACCGACAGCACCTCGCCGGGCGACGGGGAGCCCTCCGGCAGCACCTGGCTTCCGGTGATCCGCGAGTTCGGCACCAGCTCCGTGTAGAAGCGCGCCGCCTCCCCCGCGCCGTCGTCGAACCAGAGGAAGGTGCTGACCGCGCCCATCGGAGTCTCCGTCCTGCGCGGGAGGGTCTCCGCGGCTCCCTCAGTGTGCCGCGGAGGCGCGCTCCCCGCGACGGATCACAGCGGGTTGACGCCGAACGCCGTGGCCAGCTTGTCGATCTTCTTGGCGCGGCCCAGCCGGGGCAGGTCGCTGCCGTCGCGGATGACGCGGCCGCGGGCCTCGAAGTCGTCGAGGAAGTCGCGGGCCCAGGCGACGTCGGACGGCGTCGGGCTGATGACCTCGTTGATCACGGCGAGCTGCTCGGTGTCGAGGCAGAGCTTCCCGGTGAGGCCGAGCGAGACCGTGAGCGCGGACTGCTCGCGCAGCACGGGGTGGCTGTTCGAGACGGTCGGTCCGTCGATCGGGCCGGGCAGGTCGCCGATGCGCGAGGCGACGACCAGGCGCGAGCGCGGGTAGGCCATCGCGAGGTCGTCGGCGCTGGTGCCGGTGTCGCGGCGGTAGTCGCCGCTGCCGAACGCGAGGCGGAAGGTGCCGCGAGCGCGGGCGATCGAGACCGCCTCCTCGATGCCGAGGGCGGACTCGACCAGGGCGAGCACCGGGGTGGAGCCGCCGAGGCGATCGAAGGTCTCGGTGACGTGCTCGGCGGCCTCGGTCTTGGCGAGCATGACGCCGGCGAGGCCGGGCAGGCCCTTCAGCGCGTCGACGTCGTCGGACCAGAACGGGGTGGAGTGGTCGTTGATGCGGACCCAGGCGCGCTTCTCGCCGGTCAGCCACTCCGCGACGTCGGTCCGCGCGTCGGGCTTCGCCTTGGGGTCGACCGCGTCCTCGATGTCGAGGACGATCTGGTCGGCGCGGGACGCGTGCGCGGCGTCGAACGTCTCGGTGCGGGTGGCGTTCACCAGCAGCCAGGAGCGCGCGATCTCGGGGGCGACGTCGCGCCCCTTCCGCTTCGCGATGGCGGTGGTGGTGGTCTCGGGCAACGTCACGTTCGGGTCCTCTCGGTGGCGCGGTCCTCGCTCCGCGGACGCCACCGCTCTGCGACGGCGCCGGGGACAAGGGTAGCGGCTCCCCGTCGACGGGGCTCCGGGCACTCCGGCGACTCTCCACTCCGGGGCTGCGACGCCCCGAGCGCTCCGGATCAGCGGCCCTCCGGACGCTCCCACAGCGTCAGCACGGTCGTCGGCACCCGGATCCGCTCGCGCGCGACGAACCCCGCCTCCGCGAGCACCGCGTCCGCCTCGCCCTCCGGCAGCGCCTGCCAGACCCGGTCCTCCCCGGCGAGCGCGGCGCGCAGCGCCTCGCCCTCCAGCAGGACGTCCGAATACGTGCCCGTCGTCCTGTGAGGAGCGGCGAGGGCGACATCGTCCACGCCCGCGAACGCCTCCGGGTAGGCGGCGAGCGCCAGGCGGGGCCGGAGCGAGACCGTCCCGGAGGAGCCGAGGAGGACGGCGTCGCCCGAACGGGCCCGCTCCTCGACGGCGGCCGCCAGACCGCGGAGGTCCTGCCCGGCCGGCTTCCCGGTGACCGTGCGCATCTGCACGAGGACCGGCAGGGCGGCCACCGCGATCAGGGCGAGGAGGGCGACGCCCGTCCGGGGCCTGAACGAGTCGAGCGCGAGGCCGAGGAGGACCGCGAGAGCGGGCGTGCTCGACGCGAGGTAGCGCGGGGTGAACATCGGCTCGACGAGGAGGGTCCCGAGCACCAGCACCGCGGTCGGCAGCACGATCCAGAGGACGAGGGCCGGCAGGAGCGGCCCGCGCAGGCCGCCCCGCACCGCGGCGACCGCGAGGAGCGCGACGGCGATCCCGGCCAGCCACCACGCGGATCCGAAGAACGGCTCGACCAGGACGGTGAACGCGGTAACCGGCTGCGAGCGGAGCCAGCCGACCTGGCCGCTCTGCCCGGCGGCGAGGAGCAGCACCGGCACGGCGCCCAGTGCAGAGAGGGCGCTCGCCGGGAGAGCCCGCACGGCACCCCGGGGCGCCGCGGCCGCGGCGAGCGCGACGAGAGCCGGCAGCACCAGCACGGAGTAGAGGAACACGGCGTTCGCCAGACCTGCGACGGCCGCGAACGCGGTCCAGCGCAGGGCGCCTCCGGAGCGGGCCGCCCGCACGACGAGGACCGCCGCCCCCACCACGAGCGCGGTGGCCAGAGCGGAGGATCGCGCCTCGGTCCCCGAGAACGAGGACCGCGGGAGCAGCACGAGCACCGCGGCGGCGAGGAGTGCCGCCCGGGGCCGGTCGAACGATCGCAGCAGGACGACGACGCCCGCCGCCGCCGCTCCCGTGGCGAGAGCGGACGGCGCGCGCACCGCGAGCTCCGACTCCCCGGCGATCGCGATCCAGCCGTGCATCAGCAGGCCGTAGACCAGGTGCACCGCGTCCTTCTCCTGCACGAAGGCGAGGAGCTCGCCCACCGGGAGCCGCGCCAGGCGGAGGGTCGCGGCCTCGTCGTTCCAGTAGGAGGGGATCCAGGAGCCGACGAGGGTCAGCGCGGTGGCGAGGGCGAGGACCGCGCTCGCGGGCAGGGTCCGGAGCGCGCGCATCCCGCCAGCGTAGAGGCCGGGCTCAGCGCGCCGAGCGCTCGGCGAGACCCTTCGCGTACGCGGCCTGGCCGACGTGCTGCGTGTCGTCGTCGATCACCGAGACCAGCCGCACCCCGAGGGTCACCGGCGGATCCCACTGCTCGTCGACGACGCGCTCGAGGTCCTCGTCGCCGAGCGTGTCGAGGAGGGCGAGCGTCTGCCGGTGCACGGCGTCGGCGTACTCCGCGAGCAGCGCGGCCGGCACCGCGGCGAGCGCCGCCACCTCGGTCGGCTCCTGCCCGTAGCCGGTCTCGTCGGGCCCGAAGGGCAGGCCGGACCGGCCGTGGAAGCCGTCGGCCGTCCACACCTGCTCGTGGCCGGCGAGCGGGGCGAGGTGGTCGTCCTGCACCCGGACGAGATGCCAGACGAGCCAGGCGGGCGAGTTCGAGCGGGCGTCCGCGCGGAACGCGAGCTGATCGGGGGTGCTGTCGTCGAGGACGGCGTGCACGTTCTCGTGCACCCGGCCGAAGGCGTCGCGGAGGAGGTCGATGGCTGCGCTCATGCCGCCAGCCTGCCGCTCCCGCGCCCGGTGCGGCACCCCCTCCGCGCGCCTCGGAGGAAGTGCGGAGGCGGGTGCCCGATACTCGGCCCGTGACCTCCGGATCCTCGAACCTGGCGACGAAGCCGTGGCTGACCTCCTACGCGGAGGGCGTGCCCGCCGAGATCGACCCCCCCACCCAGACCCTCGTCGACCTGCTCGAGGACTCGGTCGCGCGGTACCGCCGCGGCACCGCCCTCGAGTTCTTCGGCGCCGAGACCAGCTACGCCGAGCTCGGCGAGCAGGTCGCGCGCGCGGCGGAGGGCCTGCGGCGCCTGGGCGTACGCGCCGGCGACCGCGTCGCGCTGGTGCTCCCGAACTGCCCGGAGCACGTGGTGGCGTTCTACGCCGCTCTCCGCCTCGGAGCGATCGTGGTCGAGCACAACCCGCTCTACACGCCGCGCGAGCTGCGGCGGCAGTTCGAGGACCACGGCGCCCGGTTCGCGGTCGTCTGGGACAAGATCGCCGACGTCGTCGCGACCATGCCCGCCGACCTGGGCATCGAGCGCGTCGTCTCCGTCGACCTCACCCGCTCCTTCCCGCTCGGCAAGCGCCTGGCGCTGCGGCTCCCCCTGCCGTCGGTGCGCCGGTCGCGCGAGAAGCTCACCGCGACCCCCCGCAGCCGCTCCCTGGTGCCCTTCGCGTCGCTGCTGAAGAACCGCCGCATCGCGCGCTCGCACCCCCGCCCGGTCCTCGGCGACACGGCCCTGCTGCAGTACACGAGCGGCACCACCGGGACGCCCAAGGGCGCGATCCTCTCGCACGCGAACCTCCGTGCGAACGCCCTGCAGGGCCGCGCCTGGGTGCCGGGCCTGCGCGAGGGCGACGAGACGTTCTACGCGGTGCTCCCTCTGTTCCACGCCTACGGGCTGACGCTGTGCCTGACCTTCGCGATCAGCATCGGCGCGAAGGTCGTGCTGTTCCCGACCTTCGACGTCGGCCTCGTGAAGGCGGCCGCGAAGTCGTCGCCGCCCACCTTCCTCCCCGCGGTGCCGCCCGTGTACGACGCGCTGGCCCGCGCCTCCGAGCGCCACGAGCTCGACCTGCGCGGCATCCGCTTCGCGATCTCGGGAGCGATGAGCCTGCCGGTCGCGACGGTCGACCGCTGGGAGCGCGCGAGCCGGGGACTCCTGGTCGAGGGCTACGGAATGACCGAGAGCTCGCCGGTCGCCCTCGGCAACCCGGTCGGCCCGACCCGCCGGCCCGGCACGGTCGGCGTGCCGTTCCCCAGCACGACGATCCGCCTCGTCGACCCCGCCGATCCGTCGGTCGACCGCGGCCCGGGCGAGTCCGGCGAGCTCCTGCTCCGGGGGCCGCAGGTGTTCCAGGGGTACTGGAAGCGGTCGGAGGAGACGGCCGAGGCCCTCCTCCCCGGCGGCTGGCTGCGCACGGGTGACATCGCGACCGTCTCGGCCGACGGCTTCGTGACGATCGTCGACCGGGCCAAGGAGCTCATCATCACCGGCGGCTTCAACGTCTCCCCCTCCGAGGTCGAGGGAGTGCTGGAGTCGCACCCGGACGTGACGCGCGCGGCCGTCGTCGGGCTCCCCCGCGAGGACGGCGGCGAGAGCGTCGCGGCGGCCGTGGTCCTGCGGGCCGGGACGGCCGTGGATCCGGAGGCGCTGCGCGACTTCTGCCGGCTGCACCTGACGCCCTACAAGGTGCCCAGGCGGATCGTCCCGGTGGACGAGCTGCCGACCTCGCTGATCGGCAAGGTGCTGCGCCGCCAGGTGCGCGAGAGTCTGCTGGACTGAGGCGACCGGAGCGGGCGGTGGCCCGCGAGGAGGAGGACGACATGGCGAGGATCGTGCAGTACGAGCGGATCGGCGGGCCCGAGGTGCTCGAGACCGTCGAGGCGCCGGAGCCCGAGGCGGGGCCCGGAATCGTGGTGGTCGCCGTCCGCGCGGCCGGTGTGAACCCGATCGAGTGGAAGGTGCGCTCCGGCCTGCGCCCGAGCCCGCCGTTCGACGGTCCGCGGAGGCTCGGGTCGGACGGCTCCGGCGTGGTCTCCGCCGTCGGTCCGGGAGTGACCGGTTGGAGCGTCGGCGACCGGGTGATCGTCAGCGGCGCCACCGGCACCTACGCGACCGCCGTCGCGGTCTCCCCCGACTCCCTCGATCCGCTCCCCGACGGACTCGGCTTCGAGGAGGCGGCCGCGCTCGGCATCCCGGTCTCCACCGCCCACCAGGCGGTGGTCTCGCTCGGCGTCGCGGAGGGATCGACGTTCGTGGTCCACGCGGGCGCCGGAGCGGTCGGCCGGGCGGCGATCCAGTTCGCCGTCGACCGCGGAGCCCGGGTGATCGCAACGGCGAGCCCGGCGAATCACGAGGCGCTGCGCGCGCTCGGAGCGGTGCCGGTCGCCTACGGGCCCGGACTGCTCGAGCGGCTGCGTGCCGCGGCGCCCGAGGGCGTCGACCGCGTGCTCGACGCGGCCGGGACGGACGAGGCGCTCGCCGCCTCGCTCGCGCTGGTGGAGGATCCGCAGCACGTCGGAACGGTGGTCGCCGGTCCTCGGGCGGCCGAGCTGGGCATCCGGGCCTGGAGCGGCGGCAGTCCCGTGCCGCTGACCGAGGAGGAGCAGCGCCTCCGCCGCGAGGGGGTGCCGCTGGCCGCCCGGCTGGCGAGCGAGGGGCGCTTCGCGGTCGCGACAGGTCCGCGCCTCCCGCTCGAGCAGGCCGCAGAGGCGCACCGGCTCAGCGAGGACGGCCACGTCCGCGGGAAGATCCTTCTCGTTCCCTGAGCCGGGCCGGCTCCCGGCATCCGTCTCCCCACCGCTTCCCCCGCTCTCACCGTCGAGAAGGAGTCCCCGTGTCCACTGACGACACCACCCCCGTGATCCTGGGGGGCGCCCGCACCCCGTTCGCCCGCTTCTCCGGAGCCTTCGCGCCGCTCTCGGGCGTCGAGCTCGGCGCCGCTGCCATCCGAGGGGGTCTCGAGCGCTCGGGCGCCTCCGCGGCCGACGTCGACGCGGTCGTGCTCGGCCAGGTGATCCAGGCCGGAGCCGGTCAGGGCCCCGCCCGGCAGGCCGCGGTCCTCGCGGGCCTGGGCTGGGACGTCCCGGCGGTCACGATCAACAAGCTCTGCCTGTCGGGTCTCACCGCGGTGATCGACGCGGCGCGGATGATCCGGCTCGGCGAGGCGCAGGTGGTCGTCGCCGGAGGGCAGGAGTCGATGACCAACGCGCCGCACCTCCTGCTCGGATCCCGCTCGGGCCTGGGTGTCGGTCCGCGTCCGCTCGAGGACGCACTCCTCCACGACGGCCTGCTCGATCCGTTCGACCGCCGCCTGATGGGGAGGGTGACCGACGACGGCAACGCCGCACGGGGCATCCGCCGCGAGCGCCAGGACGCCTTCGCCGCGCTCTCGCACCAGCGGGCCGCCGCGGCACGGTCCACGGGCGTGCTCGCCGAGGAGATCGTGCCGGTCGCGGTTCCGCAGCGGCGCGGACCGGACCTCGTCGTGTCCGCCGACGACGGGATCCGGGAGGACAGCACGGTCGAGACGCTCGCCCGGCTGGCCCCCGCGTTCTCGCCCGAGGGCACGATCACGGCGGGCAGCTCGTCCCCGATCACGGACGGCGCCGCCGCGCTGGTCGTCGTGTCCCGCGGCTGGGCCCGCGAGCGCGGACTGCCCTGGCTCGCGACCGTCGCCGAGCACGGGCAGGTCGCCGGACCGGACAACTCCCTGCATTCACAGCCGTCGGCGGCGATCCTCCGGGCGCTCGGCCGCCGCGGTGCAGCGGTGTCCGACCTGGACCTGATCGAGATCAACGAGGCGTTCGCCTCCGTCGTCCTCCAGTCGGCGGACGATCTCGGCGTCGAGCCCGAGGCGGTCAACCCCGACGGCGGGGCGATCGCGCTCGGCCACCCTGTGGGCGCCTCCGGAGCACGGCTGGCCCTGCACCTGGCGCTGGCCCTCCGGCGCCGGGGCGGCGGTCTGGGCGTCGCCGCGCTCTGCGGCGGAGGCGGCCAGGGCGAGGCGCTGATCCTCGAGGGCTGACCGGCGGTCCGCCCCCAGGAGCGCGTCGGCGCCTCCGGCTACGCTCGCGGGATGAGCATCCTGAGCGCCGACGGCCTCGCCTTCGTCACCGAGCGCCACCTGGCCACCCTCTCCACCCCCGGCCGCCAGGGCCGCCTGCACGTGGTCGCCGTGGGCTTCACCTACGAGGACGGTGTCGTCCGCGTCATCACCTCCCGCGAGAGCCAGAAGGTGCTCAACGTCCGGCGGGGCGGCACCGCGACGGTCGGGCAGGTCGACGGCGTCCGGTGGCTGAGCCTGGGCGGTCCGGCGACGATCGAGGAGGAGCCCGACGCCGTGCAGCACGCCGTCGAGCTCTACTCCCAGCGCTACCGAACCCCGCGCCCGAACCCCCTCCGCGTCGCCATCCGCATCGACGTCGACTTCGCCCTCGCCTCCTCCGGCCTGCGCGCGGAGTAGCCGGGTGGCCCGCGGCGACGCGCTGGGCGGGGGCGGCGCCGTCTCCTCCCTCCGCACCTACCGCTACGTCCGCCTCTCCCTGGTGGCGGCCGTGGTGCTCCTCACGGCCGGCCTCGTCCACCAGCTCGTCGTCGGAGGCCCGCTGCGCTCGATCAGCGCCTCGTACTACACCCCGGTCCGCTCCCTCTTCACCGGGGCGCTCTTCGCGGTCGGCGTCGCGCTGGTCGTCCTCGCCGGGAGGAGCGTGCGGCGCTTCCTCCTGCTGCTGGCGGGCATGACGGCGCCGGTCATCGCGATCGTGCCGGTGCCCCTCGCCTCGGAGGAGCTGCAGCGCCTCGAGGGAGCGGCGTGCCCGGCGGGAGGGGCGTCGTGCCTTCCCGCGACGGCCGCGGATGAGGTCGCCGCCTCCCTGCCCGCCTACCTGGTCACGGCCGCGGCCGTCCTCGTCGCCTCCGTGATCCTGCTCGCCCTCGACCGGGTCCTCGACCGCTGGGCGCTCGTCCGCACCGCGATCGCCGCCGCCCTCCTGATCGCTCTGGCGGCCTGGAGCACGCTCCCGTCGTTCCTGCGGCTCGGCCACTACGCCGCCGCCGGCGTCTTCTTCCTCCTCATCGCCGTCACCGCGGGTCTGCACGCCGTCGCGGTGCGCGAGGAGGGAGCGAGCGGGCCGGGGACGCCGCGCTTCTACTCCCGCTGCTACGCCGTTCTCGCGGTGCTGATCGCCGCGGTCGATGCGGCGCTGGTGCTCCTGCTTCTCACGGGGCGGGGAGCGGAACTTCTCGGCGAGCAGTGGCTCCTGCTCGGCGAGGCCGTCGCGCTCGCCCTCTTCGGGATCTTCTGGGTGCTGCAGACCGTCGAGAACTGGGATCGTCCCGACGTGCTGCTCGTCGGCCGGGGCTGAGGGGGCCGGTGACGGACGGCCCCCTCAGCCGCTCAGCGCTTGAGGGTGATCGAAGAGCTCCGCCCGAGGTTCCCTGCGGCGTCGGAGGCGTGCGCGACGATCGCGTACCGCCCGGCCGGGTAGGAGGAGGCCGAGACGGTCAGGCGCCACGTGCCGTCCGACGCCCTCGTCGCGTCGCCCAGCCGCGTCGCTCCGCTCCAGAAGCTCAGCTTCGTCGTGCCGACGTCGTCCTTGGCGGTGGCGACCAGGGTGACCGAGCCGCGCACCGTCGATCCGCTCGTCGGCGCGGTGATGACGGTCTTCGGAGCCGTCGTGTCGCGGGACGGCGCGGGCGAGCTCGTGGGTGCCGGAGCAGGAGCCGCGGTGGGCGCCGACGTGGGAGTCGGAGTCGGAGCCGGAGTAGGTTCGTCACCGAGGCCCCAGGCCGTCCACAGCTCCTCCGCGATCATCGCCTGGCCGGCGACGTTCGGGTGGAAGTAGTCGACGTCCGTCGAGAGCTGGTCGAGCGAGATCGGAGCCGCCGTGAGGGCGCCGCCGTCCCACACGCAGTCGTTCGCGGCGGACGCGCAGGCCGATTCCAGTGCCTCGTTGAAGGCGGCCTCCCGGTCCTCCGCCGCCGCGAGCGAGGCGGTGTAGGCCGAGCCGATCAGAGAGGCTCCGGTCGTGGCGTCGACTCCGCGCTGGGTCCGGCAGACCCCGCCCCGAGCCCAGATCGCGGCGCCCGGCGTCGACTTCACAGCGTCCCACTCCGACTCGATGTCCGGGACCGAGCCGACGAACACCGTCGCCTCCGGCCACTCCTCGCCGATCGAGCGCAGGATCCGGGTCGCCGACGCGGCGAAGGAGGCCGCGGGCGTCATCGCGTAGCCGTCGCGGGAGTCGGGCGAGAGGCTCAGCGAGCAGAGGTCGTTGCCGCCGATCAGCAGCGTGACCACGTCCGGCTCCTCCCCGGCCGCGACCGCGGCGTCGATCCGCGACTCGACTCCGCTGATGACCGCACCCGACTTCGCGAAGTTCACCGCGCGGACCGCCGTCCGCGGATCCGCCGCCGCCATCCGGCTCGCGATCGAGTCGACCGCGGGCGCCGATCCCGTCGCCCAGGAGTTCTCGACGCAGTCGCGGTTCACCCCGCAGGTCGTCGCCGCGCGCGTGATCGAGTCGCCGAGCGCGAGCAGCGTCTGCGTCCCGGACGCTTGCGCCGGCGGTGCCGCCAGGAGCCCCGCCAGGAGCGCGATCGCCCCCGCGCCGACCCCTGCCGCTCTCCGCCGTGCCCTGTGTGCTGTGGTCCCCATGTCGTCCCGTCCCCTGGTCGTCCATCGTTCGAGTGCCTCGCGTGCTGCGAGAGCACGAGGGGCGAGCGTACGTCGCCGCGGATCCCCCGACGGACCGGAGGAGAACGGCTCCCGTCCGGCGCGGCCCGGATGGGGGACACGGAAGACGTCTGTCGGCGATCGGCGGGAGGGATCCGGAAGGGGAGAGACGAGCGGCCGCGAGCACGACGGCTGCTCACCGCGGAGGACCGGCCTTCGGCCGCAGGGCGGGAACGGCAGGGCAGACGGCGAGCGCGACCAGCACGTTCTCGTTGAGCGGGCCGCCGGGAGAACGCAGAAGGCCCGCTCTCTCGAGCGGGCCTTCCGTGGTGGTGGATCCGAGGGGATTCGAACCCCTGACCTCTTCATTGCGAACGAAGCGCGCTACCAACTGCGCCACGGACCCGTGCCTTCCGAGCCGTCACCGGCCCGAACAACTCGTCCACACTAGCACGGACGAGCAGGCGCCTCGCACTCGGGTCAGGCCCCGCGGCGGCGCTGCAGAGCCTGGTCGAGGTCGATCGCGTCGACGCCGTCCACGACGCCCATCGCGGCGAAGCGGGAGGAGGGACGCGGAGCCTCGGGAGCGGGAGCGGCGGCACGCGGGACGCGCAGCGGCGCCACCTCGGGAGCGGTCGCGGCGGCGCGCTGGGCGAGCTCCGCCTCCGCCGCGGCGGTGCGCAGGCGCTCCACGGCGTCGATCGACGCCATCGCGGAGGCGGCGACCGTGCCCCGGGAGAGGTACAGCGGCTTGGGGAGCGGCTGCGGCGTCCAGCTCGCACGGTCCTCGGCGGGCTCCTCGGAGGCGTCGTCCGCCGCCTCCTCTGCGAGCTCGGCCTCGAAGACCTCGGCGCGCCGGCGCTCGGTCGCGGCGGCCGTCGTCGCGGTCGCGGCCGGAGCGGCGGCGCGGCGGCGACCCGGCGCCAGCAGGATCAGCGTGCCGAGCCCCGCGACGGCGAGGAGCAGGCCGACGAGCGGCACCGCGCCCGTGCCGCCGAACGGCAGCATCACGAGCCCGACCAGCGCGGCGACCGCGCCGACCAGCACGGCCAGCGCGGCGCCCTGGCGCCAGCGCAGGACCGAGGGCCCTGACCGCGTGCTCCGCCGTGCGCTCGCGGTCGCCCGTCGCAGCGCGTCGCGCGCCGCCTTCTCCGCCTGTGCCAGCTCCATCGCCTGTGCCTTCTCTTCGGCTCGTCGTCGTGTCTCGGTCACCCGGAGCCGGCGCTGCTGCAGCGCCACCTCGCGGGCCGTCGCCTCCGCACGCACGTGCTCGGGCACTTCCGCGGTCTCGGCGAGGATCCGCAGCGTCTGCTGCAGCCTCACCGCGTTGCGCTCGGTCGCGTTGTACGACCGCCTGCGCATCCACGTGGGGATCAGGTAGGCGACCCACAGAACGGCGGCGAGCGCCCAGACGACGCCCCCGCCCAGCCAGTCGCTACTCATGCGGACAACGCTAGGAGCACCGGGCACTCCCGTCCGTCATTACGGGTAGGTGTGTCCGTGCGGATCGCGGATCAGTCGGGGCCCCGTCGGAGGGACACCGGCGCCGTCGGAGGGTCCGGAGAGACCCGAGCGGCGCGAGGCGCGGAGATCCGCGTCGGTCGGCACGCCGACCTCCGACGGGACCTGCCCGTCGAGGTAGCGGCGGAGCACGCCGCGGGGCACCTCCTCCGCCACGAGGGCGAAGCAGAAGTGGTCGCGCCAGTCGCCGTTGATGTGGATGAAGCGCCGCCGCAGGCCCTCGTAGCGGAAGCCGAGCTTCTCGACGACGCGCAGACTCGGCCGGTTCTCCGGGCGGATGCAGATCTCGATCCGGTGCAGGCCCAGGTCGAGGAAGGCGTGGTCGGCCGCGAGGGCCACGGCGATCGGAATGATCCCCCGCCCGGCGTAGCGCTCGGACACCCAGTAGCCGATCGACCCGGAGGAGAGCGAGCCGTACCCGATGTTCGAGATGTTGAGCTGCCCGGCGAGTTCGCCGTCCCAGTCGATGAGGAACGGCACTCCCCCGCCGGCCCGCGCGTTCTGCTGCAGCGAGCGGATGCTGGCGCGCACGTCGAATGCGGCGCCTCCCCGGGGGTCGGACGCCTCCCACTGGCGCAGCCACGACCGGTTCGCGATCAGCTCCCGCTCGAGAGGGCGGGCGTCGCGCACGCGGATGGGGCGGACGGTGACACGACCCTCGGTGAGCGTCGGGATCGGGAGCGGCATGATGCGACCCTACTGCTCCGCCGCACTGCGGGAGGGGGACTGGACTCCGCGGCGTTCCGTGCTCTCGGGGAACGGAGGAACGGAGGGGATCCCGTGCCGCAGCAGGGGGTCCCGTCCGTTCCGGAGGAGCGCTCGCCGGGGCTCAAAGGCCGGCGACGAAGTCCTTCAGCCAGGGCTTGAGATCCTTGCCGAGGTCGTCGCGGTCGGAGGCGAGCTGCACGATGGCCTTGATGTAGTCGAGCTTGTCGCCGGTGTCGTAGCGGCGGCCGCGGAACACGACGCCGTAGACGCCGCCGAACTCGGCCGGGTCCTGGGCCATGCGCTCCAGCGCGTCGGTCAGCTGGATCTCGCCGCCCTTGCCCGGAGCGGTGTGCTCGAGCACGCCGAACACGTCGGGCTTCAGCACGTAGCGGCCGATGATCGCGAGGTTCGAGGGGGCGTCCTCCTTGGAGGGCTTCTCGACCAGCCCGGTGATCCGCACCACGTCGTCCTCGTCGGTCGCCTCGACCGCCGCGCAGCCGTAGAGGTGGATCTGGTCGGGGTCGACCTCGAGCAGCGCGACCACCGTGGTGTCGCGCTGCTCGGCGACGTCGATCATGCGGGAGAGCAGCGGGTAGCGGGCGTCGATCAGGTCGTCGCCGAGGAGCACGGCGAAGGGCTCGTCGCCGACGTGGCGCTGCGCGCGGGAGACCGCGTGGCCGAGGCCCTTCGGCTCGCCCTGACGGACGAAGTGCACGTCGGCGAGGTCGCTGGCGTACTTGACGTGCTCGAGCTTCTTGTCGTCCTTCTTCTGGGACAGGTTCTGCTCGAGCTCGGGCACCGAGTCGAAGTGGTTGGCGAGCGCGTTCTTGTTGCGCCCGATGATCACGAGCACGTCCTGGAGGCCGGCGTCCGCAGCCTCCTCGACCACGTACTGGATCGCCGGCTTGTCGACGACCGGCAGCATCTCCTTGGGGATGGCCTTCGTCGCCGGCAGGAAGCGGGTGCCGAGACCTGCGGCGGGGATGACTGCTTTGCGGATTCGAGTGCCCATGGGGCGCCATCCTAGCGGCGGGGGAAGTCGCGGGAGTTTCGCGCCAGGACCGGCGACAGAAGGCGCCGGACCCCGTTCCGGGGCGGTCCGGGACGAGCGTCCCTCAGGGTCGTCCGCGCGGAGGCCGGCGCGGGGCCCGGTTCTAGACTGAGCGCATGCCAGCCGACATCACGCACGAGAAGCGGGCGCTGCGCGCCGAGCTGCGCGAGCGCCGCCGCACGCAGACCTCGACCGCTCGCGACCAGGCCGCGGAGCAGATCACCGCCCACCTGATCGAGCTCGCCACCCGCGTGGGGGCCCGCTCCCTCGCGTGCTACCTCTCCGCTCCGGACGAGCCGAGCACCCGGCCGTTCCTGGGCTGGGCCGAGAGCCACGGCATCCGCGTCCTCTTCCCCGTCTCGCGCCAGGACGGCCTGCTCGACTGGGCGGTCGGCGACGGCCACACCGAGACCCAGGGCCTGTTCGGCATGCCCGAGCCCGTCGGGCAGCTGCTCGGCCCCATCGCGATCAACGACGTCGACCTCATCGTCGTCCCGGCCGCCACCGTCGACCGGCAGGGGATGCGGATGGGCTGGGGGCGCGGCTACTTCGACAAGACCCTCGGCTCGATGGAGAAGTGCCCGCCGGTCTACGCCGTCGTCTTCGACAGCGAGCTCGTCGACCGGGTGCCCAGCGAGGTCCACGACCAGGCCGTCGACGGAGTCGTCACTCCCTCCGGCATCGTCGACCTGCGCCACTGACCCCGTCCTCCTTCTCCCCCACCCGCCTCCGAGGAGCCCCCTGTGCCCACCTACTCTTACCGCTGCACGCAGTGCGGCAACGCCTTCGACATCCAGCAGAAGTTCACCGACGACACGCTCACCGAGTGCCCGAGCTGCCAGGGGGCGCTGCGCAAGGTGTTCAGCGCGGTCGGCGTGACCTTCAACGGCTCGGGCTTCTACCGCACCGACTCCCGCTCCGGCGGGAAGTCGAGCGAGGGCGGCTCCTCCTCCTCGGGTTCCGGCTCGTCCGGCTCGGGCGCATCCGGCTCCGGCTCATCCGACTCGTCGTCGGGCTCCTCTGGATCGGGCGGCTCCTCCTCCGGATCCTCGGGTTCATCGGGCTCGGGCGGCTCCTCGTCCGGCTCGGGGTCCTCGGGCTCCGGATCGTCCTCCTCCTCGTCGTCCTCGGGCTCCTCCGGGTCCTCCTCCTCGGGTTCCTCCTCCGGGAGCTGACCCGCCACCCACCGCTCACGGCAGAAACGGAACGATCATGATCAACGGCTTCAAAGAGTTCATCCTCCGCGGCAACGTCATCGACCTGGCTGTCGCCGTGGTCATCGGCGCCGCCTTCACGACCATCGTCAACGCGATCGTGACGGGGATCTTCAACCCGCTCATCGGCGTGATCTTCGACGCCTCCTCCCTCGAGGCCCTGGTCTGGCCCATCCGACCGGGAGAGAACGGCGAGGACCCGACCGTCATCGCCTACGGCTCGGTCATCTCGGCCCTGATCCAGTTCGTGATCGTCGCCTTCGTCCTCTACTTCGCGTTCGTCCTGCCGATCAACCACCTCAAGAACGCCGCGTTCGCCAAGAAGGCCGCCGACGCCCCCGCCGCGGAGGACAAGGCCCCCACCGAGCTCGAGCTCCTCGCCGACATCCGCGACCTGCTCGCCAACAACGGCACCGCCACCACCGCGAACTCCGGCAAGCACGTCGACTGAGTTGCTCTGTCTCCTTCCGCCGGAGGCGGAAGAGGACCGCGGTCGGCTTCCCGATGGGGGAACGCTTCGCAGAGCGTTGTGCGAACGGTGCGTCCGAAACGTCGGCACGCGTTTCGGACGGCACCTGCACCTTCAGGAGGTCGCCGAACGGGACCTTCGGCGTCTCAGACGGGGGCTGATCGGCCCTGTCTCCACGCGCTCCTCGATACCGGCGGGCACCGGGCGGGAAGCGGTCGGTCAACGGGCACCGGTCGGGTGCGGTCGTCAGCGGGCATCGGTCGGGAAGCGGTCGGCCACCGTCGACGGGCCCGACGTGATCGGTCGCCAGGCGTCCGCGTGACGTGTCCGCTCGTCGAGCGGGGGCGTGCCGGGGTGAGGCCCGAGGTCGTCGACGGGACCGGCGTCGACTCGCGGACCGCCAGCCGCGCGGGTGGAATCAGTAGTGCGGGGGGACGTCCTGGCGCAGGCGAGCGTCGTTCGGGCCGGTGTCGGGGCGCGCGGGCGGCGCGGAGGGGTCGGCGACCGGAGCATCGTGCGGGGACGGATCGGTGCCGGGCTTCGCGGGGAGCGTCGCCCGCCGGCCGCCGCGGGTGCGCCGCAACGGGCGGTCGGCACCCGCGGGGGCGTCGGGATCCGGCGCCACGATCAGTCGCGCGGCAGCGGCTCGACGGGCTGCGTCTCCCCCGACGCCGGAGCGGCGGCGGCAGCAGGAGCGGCGGGAGCAGCAGCAGCCTCGCCGGCGGCGGGAGCAGGGGTCTGCTCCTCCCCTGCGGTCGCACCGATCAGCCCGGCCACCCGCGCGGCCACGGCCTCGGGGTCGGCGAACAGCTCGAAGTTGTGCACCCGCAGGTAGTGCCAGCCCAGCCGGCGCAGCAGCTCCGGACGCAGGCGCAGCGACACGCGCAGGCTCTGCATGCTCACGTCGCGGTCGGTCTCGACCACCACGGCACGTGTCCCGTGCGCGGCGACGAGGGCCAGCTTGCCCTTGTGCCCGATGTTGACCCGGAGTCCACGGCGCTCGAGGCGCGCGGCGAGATCCACCAGCATCGGCTCCGAGTAGTCGTCGCGGTCGCTCGGCTGGACGCGGTCCTCCGCCTCCGGCAGCACCTGCGCGAGCGCGACCATGCCGTAGCGCATGCGCGACTCGTCGATGTCGCCCGGGCGGAAGCACGAGACGATGTCCATCGAGCGGCGGGCACGGGTCATCCCGACCGCCAGCAGACGCTCTCCGCCCGGCTCCGCGAGCGCGCCGAAGTTCGACAGCAGGCGACCGTGGGGCGTCCGGCCGTAGCCGATCGAGAAGATGACGCGGTCGCGGCTCTGCGCGACCGACTGCTCCAGAGTCACGACGGCGAAGGGCTCGGGCCGATCGCCGAGGATGAAGTCGCTCAGGTCGGTGCGCTTGGCGAAGGCCGTCAGCACCGCCTGCTGCACCCGCACGGCGTGGCGAGGGCTCGCGGTGATGACCATCAGCGACTCGCGCGGACGGATCACGGCGTGCTCGAGCACCAGCTCGACCACCTTCGCCACCTCGGCGTCGACGGACTCGACGGCTCCGGAGTCGTTCTCGGGCATGCCGTGCCCGCTCGCGATGTAGTGGAAGCGGAGCGAGTCGTGTCCGAGGAAGGAGCCGGCCCAGGGCAGGGAGTCGATGCGGCCGCCGTAGAAGCGGCGGTTGACCAGCTCGGCCAGGTCCTCGCCGCCCGCGCGGTAGCTGCGGGTGAGCGTGACGGTGTTGAGCAGCTCGCCGAGTCGGGCGAGCGCCGACTGGGCGTGCAGCGCCTCCACGTCGGTCCGCGAGGCGGTGGAGCCGAACTCCGGCGTCTCGTCGACGCGCAGGCCGAAGGGAGTGGGGGTCTGCGTGACCGGGTCGCCGAACGCGACGACCTGCTTGGCCCGGCGGATCGCTCCGACGTTCTCGGCCAGCGTGGTCGCCCCGGCGTCGACGAGGAACACCGCGTCGAAGGTCGTCTCGGTGCCGATGCGGTGCACCTCGTACGGCGAGGCGAGCCAGGCCGGAGCGAGCACGCGCGAGAGGTGCGGAGCCGCCTTCTGCAGCTCCTGAGGGGTCGTCGCCGCCTCGGTGCGCAGCAGCGCGCGCAGCGCGTCGCGCTCCTGCGGCCAGTCGACGAGCCCGATCTTCCAGGTCTCGGAGAGCTTCCAGGCCAGCAGCTCGGCGCTCGAGGCGGCGTGCGCCTCGTCGACGAGCTTGAAGTCGGCCTCGAGCCGGTCGAGCACGCTCGTGTTGCCGCCGAGCAGCGCACGCTCGTCGGTCAGCATGATCTCGAGCGCCGAGCGCCACCAGGCCAGGTCCAGCTCGCCCGCGACCAGCTCGGCCGGCACGTGGCGGCGCGAGAGGTCGGTGAGCAGCGGGTCCAGGCCCCAGTCGCGCAGGGTGGCGAGGAGGGTCGTCCGCTCCTGGAGGTTGGCCAGCACCTCGCTGTCCTCGGCGAGGCCGGACACCATCGAGGCCAGCTCGGCGAGAGGGAGCGAGGCGAGCTGCAGGTTCGTCCCGCGGCGGCCGAGCGGCTCGTCGAGACGGCTCAGCTGGTCGGTCACCTGCTGGTAGGCCACCTGCACGTCGGCGACGCCGACCGGGACCTCGGGGATCGTGCCGGCGACCGCGTAGCGCTGCCACAGCGTCCGCTGCTGCTGCACCCGGCGGAGCGCCGCGTTGAGGTCGGTGACGTGCGCGCCGGGACGCAGGTACTCGCGGGCGAGCTTCTTCAGGCGCCGGCGGTTGGTGGACGACATCTCGGCGGCCTCGCGGCGCGGCGAGGTGGCGACGATGAGGTCCTGGATCGAGCGGTCGAAGACGGCCGGCTGGAACTTGTCCAGCGTCTCGCGGACGTCCTGCAGCAGGCGCAGGTAGATGCCGAGCTCGGCGACCGACTCGAACGGGCGCATCCGCGTCTGGCCGATGACGTCCTGGGCGCGGTCGAGCAGGCGCGGCAGGTCGCGCAGGTGCAGGCGCTTGGCCAGCTCGTGGGCGATCTCGGCGTCGGCGGTGGAGTCGAACTGGGCCCCGTACCAGGGCGAGTCGCCCGGGCCGTAGCGGAACTCGCCCAGGCGCGCCGACTCGATCAGCATCCGGGTCGCCTCGGGGCGGCTGTGCGCGAGAGCGGTGACGGAGCGGCGGTCGAGGCGGGCGGCGGTCGACGGGGGCGTCCGCAGCTGCGAGAGGCGGGCGAGCTCCTCGAGGGCCTGCAGCGCCGAGACGCCGAAGCTCTCGTCGCGCCGGGAGAGCGCGCCGCGGTAGTCGAGCAGCACCTTCCGCAGCCGGAGCAGGGCGTCGTCGATCTCGCTGACGGAGGGGCGCGCCGCCTTCTCGTTGCGGCCGATCGACTGGATGAGGTCGCGGCGGAGCGTGCGGGGCCCGACCGCGATGCCGCCCAGGCCCGCCGAGAGCAGGCGCTGGTGGATGCTGTCGAGGCTCGACCGGCGGGCGCTGACGACCAGCACGCGCTTGTGCTGGGCGGCCAGGGCGCCGATCGCGTTGACGATGGTCTGGGTGCCGCCCGTGCCGGGAAGGGTCTTCACGACGAGCGAGTTGCCGGCCGCGATGTTCGCGATCACCTGCTCCTGCTCGGCGTCCGCGTCGAGCAGGAGGTTGTCGGTCGCCGGAGGACGCTCGTCCTGCGGGATGATCGACGCCACCTTCTGCGACTGCTGCAGCGCCCGCTTGGCGGCCGGGTTCCCGGCGACGGCGTCGAGGACGGGGTGCTCGAGCATCCGGGCGTCGCGGAGCATGTCGCCCGCCACGTCGGCGAAGCTCGAGACCACGAGGCGCGGGTGCACGGCGAACCACGGCAGGTGCGAGGTCAGGCCGCGCAGCTGGTCGATGACCGGCTGCGGCTTGAAGACGCCGTTCTGCACGGCCAGCTCGACGAACTGCTCGGGGTCGATCGTGATGCCGAACTGCTGCTTGAGGGCGCGCGCGAGCTGCGGGTTGAAGTAGGGCTGGCCCTTGAGCTTGAGCTCGAAGTCGCGGCCGTAGCGGCGGATGGCGAGCGGGCGGAGGAGCACGGGAGCGGTGAACTCCGTGTCGCCGGCGCGCCACTGGGCGAGGCCGATGGCGAGGTGGACGCCCTCGATGCCGCGGACCGAGCGCAGCTCGATCCCCTTGTCGGTGATCGCGCCCGCGGCGTTCTTCGCGGTGCGCAGGGCGAGCTCGTCGCGGATGAGCGAGGAGAGGAGCGTCGTCTTGCCCGAGATGAACGGGGGCAGCCCGCCGGGGTGCGTGGTCGAGAGCTCGATGCGCGTCCGGGGCGAGTCCACGAAGTGGAGCAGGGGCGACGGACCGCCGACCTTGGCGAGCTCGTCGCGCCACGACTGCCACACCGGATCGGCCACGTTGCCGCCCTGGTAGCCGGCCTCGCCGCTCGTCACCTGCACGGGAGAGGTCGCCGTCGGGGAGAGCCGATGCGCGGACGCCTCCCCCTGGTCACCGGATTCGGGTGAGGTCGCCACCGGTCCGGCTCCTGGGAAATCGTCGACTCGTTGCACACGGACACCCTAAACCGGGCACCTCCGAAAGGCCGTAGCGACGCGGGTCGGCGGCACGGCACCTCCGAACGGCTCACCTGCCTGGAGCATCGGAGGCACGCGGAGCGCCGGGTCGGATCGGCGAGCGCGCCCGCCCGATCGGGGCGGGCGGGGGTCAGGAGGGCCAGACGGCCAGGGGCGGCGCCGTCTCGACCCGGCGCTCGTCGCCGACCACGCGGATCCGGCTGCTCACGCGGTCGTGCCCGGCGGCCGCGGCGACCGCGGTCATGACGAGCCGGGCGTGGTCACGCGTGAGATGCCCGAAGGCGCTCCGCAGATCGACGGGGCGGCCGGTGGCGAGCGACACGGCGATGCGCGCGACCGCCTCCTCCGAGAGGTCGAGAAGGCACGCCTGCTCGGCGAGGACGGCGAAGTCGATCCGCGGCGCGGCCTCCGTGGCGGCACCGGCCGCCCACGGGTGCTCGGGGCGGAGGCATCCTGCGCGGACGAGGAGCTGCTCCGCGGCCTCGAGGCCGGGCACGGCGAGGACGGGGATCATGCCGCGGTCCGCTCGGCGCGGCGCCCGGAGGCGCGGACCCCGACGGACACGACGGCCGACAGCAGGCAGGCGACGGCGGCGATCAGCGGCGCGAGCCAGCCGAGGACGCTCACCTCGTCGACGTCCGTGCCGAAGTACTGCCAGTGCGCGATGGCGTAGACGAAGAGGGAGAAGAAGCAGAGCGCGACGCCCGTGAGCGCCGACACCAGGTCTGCCGGACGGACGAGGGGCTCGTGCTCCGCCGAGACGGCCTGCTCGATCGCGGGCTCGGAGAGGGCGGCGGCCGGGACCTGCGGGAGGGTCGCGGTGGCGGGGTGCTGCGTCATGTCTCCGAGGGAACCAGCCTCGCGGTGTCACGGTCGTCACTCGCTGGCATGACGTCCTGAGCCGATCGGATGGTGGCGCAGTCGGCCGGTCAGGGAGCGACGGGACCGTCCGCTCGGGCCGGTCGGCGTCCGAGCGACGACTGGAACCGCAGCAGGTACCCGTCGGGATCGGCGACCACCAGCTGACGGACGCCCGCCTCCTCCGCTCCGACCCGGTACCAGCGGGTCTCGAGCGGCGAGAACAGCGGCGTCCCGGCCTCGGCGAGCGCCGCCGCCGTCCGGTCCGCGTCGTCGACGTGCAGCTGCAGGTTCATCCCCCGGCCGAGCGGGCGCTCCAGCGGTGCCGCGATCCAGTTGCGGCCCCGCTCCGCCTCTTCGAGCATCACGTGCGCGGAGCCGAGGACCAGGTACGCGAAGCCCTCCTCGGGCCGGGCGTAGTGGATCCGGAACCCGCAGGGACCGCACCAGAACCCCAGGCTCCGGTCGAGGTCGGCGACGAGCAGCTCGGGGACGAGATCGGGATCGGCCATCCGCGCGGTCTACGCCTCGGCGCCCTCGGGGCGCTTCGTGCGGCCCGGGAGCAGGAGCAGGCCCGAGACGCCCACGACGATCAGCAGGATGGCCGCGACCGTGACGAAGGAGGCCAGCGCCAGCACGGGCATGATGATCGTCAGGACGCCCGCGATGACCGAGGCGATCCCTGCCGCGATCGGCAGCCACGCGGGGCCGGCGACGGTGCGGCCGCTGGTGATGCTCGAGACGCCGTCGAGGATCCAGCCCGCGCCGATCACGAGGCCCAGGACGCTCAGCGACTCGAACGGGTTCGACAGGCACAGGATGCCTGCGACCAGGATCAGGGCGCCGAGCAGGCCCGCGAGCCAGCGCACCCGGGCATCGAGCCGCGAGGCGGTGAAGGCCAGCAGCAGGCGGAAGACGCCCGCGGCGATCAGGTGGATGCCGAAGACGATGGCGACGGTCAGCAGCGTCGGACCGGGGATCAGGACGGCGATGACGCCGAGCACGATCGCGATCAGCGAGACGGCGATGATCCACCAGCGCTCGACGGAGGTGCGGGACATCGTGGGCGCGGCGGTCTCGGACATGGCGTTCCTTCGCGTCGGGGAGTGCGGACCCCTCGAACGTTAGGGCACCGGGGCGGGGTGGCGCGGGGCCTTGCGCCCGCCCGCCCGTGGACGCAGGTCAGTGGCGCGATCCGGTGCGCGCCGCGGCACGGTGCCGCCGCACGCGGCGCACCACGAGCGCGAGCAGCAGCACGCCGAACGCGCTGTAGATGATCGCGTCGAGCACGCCCGCGTACTGGTCGACGAGCTCGTACTGCGTACCCAGGGCTGCGCCGAGGCCGATCAGCAGGCCGTTCCAGACGCCGGAGCCGAGGATCGTCAGTCCCGAGAACAGCAGCAGGTTCATCCGCTCGGCCCCCGCGGGGAGCGAGATGAGGCTGCGCACGCCCGGGATGAGGCGACCGAAGAGGACCGCCCAGGTGCCGTGCCGGCGGAACCAGCCGACCGCCTTCTCGAAGTCCTCGCGGTCGACCAGCGGGAGCTTGGAGAGCAGGCGGATCGAGCGCTCCGTGCCGATGCGGTGGCCGAGCGCGTAGAGGATCAGGCCGCCGAGGTAGGCGCCGAGGGTCGCCGTGATCACGACCAGCACCAGGTTCATCCGGCCCTGCTGGGCGAGGAAGCCGGCCAGCGGCAGCACGAGCTCGCTCGGGATCGGTGGGAACACCGTCTCGATCAGCGTCAGCAGGCCGACGCCCGCCTCTCCGAGCGCGGCGATCACCCGCGCGGCGACGCCGACGAGCCCGGAGAGCTCGTCGATGCTGTCGGAGGAGGAGGCGGTCGCCACGGAGGCGGGGGCGAGGGCGAGGGTCGCGATCGTCATGACTGAGAAGCTACTCAGTCCGCGGAGCGCGCACCTGGGAATCCGGCGGCCCGCTCAGGGGCGGCCGGTGAGCACGACGGTGTCCGATCCCTGCAGCCGCACCTCGACCGAGGCGATCTCGGAGAGCGGGAGCCCGGTGGCGAGGCTGGGCTCCATCGTCGTCCCTGGCGCGCTCGTCCACGATCCGACGGCCTCGGTGCCGCCCGAGGTGTCCGTGACGTAGAGGACGTAGCCGGCCGAGCCCGCGTACTGCTCGGCCGTGTCGGCCCAGCTGCAGTCCATGTCGATCCGCGTGCCCCACTGCTGCGGCACGAACCGCACGGAGGCCTCGACGGGGACGCCCGGAGCCGCGGCGAGCGAGACGGTCGAGCCGACGGTCTCGACGGGGGCGAGGGACGGGCCGATCGCGAGCGGCAGGGCGACGGCGGCGGCGGCCGAGACGCCCGCGGCGGCGAGCACCAGGCCCGCGATGCGCAGCCGCGTCCGGCGGCGGACGGAGTCGGTGGCCGCGGCGAGGCGGGTCAGCAGTGCCGCCGGAGCCGGATCGCCGGCCGCCTCCGGCTCCTCGACCAGGCGCATCGCCTCGTCCTGGGGCAGGTGGGCCAGCAGGCCCGGCAGCGGGACGAACTCGGCGAGGGACTCGCGGCAGCCGGGGCAGGCGCGCAGGTGCAGCTCGTACTCGCGGCGGTCGGCGGCGGTCATGGATCCGAGGAGGTACGCGGCGTCCCAGTCGCGGAAGGGGTCGTCGTGCCGGTCGTCGGAGGAGGGGTCGCGGTTCACAGCTCCGTCACCCCCCGCTCCTGCAGTGCGAGCTTGAGGGCCCGCATCCCGTAGTGCATCCGCGACTTGACGGTGCCCGGGGCGATCCCCAGCAGCGCGGCGATCTCGGTGACCGTGCGGCCGCCGTAGTAGGCGTGCACGATGACGGCGCGGTGGTCGTGGCTCAGTCCGCTGAGCGCGTCCGAGAGCAGCCAGGCGTCGAGCACCTGGTCGGTGCGGTCGGCGGTCGGGCGCTCGGGGACCTCGTCCGTGCCCAGCTCCCGGGCGTAGCGGGCGCTGCGGCGGTCGTCGATGACGAGGTTCCGGGCCACGGTGTAGAGCCAGGAGCGGGCGGCGGCCTCGCCCTGGGCGAGGATCTCGGGGTGCTTCCAGGCGCGCAGCAGCGCCTCCTGCACGACGTCCTCCGCCATCTGGCGGTCGCCGGTCAGGCGCAGCACGAACCGCCAGAGCGCGCTGGCGTGCTCGTCGTGCAGCGCACGCAGCATCTGGGCCTGATCCTCGGACATCTCCACCTCTTCCTGCACCAACGTAACGGGGGCCCGAACGGTTCAGCCGGTTCGCGCGAGCGGCCGCACTCTGGTACTCCGGAGTCGATGACCTTCCCCGATGCCGACGACGCCGCCCGCGTGCGCTCCTTCCTCCGCGACAACCGCTCGCGGATGCTCGACGACGTCCGGCACCTCGTGATGATCGAGAGCCCCAGCGACTCCCTCGAGGCGCTCGGCGAGCTGCACGCCTTCCTGGTGCACTGGGTGGGAGAGCGGCTCGGGCACGACGCCGACGTGCAGCACCGGCGTGCGCAGGACGCGCCGACCGCGACCAGCTGGACCGTCCCGGCGAGCGGCGGCGCGAGACCGCACCGGGGCACGCGTCCGTTCGTGGCGCTGCTCGGCCACTACGACACGGTGTGGCCCCTGGGCACGACCCGCTCCTGGCCCTTCGCCGTCGACGGCGACCGCCTGAGCGGACCGGGCAGCTACGACATGAAGGCCGGGCTGGTGCAGATGGTGTGGCTGGTGGCCGCGCTCCGCCACGCCGGCGTCCCGCATCCGGCCGTCCGCCTGGTGATGAGCGGGGACGAGGAGATCGGCAGCGCCGCCTCCCGCCCGTTCCTGGAGCGGCAGTGCGCGGGCGCCGACGCGGTCCTGGTGTTCGAGGGCGCGATCGGCGACGCGGTCAAGACGGCGCGCAAGGGCATCGGGCGCTTCGTGATCGACGTGGTCGGGGTCGAGGCGCACGCCGGGGTCGAGCCGGAGAAGGGGGCGAGCGCGATCCACGAGCTCGGCTCGCTGATCCCGCGGGTGCTGGCGATCGCGCGGGAGGAGGAGGGCACCTCGGTCAACATCGGAGTGGTCTCCGGCGGCTCGCGGGTCAACGTGACGACGGCCCGCGTGCGCCTGGAGCTGGAGGCGCGGATCCGCGGATCCGCCGAGGCCGCCCGCGTCGAGGCCGAGCTCGACGCGCTCGCCGCCGCCGACCCGCGCATCCGGCTGGAGGTGCGCGGCTCCTGGGAGCGGCCCGTCTTCGAGCGGACCGCCTCCGTCGCCGCGCTCTACCGCAGGGCCGAGCGGGTCGCGAAGCGGATCGACGTCCCCCTCCGCGAGATCGCGGTCGGCGGGGCGAGCGACGGCAACCTCGTCGCCGCGCTGGGCCTGCCGGTCCTCGACGGGCTCGGCGCCCCGGGCGAGGGTGCGCACGCGCGCAGCGAGGCGATCGGCATCGAGGGCATGCTGGAGCGGACGGCGCTCGCCGCGCTGCTGGTCGCCAGCTTCGGCGACGAGCACTGACCGGCTGCAGAGGAAGGACGAGCGGATGACCCTGTACGAATCGCGCCCCGTAGGCGTCGTGATCGAGGCTCCGGCCGCGGAGGTGTACGCCTTCGTCTCCGACCCGGCGAACCTCCCGCGGTGGGCCGCGGGCCTCGCCTCCTCCGCGCTCGAGCAGGTCGACGGACGCTGGTTCGCCGACTCGCCGATGGGCCGGGTCGAGGTGCGCTTCGCCCCGCAGAACCCGTTCGGCGTCGCGGACCACGAGGTCACGCTCCCCGACGGGACGGTGGTGGACAATCCGCTCCGGGTGCTCGTGAACGGGGACGGCGCCGAGGTGGCCTTCACCGTGCGGCGGCGCCCCGGGATGAGCCTCGACGACTGGGACGAGGACTGCGCGCGGGTCGCGGACGACCTCGAATCGCTCCGGCTGCTGTTCGAGCGCGGGGCGCTGTAGGTTCGTCACAGCTCCGGCGCAGGGCCGGCACCCGTGAGAACGAGGACGCGATGACCTCCCCCGATCGTCCGAGCACCCGCCCCGCAAGCGGCATCGAGCTCAACGGCCTCGACACGATCCAGGAGTCGGAGCGGCACGGCCGCCCTCGCGACCTGTTCTGGCCGTGGTTCGCCGCGAACGTGTCCGTGCTCGGGCTGAGCTACGGCTCCTTCCTCCTCGGCTTCGGCCTCTCCTTCGGGCAGGCGACGCTCGTCAGCGTGATCGGGATCGTCGTCTCGTTCCTCTTCTGCGGTCTGGTCGCCGTCGCCGGCAAGCGCGGCTCCGCCCCCACGATGGTGCTCAGCCGGGCGGCCTTCGGGGTCGACGGCAACCGCCTCATCTCGGTGATCTCCTGGCTGCTCACGGTGGGCTGGGAGACGGTGCTGGCCTCCCTCGCGGTGCTCGCGACGGCGACGGTGTTCGAGGAGTTCGGCTGGGACGGGGGCGTGCTCACCAAGGTGGTCGCGCTGATCGTGGTCGCCGCGCTCATCGTGATCGCCGGGATCGCGGGCTTCCGCCTGATCATGCGGCTCCAGCTCGCGATCACCGTCGCGACCGCCGTGCTGACCGTGGTCTACGTCGTGCTCGTCCTCGACCGGATCGACCTCGCCGCCGTCGGCGCCCTGCCCGCGGGCTCGGCCGCCGCGGTCATCGGCGGGCTCGTGTTCATGATGACCGGCTTCGGGCTGGGCTGGGTGAACGCCGCGGCCGACTACTCCCGCTACCTCCCCCGCGGTGCCCGCACGAGCGGAGTGATCGCGTGGACGACGATCGGCGGAGCGGTCGCGCCCGTCGTGCTGGTGGTCGTCGGCCTGCTGCTGGCCGGCTCCTCGCAGGAGCTCTCGGACGCGATCGCCGCGGACCCGATCGGAGCGCTCGCCGGGATCCTGCCGACCTGGTTCCTGCTCCCCTTCATCGTCGTCGCGCTGCTCGGCCTGATAGGCGGGGCCGTGATGGACATCTACTCCTCGGGCCTGGCGCTGCTCAGCACGGGGCTCAAGGTCTCGCGGCCGGTGGCCGCCGGGATCGACGGCGTGCTGATGGTCCTCGGAGCGGTCTACGTCGTGTTCGTCGCGGGCGACTTCCTCGGCCCGTTCCAGGGCTTCCTGATCACCCTCGGCGTGCCGATCGCGGCCTGGCTCGGCGTGTTCCTCGCCGACCTCCTCCTCCGCCGGCGCGACTACGACCAGGAAGCCCTGTACGACTCCCGCGGCCGCTACGGCAGCGTCTCGGCGGTCCCCGTGGCCCTCGTGCTGATCGGCGCCGTCGTCGGCTGGGGCCTGGTGGTCAACTACTCCCCCGGGTTCGAGTGGGAGGGCTACCTCCTCGGCCCGCTCGGCGGCCGCGACGGCGACTGGGCCGGCGCCAACCTCGGCGTCCTCGTGGCGCTCGTGATCGGCTTCGCGGGAACGCTCGCCCTCTCGCGCGGGGCCGTCCGCCGCCAGGAGGCCTCGGCGTGAGCCTGCTCGTCGCGATCGACCTGCAGCACGTCTTCGCCGACGCCGAGTCGCCGTGGGGATCCGGCGGGTTCGAGCGCGCGGCCGACGGGACCCGCCGGCTCCTCCCGGCGTTCGGCGAGCGGGTCGTGACCACCCGCTTCGTCGCCCCGGAGCGGCCCGCCGGCGCGTGGATCCCCTACTACCGCGAGTGGCCGTTCGCGCTCGTCCCCGAGAGCGACCGGCTCTACGAGCTCGTGGCCGGGTTCGAGGGCCACCGCACGATCACCGCGACGACCTTCGGCAAGTGGGGGCCCGAGCTCGAGGCCGAGCTCGACGACTCCCGCGAGCTCGTGCTCACCGGCGTCTCGACCGACTGCTGCGTGCTCTCGACGGCGCTGGCGGCCGCGGACGCCGGAGTGCGGGTCAGGGTCGCCGCGGACGCCTGCGCGGGCGCCTCCGAGGCCGACCATCAGCGCGCGCTCGACGCCATGTCCCTGTACGCGCCGCTGATCGAGATCACGAGCGTGGACGCGGTGCTGGCGGACCTGCGCGACCGGGGCTGAGACCGCGGTCGGGACGCGAGCCGCTTGCGCCGGTCGGCCCCGCGCGTCGCGGGGCGACCCCGTCACCCGGCATGATGTCGGCATGTCCTCCACCGACGAGCGCGTCAGCCCGGCTTCCCGCACCCTGGTCATCGGCGAGGCGCTGATCGACATCGTCGAGCGCGACGGCAGCGCCACGGAGCACGTCGGCGGCTCCCCGGCCAACGTCGCCCTCACGCTCGCCCGACTCGGGCGGCCCGCGACCCTCGTCACCGACATCGCCGACGACGAGCGCGGCCGCCGCATCAGCGCCCACCTCGAGGCCTCCGGCGTGGAGGTCCGGCACGGCGACTCGGAGCGCACCAGCACCGCTCGGGCGGTCCTCGCCGCGGACGGGTCGGCCCGCTACGTCTTCGACCTCTCCTGGAACCCGCCGGCGGCGGACCCGGAGGGCGCCTCCCACGTCCACACCGGTTCCATCGCGATCTTCCTCGAGCCGGGCGGATCCGCCGTGCTCGAGCTCCTCGAGGCACTGCCCGCCGGAGTGACGGCGAGCGTCGACGCGAACATCCGCCCGGCTCTGGTCGGCGCGCACGCCGAGGCGCTCGCGCGCTTCGAGCGGATCGCCGCCGCGTGCGAGGTCGTGAAGCTCAGCGACGAGGACGCGGAGTGGCTCTACCCGACGATGCAGCTCGACGAGGTCCTCAGCCGGCTGCTCTCCCTCGGGTCGCAGCTCGCGGTCGTCACCCGCGGCGCGGAGGGACTGCTGCTGGCCTCGGCCATGACGCGGGTGACCGTGCCCGCCGCCCGGATCGTGGTGGCGGACACGATCGGCGCCGGCGACTCCGCGATGGGCGCGATCCTCGACGAGGCGTTCCGCCAGGGCCTCGGCGCCGCGAACGGGATGCTCCTCGACGGCCCCGCCCTGCACGCGATCGGCCGCCACGCCGCGCACGTCGCCGGCATCACGACCTCCCGCTCCGGCGCGAACCCGCCCACCCGCGACGAGCTCTGAGGACCGGGGGCGGACCTTCTGCAGGACGCCCCTGGTGCTCGCGTCGGGACGCGGAGATACTGGGCGCACCTCGACGGAAAGGTGTGCCGTGCCCACTTCACTGAGCCCCTACATCGGCTTCGACGGCTCCGCGCAGGAGGCGATGGAGTTCTACCGGGACGTCCTCGGCGGCGAGCTCAGCTCCAGCCGCTTCGGCGACTTCGGGATGAGCGCGGATCCGGCCGACCAGGACCGGATCATGCACGCCCAGCTCGTCACGCCGAGCGGGATGATCCTGATGGGCTCCGACTCCCCCTCCTCGAGCCCGGCCGAGAGCGGCGCCCGCATCACGATCGCGCTCTTCGGCGACGACGACGCCGAGCTGAGCGGCTACTGGGACGGCCTGGCCGAGGGCGGCACGGTCGTCGAGCCGCTGGTCGCCTCACCCTGGGGCGACCGCTTCGGGATGCTGGTCGACCGCTACGGCGTCGGCTGGATGGTGAACATCGCCGGTCCGCCGGCCTGAGGCTCCTCCCCAGCACGGGATCGGGGCACGCCTCCCCCGGGTGCGTCCACCCGTCCCGCCGGACGCCGCGGCGGGCGCAGAATGGAGGGGCCGCTCCCGCTCCGGGGGCCGTCCCACCTCTCACGAAGGCTGCAGATGACGATCACGCTCGGGTACAAGGCATCGGCGGAGCAGTTCGGCGCCCGGGAGCTCGTCGAGCTCGCGGTCGGCGCCGAGCGGCACGGCTTCGAGACCGCGGTCGTCTCGGACCACTTCCAGCCGTGGCGGCACACGGGCGGGCACGCGCCGTTCTCCCTCGCCTGGCTCGCCGCGGCCGGTGAGCGCACCTCCACCATCACCCTCGGCACCTCCGTGATGACCCCGCACTACCGCTACAACCCCGCCGTCATCGCCCAGGCGTTCGGCACGCTCGGCGTGCTCTACCCCGAGCGGATCATGCTCGGCGTCGGCACCGGCGAGGCGCTGAACGAGGTCGCCACCGGCTACCAGGGCGCGGGCGAGCAGACCTGGCCCGAATTCAAGGAGCGCTTCGCCCGCCTGCGCGAGGCCGTGCGGCTCATGCGCGCGCTCTGGGCGGGCGACCGCGTCACCTTCGACGGCGAGTACTACTCCACGCACGAGGCGTCGATCTACGACAAGCCCGAGAGCGGCGTGCCGGTCTACATCGCGGCGGGCGGCCCCGTCGTCGCGAAGTACGCCGGCCGCGCGGGCGACGGCTTCATCTGCACGTCGGGCAAGGGCATGGAGCTCTACACCGAGAAGCTGCTCCCCGCCGTCGAGGAGGGCGCCGCGGCGGCCGATCGCGACTCCTCGACCATCGACCGCATGATCGAGATCAAGCTCTCCTACGATCCCGATCCGGCGCTCGCGCTCGAGAACACGCGCTTCTGGGCGCCGCTCTCGCTGTCGCCGGAGCAGAAGCACTCGCTGACCGATCCGGTCGACATGGAGCGCGCCGCCGACGAGCTGCCGATCGAGCAGGTCGCGAAGCGCTGGATCGTCGGCTCCGACCCCGAGGAGACGGTCGCGCAGATCAAGCCCTACGTCGACGCGGGCTTCACCCACCTGGTCTTCCACGCCCCGGGCGACGACCAGCAGCGCTTCTTCGACGCCTTCGAGCGCGACCTCGCGCCGCGGCTGCGCGCGCTCTGACCTCCGCCTCCGCCACGACCCCCTTCGGAAGGGCCGCTCCCGCATGACCACGGCCACCCTGCTCGCCCGGCTCGACCGCGGCGAGGCGCTGACGCGCGAGACCGCCGAGGAGCTCCTCGGCGCGCGCGGCGACGACCTCGACCTGCTGCTGGAGGCCGCCGGCCGCCTGCGCGACGACGGACTCGCCCGCCGCGGACGGCCCGGCGTCGTCACCTACTCGCGGAAGGTCTTCGTCCCGCTGACCAAGCTCTGCCGCGACCGGTGCCACTACTGCGTCTTCGTGGAGACACCGGGCGGGCTCGCGGCCAAGCGCGAGTCGACCTTCATGGAGCCGGAGGAGATCCTCGAGGTCGCCCGCGCCGGTGCCGCGCTCGGCTGCAAGGAGGCCCTGTTCACGCTCGGCGACCGCCCGGAGGACCGGTGGCCGGTCGCCCGCGCCTGGCTCGCCGAGCACGGCTACGCCTCGACGCTCGAGTACGTGCGCGCGATGGCCGTCCTGGTCATGAGCGAGACGGGCATGGTCACGCACCTGAACCCCGGCGTGATGTCGTGGGCCGAGCTGCAGCGGCTCCGCCCGGTCGCGCCCTCGATGGGCATGATGCTCGAGACGACCGCCGAGCGCCTCTGGTCCGAGAAGGGCGGCGTGCACTACGGCTCCCCGGACAAGGACCCGGCGCTGCGCCTGCGCGTGCTCGAGGACGCGGGCCGCAGCCGCATCCCCTTCACCACCGGCGTGCTGCTGGGCATCGGCGAGAACGCGGCGGAGCGGGCGGACGCCCTCTTCGCGATCCGCGAGTCCCACGAGCGGTGGGGCCACGTGCAGGAGTGCATCGTCCAGAACTTCCGCGCGAAGCCGCGGACGGCCATGCAGAACGAGGTCGACCTCGAGCTGCAGGAGTACGTGGCCAACGTCGCGGTCGCGCGCCTCGTGCTGGGCGCCGAGGCGACGATCCAAGCGCCGCCGAACCTCACCGACGAGCAGGAGCTCGGGCTGCTGCTGCGCGCCGGGGTCGACGACTGGGGCGGTGTCAGCCCGCTCACGGCGGATCACGTGAATCCGGAGCGCCCCTGGCCGAACATCGACGACCTCGCGCGGCTCACCGCGGCGGCCGGCTACCGGCTGCACGAGCGGCTGACCGCCCACCCGCAGTACCTCCGCGACTCGGCCACCTGGATCGATCCGCGCGTCGCTCCCTACGTCGAGGCGCTCGCCGACCGCGGGACCTGGCTCGCCGACGAGGCGGCAGCGGTCCTCCCCCGGCCCTACCGCGACTCGCTCGACGCCCTGCCCCGACCGGTCGCGCCCGCCCTCGGCGCCGTGCTCGCCCGGGCGGAGACGGACCCCGCCGGTCTCGAGGACGCCGACTACCTCGCCCTGCTCGCAGCCGACGGCGACGACCTCGACGCCCTCTCCGCTCTGGCGGACGACCTGCGGCACGACGCCGCCGGCGACGAGGTCTCGGTCGTCGTCAACCGCAACATCGACACCTCCCTCTGGGGAGACGGCGGGCTGACCGTCGAGCGGCTGGAGGAGCTCGCCGACGAGGCGGTCGCGCTCGGCGCCACCGAGCTCTGCCTCCAGGGCGCGATCGGACCGGAGCACCCGGGCGACGATCTGCTGCTGATCGTCCGCACGCTGAAGCAGCGGCAGGCCTCGCTGCACCTGCACGCCTACCGGCCCGGCGAGATCCTCGAGGTCGCCCGGCGCACGGGCCGAACCCTGCCCGCGATGCTCGACGCTCTGCGCGAGGCCGGCGTGGACTCCGTCCCGGGGACCGCCGCCCGCATACTCGACGACGACGTCCGCGCCGTCCTGAGCGAGGGGACGGACCCGACCGTGGCCGAGTGGCGGGAGGCGATCACGGCCGCGCACCGCAGCGGCCTCCGCTCCACCTCGACCATGGTCTACGGACACGTCGAGACCCCCGAGCAGCAGCTCGCACACCTGCGCACGCTCGCGGCGATCCAGGACGAGACCGGCGGCTTCACCGAGTTCATCGCGATGCCCTTCGTCCCGGCGGAGGCGCCTCCGGCCGTGGTGCGCGCGAGCCGGGGCGGGCCGACCCTCCGCGAGACCCGCGCCGTGCACGCCGTCGCACGGCTCGTCCTCCACGGCCGGATCGCCCACGTGCAGACCGCCTGGACCAAGCTCGGACTGCACGCGGCGCAGGTCCTCCTGCGCGGCGGGGCGGACGACCTCGGCGGCCTGCTGCTCGACGGCGCCCTGCGGCCCGAGGCCGGAGCGGAGGCCTACCGCTCGCTCGACATCGCGACCGTCGCCCGGCTGAGCGGCGAGATCGGCCGCGGCTGGCGCCAGCGCACCACGACGTACGGCGTGGTCGCGCCGGAGAGGGCGCTGCGGGCGGAGCCCGTCGCAGCGGCGGGTCCTCAGCGGATGCGCCTCCCGGTCCGCGGGACCCGCCGGGCGTCATGACCCGCTCCGAGTACCTGCGGCGCCAGGCCGAGCTGGTCCGGGAGGAGCGGATCGAGTCGGACAGCGCCACCGTGCGGCTGCTGACCGCGGGCGCCGGGAGCCCGCGCGCGGTCCTGATGCTGACCGGCGTCGGCCGGGGCGCGCGGAGCGACACCGGGCTGCTGCTGCCGATGCTGGCGCGGCGCCACCGCGTCGCCGCGCTCGAGCTCGCCGATCTCGGCGACCCCTGGCTCGACGGACCCGCCGCGGTCCGCGCCTCCCTGGACGCGCTCGGCGCCGACGAGGCCGTCCTGATCGGCCACTCGCTCGGAGCCGCCGTGGCCCTCGCCGCGGGCGATCGGCGGGTGCGCGCCCTCGCCCTCGTGGCCGGATGGCTGCGGCCGACGGAGCGCCTCCTCCGCGCGGCGCGCCTCTGGCCGATGCTCCCGCCCGACGCGCAGGAGGAGGCCGCTCGGCTCCTCGCCGTCCGCTCGGCCACCGCCTCCTCCCCGTGGGGCGCCGACGTCGCCAGGATGCTCGCCGCCTCCGCCCGGGCCGACGTCGCTGCGGCCGCCTCGGACTGCCGGGTTCCCGCCCTCGTGGTCGGCTGCTCCGCCGACGCCGTCGCCGGCGTCGAGGGCGCCGAGGCCCTGCTCGGCGCCATCGACGACGCCCGCTACGCCGTCCTCGACTCCGGTCACGCCGTGCTCGCCGAGCGGCCCGCCGAGCTCCTCGCCGTCCTCGAGCACTTCCTCGCCGATCCGCACCGCGACCCGGCGGGCAGCGTCCTGGCGAGGACGACGGTCTGATGGACGTCGACGTCGTCGTGATCGGCGCCGGGTTCGCCGGGCTCGGAGCCGCGGTCCGCCTGGAGCGCCGCGGCGGGACCTCGTTCGTCGTGCTGGAGCGCGCCGAGCGGATCGGCGGGACCTGGCGGGACAACGTCTACCCCGGAGTCTCCTGCGACATCCCCTCGCACCTCTACTCCTACTCCTTCGCCCCCGAGGCCGACTGGTCGGCGTTCTACGCCCCCGGGGCCGAGATCCAGTCCTACCTCGAGCGCGTCGTCGAGAAGGAGGGCCTGGCGCCCCGGCTCCGGCTGGGGACCGAGGTGCTCGAGGCGGTCTTCGACGAGGAGGCGCACCGCTGGCGGGTGCGCACCTCCCGGGGCGACTACTCCGCCGCGGTCCTCCTCGTCTGCGCGGGGCGCCTCTCCGAGCCCCGCCTCCCGGCCGTCCCGGGCCTGGATTCGTTCGCGGGTCCCGCCTTCCATTCCGCCCGCTGGAGGGACGACGTCGACCTCAACGGGAAGCGCGTCGGCATCGTCGGCTCGGGAGCCTCCGCCGTGCAGATCGTGCCGCACCTCGCCGAGCGCGCCGCCGAGGTGGTGCTCTTCCAGCGCTCGGCCCCGTACGTCGTCCCCCGCCGGAACCGCCCGTACCCGCCGGAGGAGCGCCGAACCCTCTCCCGCGCGCCCGGGGCCCTCGCGAGGCTCCGCGAGGAGCTGTTCTGGCGCGCCGAGCTCGGCTTCGCCGGCCGCGTCGCCGTGCCCGAGGCCATCGATCGGCTGCGGGCGGAGGCGCTCGGCCACCTCGAGGCGCAGATCATCGATCCCGCGCTCCGCGCCGTGCTGACTCCGGACTACGAGATCGGCTGCAAGCGCGTGCTCCTCTCGGACGACTACTACCCCGCTCTCGCGCAGCCGCACGTCCGCGTCGTCCCCGGTCCGCTCCGGCGCATCGAGGAGGGCGCCGCGCTCGGCGACGACGGCGTCCCGCACAGGGTCGACGTGCTCGTCTTCGCGACCGGCTTCCACTCCACGCGGCCGCCCTTCGCCCGGCGCATCCGCGGCCGCGGCGGCGTCCTCCTCGCCGACCGCTGGGCCGACGGCATGGTCGCCTACGAGTCGACCGCGGTCCACGGGTTCCCGAGCCTCTTCGTCGTCAACGGCCCCAACGCGAGCCTCGGCCACAACTCCGCGGTGCACATGATCGAGACGCAGATCGCCTACGTGCTCGCCGCGCTCGACCACCTCGCGGTCTCCGGCGCCGACCGGCTCGAGGTCACCGCCGAGGCCGAGGCCGCCTCCGTCGCCCGCCTCGACGCCCTCAGCGCCGACACCGTCTGGACCAACGGCGGCTGCGAGAGCTGGTACCTGGACGACAACCGGCGACTCACGCTGCTCTGGCCCGACTTCGCCTTCGCCTTCCGCGAGGAGCTCGGCCGGTTCGACCCCTCGGCCTACACGACCTGACCGCGGCTCGCTATCGTGACCGCATGACCGACCGCGTGCTCGCTCCCGAACCGCCCGCCGACGGTGCGAAGCCGAAGGGACCGGCCTCGTACTTCCCGAGCATCGAGAAGACCTACGGCCGTCCCGTCCAGGACTGGCTCGACCTCGCCGACGAGCGTCTGCGCTCCGAGCCGCACATGCAGGTCGTCACCTGGCTGAAGACCGAGCACGGCCTGGGCCACGGCCACGCCAACGCGATCGTCGCCTACGTCCGGGCCGCCCGCGCCTGACCGGCCCGCCCGTCGTCCGCACAGGCTAGGCCCGCCGGCCTCCCCGGACCACCCGTCGTCGGCGCCCGCGCCGTGCGGGGATAATCGGGGCATGCGCGAAGACGACGATGTCGATCTGGTGATCGACGCGTGGGCCGGGGCCCTGCCCGACCTCGATTTCGCGCCTCTGGACGTCGTCTCCCGCCTCCGCCGGCTCAGCCCGCGCGTGCAGGAGGTGCGGCGGCAGTCCTTCGCCGTCAGCGATCTCGCCCCGTGGGAGTTCGAGCTCCTCTCGCTGCTGCGGCAGCGCGGGGAGGGCGGGATGACGCCCTCGGCCCTGGCCACGCACCTCGCGCTGTCCAGCGGCAACCTCGCCAGCCGCGTCGACCGCCTCGGGGCCCGCGGGCTCGTGGTCCGCGAGCAGAACGCCGCCGACTCCCGCAGCAAGATCGTCTCGCTCACCCCGCGGGGCACGAAGCGGGTCGACGAGGCGATGCGCAATCTCGTCGCTGCCGAGGGCGAGGTGCTCGCCGACCTGGACGCCGCGCAGATGTCGGTCCTCATCGAGTGCCTGCGGCGGATCAGCGACACCCTCGACCGACTGCAGTGACGCGCTACGCCCGACGAGCCTGAGAGGTCAAGCCCGTTCGGAGAGACGGGCACCGGACGTAGCGTGAAGCGTGCACGGTCGAGGCGTCAGCCACCCGTGCGGATGATCGCGAAAGCGGAGAGCACCATGACACAGATTTCTTCTATCCAACCCGCGCGATGGAGCCGGAACGGAGTCAGGATCGTCGTCGTTCCCGGGGCGGAGCTGCCCCGGTTCCGACTCGAGATCGACGCCCGACTGACCACCGCGCCCTCCCTCGTCCCCACCGGACCCTTCTCGACCGTCGAGGAGGCCGAGCGGGCCGCCGAGGTCGCCGCCGGCCTGCTGGGGGCCAAGATCCCGGCCTGAGCGAACACCGGTCGAGACGGCCGGATCAGCCCGCGAGCTCCGCGAGCGATCCGGTCGGGACCGCGATCCACCCCTCGGCCTCCGCCGCCTCCTGCAGCTCAGGAGGAACAGGCAGGGTCGCGCCCAGAGCGTGGGCACGGGCGTTGAGAGCGGCGACGATGGCGTCGAACGCGTCGTCGGAGCGGCTCATCAGCGCGAGCGCGGGCGCCGGCACATCGAGCCAGGGTGCGGCCCGTCGCAGCGACTCCGCGGCGAGCGCCACGGCCTCCGGTCGCGACTTGTACCCCGTGGTGTCCACTCCCCAGAGCCGCAGCGCCGCCGCCGGGTACGCCTCGACGAGCCGTCCGCGCCCGGAGCGGTCGACGTCCTCCCCGCTCGCGGCGAAGGCGTCGAGCAGCTCCGCGCAGCGCATCGCGGTCATCCCGAGCCGGTCGGTCGAGACGCTGAGCGGCCAGCGGCCGGTGACCTCGCGCGCCACCCGGTCCGTCTCGCGGTACGCGAGGCGGCGGCGCCAGTCGCGTCCCGCGAGCGTCCGCGGCGAGACCTCCCGTCGCGTGTGCGCGGAGACGAACGCCGCGAACTCCACCGGCCAGCCGAACGCGCAGTCGATCCCGATGACCGCCGCGTCCCGTGACGCATCGACGATCGTCGCGTCCTCGGCGCCGAGGGCGAGCGAGCGGACGACGGCCCGGCCGCCGGAGAACTCGAGGGCGGCGAGAGCGGTGCGCACCGGCTCCGCAGCGAGGTCGACACCGATCGTGAGCACGGGGACAGGGTAGGCGCTCCGGCGCTACGCTCGAGCGATGACGCCGCCCGCTCCCTCCTCCCGGGCGGAGTCGGCCCGCGTGCCGGTCGCGCTCCTCCGCCTCCTCGTGGCCGCCGCCGTTCTGGTGGCCGTGATCGCGACGGCCGTCGACACCGCCTCTCGGACGCCGCTGAACCCGTTCAACTTCTTCGGCTTCTTCACCATCCAGAGCAACATCGTGCTGGCCGTCGTGCTCGGAGCCACCGCCGTGCTCGCGCTCCGCCGCCGTCCCGCGCCCAGCGGGCTCCTACTGGTGCGGGGTGCCTTCACCGGGTACATCATCGTCGTCGGCCTCGTGTACAACACCCTCCTCACCGATGTGGCGGGCGGAGTGGCGCTGCCGTGGGCCAACACCGTCATGCACGTGCTGTTCCCCGTCTACGGACTGCTCGACTGGCTGCTGCTCGCGGATCGCCCTCCGCTGCCGTGGCGCAGGATATGGCTGGTCGTGGTCTACCCGATCGTCTGGCTCGTCGTGGTGCTGATCCGCGGAGCGACGGACGGCTGGGTGCCCTATCCGTTCCTGGATCCCGCGACCGGGTACGGGCAGGTGTCGGTGTTCGTCGTCGGGATCGCGGTCGCGTTCCTCGCGTCGGGGGCGCTGGTCTGGGCGATGAGCCGGCTGCGGATCGTGCCGGTGGCAGGCGGCTGAGAGGACGCTCGCCTTCCAGACGGTTCCGCCCGCCGGACGACCGGATCCGCTGCCGTCGCGCACATCCGGCCCGTTCTGGGGTCACCCGTTCGGGGTCATCCGGGGCGCCGCTCCCCTAGCGTCAGCACCGACGGCTCCCCCACCGTCCTCCCCCTCGAGAACGGTCCCCCATGAGCCTCTCCCTCTCCCGCCCGCCGACCCCGAGCCGCCGCGTCCGCGCCCTCGCCGTCGGAGCCGCGCTCGCCCTCGCCGCCGCGCTGCTCCCGGCGCAGGCCGCCGCCGCCGCCACTCCCGCCACCCTCTCGGTGCTGAGCCTCGGCGACTCCATCACCCAGGCCTACGGGACCTGCGGCTCCTTCGCGGACTGCCCCCGCAACAACTGGTCCACCGGCACCAGCTCCTCCGTGAACTCCTTCGCCTCCCGCTTGCGGACCGCGCTCCCCGGCACCACCGTCACGACCGCGAACTTCGCCACCACCGGCGACGTCGTCGCGCAGGTCCCCTCGCGGATCGACGCCGCGGTCGCCGCCGGCGTGCGGCCGGACGTCGTCACCCTGCTCATCGGCGGCAACGACCTCTGCTCGCCCGACAACCGCGTCGCCTCCGACGGCTACACGATGACCCCGGCGAGCACGTTCCGCACCGGAGCCTCCGCCGCGATCACGAAGATCCGCACCACGTGGCCCTCCGCCCGCATCGATGCCGAACGTGGCCTCCGAGTGGTCGGTCGTCAAGACCGGAGTCGGCGCGCTCGTCTGGGCGGGCGGCGACCTCTGCCGGACCACGCGCGGCGTCAGCTCCACCGGCCGCAGGCTCAGCAGCACCGCCGCGGCCGCCTCCGCCGCTGCCGCGAAGACGCGGACGACGCAGTACAACACCGCGCTGCAGACGGCGTGCAGCGCCGCCGGTCAGCTCTGCGACTGGGACGGAGGAGCGCTCACCGCGACCCCCGTCACCAAGGGCCTGATCGGGACCACCGACTACTTCCACCCGAGCGTCGCGGGTCAGGCGAAGATCGCCTCGATCCAGTGGACGGCGTCGAACTTCTCGAAGTAGCGGCCTCCGGAGCGGCCGCTCACGCGTCGAGCGGCCGCTCCCCCTCGCGGCGGCGACGCTGCTCCTCCGCGAGCCGCGCGTAGTGCGCCTCCTCGCGCTCGAGTTCGGCGAGCTGCTCCTCGGTGCTCTTCGGAGCGGGCCGCACCACCATCGGCGGCGGCGCCTGCTTCCGGCGGCGGGGCACTCGGCCGCCCGGCACGAAGGATCCGCCGTCGCCGCGCTTCCAGTCGTGCCCGAGCAGGAACCACAGCGAGACGCCGATGAGCGGGAGGAAGAAGATCAGCAGGATCCACACGATCTTGGGCAGGTTCTTGATGACGTTGTCCGGCTGCCGTACGACGTCGACCAGCGCGAGCACGGTCAGGACGATGATCACCAGCGAGAAGACGAACCCCATGCAGTCGAGGGTACGACGCCGAGGGCTCCCCGTCGCCGCTGTGCCGGCCGACGTCCGTGGCGCCTGCGGTCGAGGAGCGGCTCCGACGCATCCGCCCCGTGCCTCCGCGCTGTTCGGCGCCGATCCCGGGCACACGCCTGCTCCCCACGAACGCGTGCCACCATCGGACGATGACCGAGACGCCGCCCGCCCCCGCCTCGACGCCGGCGAGGAAGCGCCTGACCGCCGCGCGTCTCGCCCTGCTCGCCGGCCTAGTCCTCGCCGTCGCCGGACTCGCGGCCCTCGCGCTCGTGCCGCTGCAGTACGCGAACATCGACCGTCAGGGCTTCGACGACGTCTGCAGCGTCAGCCTGGGCGGCGTCCCGCCCGAGGCCGGCGAGCTGGTCCGCGGCTTCTGGTCGTGGTGGCCGCTGGGCGCGGCGTGCGAATGGACGCTGCTCGACGGCAGGACGGTGGTCGACCTCCCCGACTGGTCTACGACCGCCGTCGCGATCGTGGGGGCCGTGCTGCTCGTCGTCGGCGCGGCGATCGCGATCGCGTCGCCGCTCCTCCGCCGGCGCGGTCCGGTCCCGTCCGTCTAGCGGTCGAAGAGGTTCCCGAGGTCGCCGAGCCCCGGCAGCTGGAAGTCGGAGCCGAACTCCGACACCTGCTCCCCCAGCCCGGACACGTGCTCACCCGCACCGGAGACGAACTCTCCCGCGCCGCCCGTGATGTCGCCGAAGTCGCCCAGGTCGCCGAACCCGCCGGCGAGGTTCTCGAAGTCCACGCCGAGGCCGGACGCCTGCGCGAGCAGCGGACCGGCGACGCTGCTGATCACGGCGCCGCCCGCGACCGCCGCGAGCAGTCCGCCCGCCGCGCCGAGCCCGACGCCCGCCGCCGCTCCGACGCCAGCACCCGCGAGGGCACCGCGGGTGCCCGGCTTCGAGAACATCTTCTTGAGGAACCCCGGGGCGTTCGCCTCGCCACGCGTCGCCGCTCGCGCGAGGTCGTCCGGGGCGGAGGACCGCGGCTGCTCGTTCGCGGGCAGCTCGTCGCGGAGCCGCGCCTCGACCTGGGCTCGCTGAGCCGGCGACAGCTTCGTGAACGCGTCGCGGTGCACCTGCTCGAGCTGCTCCGGGTCGGCGGTCCGGAGGAGGTAGTCGTAGCGCGCGATCGCCGCGCGGTCCTCCTGCGTGACCACCGGCTGCTGCCCGGGCCGGGCGTCCTGCGGTCGCGCGGAGGGTCGCTGCGGCGAGCCGTACTGCTGAGGCGGCTGGACCTGCCCGCTCCGCGAGTCGCCCGTCACCTTGTCGGCGGCGGTGCGCACGAGATCGCGCCAATCGGTCGTCCCGCTCGAGGACGACCCCGGGCCGCTCTTCGAATCGAGCGCCTTCGACGCCATGCCGAGAACGCGCTTGAACATGCTCACAGAGAACCTTCCGTCGAGTACCAGCCTCGATCATGGCGGCGCCGCCTGAGCGAAGGCCCGCGAGACGCCCTCAGAAGGCCGTGAGCGCTGGGCCGAAGGCCGTCCGGAGTCTTTCCCGGAGGGCGTCGTCGCAGACGTACACGTACGTGCCGAGCATCCCGCGGGTCAGGAGCACCGCGTAGATGTTGACGATGTACTGCAGGAGCTCGTCGTCGGTGTAGTCGCGGCCCATCCGTCCCGGGTTGTTCTCCTTGCCCTTCTTGTCGTGGTAATCCGAGCGGGAGACCCTCAGCCGGCCCTTCTCGCTGTCCCACCTCAGGTCCGGGCCGATGACAACTCCCGCGTAGTTCAGGTCGTACCCCTGCACGGTGTGGATCGAGCCCATCTCGTCGGCGGAGCCGGGCGACGCGATCCAGTCGACCTGCGTGCTGTTCCAGCGGAGCCGCTCTCCCTGGATCTCGATGTCGGCGGCTGACGGATCCTTCCGCGACGTCCAGCTCCACGCGTAGCCGGCGACCAGCCGCGCCAGACCGCTCTCCTCCTCCCGCTGCCGCAGGTCGCGCCGCAGGGCTCCGAAGTCGTCGTAGAAGCGGAGGTCGTACTCCCCGAGGTCCGGTCGCCGGGGGAGGTCTGCTGCCGTCGGATCGAGGACGGCGCGCACCCAGCCGACGTAGTCCGTTCCGGCGCGCACCCGCATCTGCGAGGTCAGACGGTGCAGGCGGCCGTCCTCCTGAGCGGATCGGATCAACGCGTCGATCGCGGGCCGCGGAAGGTCTGCCGGTCGGACCGACTGCGCCGCGTCGAGAAGGAGGATCTGGTGATCGCTCTTCGCGCGGATCCAGTCGAGCTGAGTCCGGGCGTGATCGTCGGAGCCGAACAGCGCAGTGGTGATGTCCGTGAACTTCTTGTTGAGGGAGCCCGACGGCTGGTTGGCCCGCTGATTGAGGCGGTGCGACTCGTCGACGACGAGGAGGTCCCAGCGTCCCGGGTCCTCACCGACCTGGAAGGGAGTGAGCACCATCTTCTCGTCGAGCCCTGTGGTCTTGGCGAAGACCTTCTTGATCGAGGAGCGCAGAGACTGCTGCGGCACGACGATCCCAATGCGCAGCCCGCGCAGCAGTTCGCGGGTGTCGGCGAAGAAGAAGTCCGAGAAGACGGAGTCGCCCTCGACGAGGTCGTCCAGCCGGTCCTCGCCGGGAGCCTCCTCGGCTCTGTCGATCCTCTCCGCGAACAGCCGGACGTCCGCGAGGAGCTTGAGGAGGTAGACGGCGACGATCGTCTTGCCCGTCCCCGGCTCCCCCTGAACGATCGACGTGGACCGCGTCTGCTTCCCGAGGTCCTCGACGAGCGCGTCAACGATTCCGACGACCGCCGCCGCCTGCTCGGAGGTGAGCGTCTTGAAGGGTGAAAGTTTGAACAGGTCGCTGTTCTCGATCTCGGCGATGCTCCGAGTGAACAGGCCTTCCAGGCGCAGCTGCTCGAAGATCTCGGCGAAACGGTCCTGGTAGGCCGCCCGGTCGTAGTAGTCGGAGTCGACGATTCCCTCATTGCGATTGAGGACGGCGAATCGACCTTCCGCGAAGAGCAGCTTGATCAGGAAGGACTCGAGATCGAGGCAGACCGACTTGTTGAACCTCGGATCGACGATCACGCGCGCCGTCTGGAGGTCGACCTTGTCGATCGAGCCCAGGTGCTGCCGCAGCCGGCTCGCCGCGCTCCTCGTCTCTCCGACGTAAACCCGCGGAAGACGCCTCGCGCGGCGCTTGCTCTCGTCCAGGACGTAGACGACCGGCCAGTTCGAGCGGCGGTCGTCCGTCATCGCCCAGACCTTGACGGACGGCCCGTCGAAGACGATCCGCTCGATGTCAGAGGGCGTCATACCGGGCGCTGCTTCCCCGAGCCTTGTCCACCGGGTACTTCTCGCGCGTCCGCACGAGCTTCGACCGCACCAGGTCCTCGGGGTCGGCGCCGATCCTGTCCGCGAGCAGCAGGCAATAGGTGAGGACGTCCGCCAGCTCGGATCGGACGGCATCCCGGTCGGCGTCGGGGCCCCACTGGAAGCATTCGAGTAGTTCCCCCGCCTCGATGGCGATGCTCTTCGCCAGGTTCTCCTCCGAGTGGAACTGCGCCCACTCCCGCTCGGCGACGAACGCGGCGAGTTCGTCGCGCAACTCACGTGTGGTCATGGAGCGACGCTAGCGCAGGCCCTGCTTCCCGACACGGGCGGCAGCAAGGGCCAGCGGCCCGGGGCACCGAAGCTGCCGCGCGCAGGACCAGCCACTATCAGGGCCGTTCGCCCGGCGTGCGTCGACCGCGGAGTGTGCCAGCGCTTACGGCGGGGCACCCGACCACGTGAAGAAGCTCGTCAATCAGGTCTTCCTGGCGCGTGTTCTCGTTCACGCGAACGAGACCATCACCGTCGAGTTGAACGAACCCTTCGCCACGACCGTCTCAACCGCCGTTCAGCTCGCAGCACACGAAAAGAGCACCACTCGAAAGAGTGGTGCTCGGAGCCTCAGCAGCTCGTTCCGGTGCGTCAGGTCGTGCTGACCGATCGTCAGCTGGAGGATGCGGCGTCGCTGAAGACGCGGGGTTGGTCATTGAATCAGCTCGGCGCGCTGTACGGCGTCGATCCGAAGACGATGAAGAAGCGGCTGCAGCAAGTCGATGGGCATGAGAAGAGCCCGCTACCGCCGACAAGTGACACATCGGCAGCATAGGGCTGGCGGGTCTTCTCATCCCGGGCTACGGGCTCATGGGAACGTTCACGACAGAGCGTGATCCGAGCGACCTCGCCTCCATGCAGTCGTCGAGGTGACGGTTGATCGCTTTGAACAGCAGCTTCTCCGGCGAGGACTGCACCCTCCTGACCATGGCCAGGAGCTGGAACTGCCGGTAGTGGTGCACTTCCATCTGGAAGGAGAGCTCAGCCACCATCATCTGGCTGAATCCCTTACCCACACCCCGAGGCGCCTCACCACCGAGCGTCTTGTCGTCCCACTCGGCGTAGTCCAGCGAGTTGAGCGCAGTCAGCGCATCGCGGTTGACAGGAAGTTCCTCCTTGAGGTACTTCGTGTACGCATCCCGGACGACGCGACCTTCACCTTCCCGCAGAAACTGCGAGACCTCGGCGAGCCGATCTGACGTCGTGGTCCACACTTGCAGATCGATCGTGATCAATGTTGACACTGTGCTTCACCTTCATTCGTTCTCAACAGGCGTACCTGTCCTGCTCACCAGGAACGGTGCAGGAGACTGGGCTCGAGAGAGCACAAACTTCCACACCGGAAAACGCGCGGCCACTAAACATTGTTATACCCGGCGATAAGCTCTATTGCAAGCATAAGTGGCTAAACGCACATATACATGCATTTACTCAAGCAGCCTTCGATGATTCGCCTTTTGTATCCTTACGCATTTGGGACGGCTCAAGAATCGGAGTAGAGACAACGGCCGCCTTGCTGTTGTCCCGCACGTAGTCCGGATTCTCCATCTGCCAGCGCACAAGGGCGAGAATCGCGCGGACGAGCTTCTTCTTGTCGATGCGCTGCGCGATAGGCACGATCGTCACGTTGCTCGACGCTCCCCCGCCGCGCTTCGAGTCGTGCTGCTTCGCTTCCGAGACGGAGGCGTAGGCCGGCGGCGGGCTTCGGTGTCGGCGAACGATCTCCTCGCGTTGCTCGTCCGTGACGCCGTGGGCGCGGGAGGCTGTGATGAAGGCACCCTCGATCAGCTTGAAGCTCTTACCTACTTCGTTTCGCATCGAGGGATGCTTCACGTCGAGTTCCTTGCGATGCTCGAGGAACTCCTGCTCGCCGTAGTCACGGTCCGTGGCGTAGTACTCATGGATATCGAACTGCTTCGTGAGGTCGAGCAGGGCGAAGAAGATCTGCAGGCTTTGGTCTTGGAAGACCAGACGGAGGAACTGGTGGCGGCGGAAGTGCTCAGCTGAATCAACTCGCGGCACCTACTTGAACTCGGCCAGCGCGGTGGCAGCGTCTTTCAACAGTTGAGGCAAGTCTGCCAAATCTGCATCAAGAACTGCATTGCGATAAGCATAAAGATCCTTTTTTGAGCGTGAAACCACATCTCCGCCATTTGCGGTGAGCTCAGTGACAAACGAAGGCCAAGCAGCGAGCTCACCCTCCAGATCATCGTGCCAGAAAATGTACTTATCCGAGACAGTTGTTTGAGCACCAAATACGTGAGGGGTCGCTCCCGCTCGGGCAGTAGCGCTAGGCAACCAAGCGACTATGTCTTCCGTAGATTTCTTGTGAGATGCGTGCGCGCCTGCCTCCTTCACAGCATCGGTCGAGTGTTTGCGCGCTGCACCCTCGAAGTCTCCGTCAGCTACTACAAATACCGGGATGCCCAAAGCCGTCAGAATCTCCCGAGGAATCCGGATTGCTTCCTTACTTGAGACTTCCAGGACAGAGAGACCTCGAGCATCTAGATCTAAGCCGAGACGTGCACAAATCGCTTCAAGAACCGCGCGGTCCGTTTCACCTTCCACCAAAGCAACGGCATCTGCAAAAAAACCCTCTGAGAATTCAGTAGGCACTCGCTTTTCAACAACCTTACTAATCTTTGAAGACGCAATGCCTGTCGCCGTGGCAATTGCTACTGCGCTCGTACTTGCAACCGCGCTAATCCCCGCAGACATCGTGAAGCGCCGGAGTGATTCAAAGTAGTCAGGGCGCACGAAGTACGGACTGTGAGTTGCGACAATTACTTGAACGTTGGCCTGCTTGCTTAGCTCAGTTAAGGTGCGGGCGAACGCCCGTGCGCGAATTGGGTGTTGGTAGATCTCAGGCTCTTCTATGCAGACGACCAAAACCGGCAAGTTCGCGAGTTCCTTTAATAAGCGTTCAGCAGTAGCCGCTTCGTCCTCTCCCTCAAGTGGCTCATGATTCTTCCGAGTTAACGCGTCATCTGGAACAAGCGCTTGGAACATCGAGATCATTACGGCTCTCTGTACGCCATGACCTTGTCGTCCGATATCGTTGGTCACGCCATCAATAGTTACGTCTGTACTAACAACCGCCTCCGACTTTGGCGTCCAGTCTGGCACCCTTGGAGTCAGATCGATCTTCGCATTAGGTATAAGAGCATTTAGACGCTCGTTGACCCGTTCCGCCTGGGTTCGGGTTGAACCTTCAACGCTGGAGGTAATTTTTTGCTTCAGCTCTTCAATGGCAACCTCATTCTCCACAAACCATTCTGCTTGCGCGCGTGCTCCAGCCTCAGCCATCAAGGCACCAATCAACTCATTCAGCGTTGATCCCTTGCCGGCTGAGCCCACGTCGGACGAGATATTGGTCGCAGCGGGAACAAGTACGAGACGAACGCATTCACGCATCACATTTGCGCCATTGATTCCAAACATATGATTTGCGTCGTCATCAGCCACCGCTTCAAGCTGATTACTGTTTCCGGGATCTGATTCCCAGCGCGCAAGCTCCTCAGTAATCTGCACTTTTGTCGGAGAAGAGCCAAGATCCGCTAGTTCATCCAAGCTCTCACGCAACTTTGCATAAGCAGGGCGCAGCTCCGTCACCTTCGTCATTCCACGAACTTCTGCAAACCCAGGCCCCTGCATCGCGTTACCTACAATTTTCTCTTTTTCCCCAGCTCGCCAAGTTCGCCTGAAGGTGGCCGACTCTCCCCGACCGTATTCCTTTAAGCGCTTGCGATCGGCATCCGTTAGACCGGTAAATGTAACCGATACTTCAACGAAGCACTCCTCCGGTGATGTCTGTCCGTCGATATACCCGCAAACGTCCGACGCCGAGATGCCCCCGCCATTAAAGAACCAATCAAGCGCGTACAGCACGGAGGACTTGCCTGACCCGTTTGCACCAACAAGCGCAATATAATCATCGAAGTCGATTGAGACATCTTTGAGGCTACGATAATTCTTGATTTGCACCTTGCTGATTTGCATGTAACTCATCTCCCGCTTAATGCATTGATTATGCCATAATATGAGCGATATTTATGACACCGGTACACCTGTGGATAACTTAACAGAGGTCACTGATTCGTGATGTACGCAAAGTATTTGTACCGGAACGCACCCTGGGCCGCACAATTCATCATGGCTGACAGGGGTGGAATTGGTCGCGTGTTAAGTGTGCAGTTTTACCTATGTACCGACCGCAACAAAAGGCCGCTCGCTGGTGCGAACGGCCTCTGTTACGATATGCATGCTAATGATAACCATAATCGTTATGGTGCCCCTGGAGGGACTCGAACCCCCAACCTGCTCCTTAGGACGGAGTCGCTCTTCCATTGAGCTACAGAGGCTGGCCGAGCCAGTGTACCCGCCGTGCCCGGCCCCCCGCGAAGCGACGACAGGGCCCCACCACAACGCCAGCGAAGCACGCCACGGCCCTCGTCGCGGCGACTGCGCGGCACACCCCTCTTGACACGAAGGCCTCCCGCCTCCATGGTTAGTTACAACACCAACTAACCACTTAACCCAGCACCGAAGGAGCCCGCGTGGACGACTCCCGCCCGCTCTTCCTGCAGATCGCCGAGCAGATCGAGAACGACATCATCGACGGCGCCCTGCCGGAGGAGTCGCAGGTCCCGTCGACCAACGAGTTCGCCGCGTTCCACCGCATCAATCCGGCCACCGCCGGCAAGGGCGTGAACCTGCTCGTCGACGACGGGGTGCTCTACAAGAAGAGGGGGATCGGCATGTTCGTCGCCGAGGGGGCGCGCGACCGACTGGTCGAGAAGCGCCGCACGCAGTTCCGCGACCAGTTCGTCACTCCGCTGCTCGCCGAGGCCGCCAAGCTCGGCCTCAGCACCGAGCAGCTCGCCGACATGATCACAGAAGGGGGATCGCGATGAGCGCGGTCATCGAGGTCCACGACCTCACCAAGCACTACGGACGCATGCGCGCCGTCGACGGCATCGGCTTCGCGCTGGAGGAGAACCGCATCCACGGCCTCCTCGGCCGCAACGGCGCGGGCAAGACGACGCTGATGTCGCTGCTCACCGGCCAGGAGTTCGCCAGCTCGGGCGAGATCCGCGTCTTCGGGCAGTCACCTGTGGAGAACGCCGCCGTCCTCTCCCGCACCTGCTTCATCAAGGAGAGCCAGAAGTACCCCGACGACTTCAAGGTGAAGCACGTCCTGCGCAGCGCCCCCTGGTTCTTCGACGGCTGGGACGAGGCGTTCGCCCGCGAGCTCGTCGAGGACTTCCGCCTCCCGGTCGACCGCAAGATCAAGAAGCTCTCCCGCGGACAGCTCTCGGCGATCGGAGTGATCGTCGGTCTCGCCTCCCGCGCCCCGCTCACGTTTTTCGACGAGCCGTACCTGGGGCTGGACGCCGTCGCCCGGCAGCTGTTCTACGACCGCCTCCTCCAGGACTTCGCCGAGCACCCGCGCACGGTCGTCCTCTCCACCCACCTCATCGACGAGGTCAGCAGCCTGCTCGAGCACGTCCTCGTCATCGATCAGGGCCGCCTCGTCGTCGACAGTGACGCGGAGGAGCTGCGGGGTGCTGCGGCAACGGTCATCGGACCCCGGCAGGCCGTCGAGTCGTTCACCGCCGGACGCGAGGTCATCGCCCGCTCCGCTCTCGGCAGCCGCGCCTCGGCCACGCTCCCCCGGCTCGACGACGCCGGCCGCGCCTCCGCCGCCCGCCACGGGCTCGAGCTCGAGTCCGTCCCCCTCCAGCAGCTCGTCGTCCAGCTCACCACCGGGAAGGCCTCGGAATGACCGCCCTCACCGGCGCCCCCGCGCGCCACGACACCGCCGCCGGCCGCCTCGGCAGCATCGTCCGCCTGCACTTCGCGAACCCCGCCACCATCCTTTACACGCCGCTGATCATCACGGCCGTCATCCTGTCGGGCAACCTGGTCGTCTGGTGGCTGATCCTCCGCGGGCTCGACTCCGGCGAGCGCCTCGAGGCGCAGGAGGGGATGACCTACTCCGGTGCGTCCTTCTTCCTCTTCGTCTACATGATGGTCGTGGCCGTCCAGTCGGTGAACGTCACCTTCGGCCTCGCCCTCGGCTACGGCGCCACCCGCCGCGACTTCTCCCTCGGCACGGCCCTCACCTTCGTCGCCCTCTCGGTCTTCTACACCGGCGTCTTCGTGGTCCTCGGGATCGTGGAGCGGGCGACCGACGGCTGGGGCTTCGGCGGCAGCTTCTTCCGCTCGATCTACTTCGGCGGGGACTCCGTGGGCGAGCAGGCCGTCGCGGTGCTCTGCGCCCTGCTCTTCTTCTTCTTCATCGGAGCGGCGACGGCGGCGGTCTACGTGCGCTGGCGCCAGCGCGGGATGCTGCTCTTCTTCGGGATCCTCGGCGCCCTCCTGCTGGCCGTGATCACCCTCCTCACGCTCACCGAGAACTGGCCCGCCGTCGGCTCCTTCTTCGGAAGCGTCGGATACGCGGGCGGCTACTCCCTCTCGCTCATCCCGACCGCGATCGCCGGAGTCGCGGGCTGGGCGATCCTCCGCCGCGCCACCCCGCGCAGCAGCTGACACCACCGCCCCCGATCCGGAAGGACCGACCATGACCGCCGCCGCCCGCCGCTTTGCCTCCCCGCGGAGGATCCTCTCCGTTCTGAGGCTCCACCTCGCCCACCCCGGGACGGTCCTCGGCTGGCCGCTGCTCGTCCTGCTCGCCGTCCTCGCCGGCAACCTCGTGATCTGGTGGCTCGTCCTCCGCGGGATCGGGGCCGAGCGGGGCGGCGGCGACTCGGGCATCCTCCTCGTGGGGCCGGGGATGCTGATCGTCGTCTTCCTCTTCATCGGCTCCATCCAGGCCACGACCGCCACCTTCGGGCTGGCGCTGAGCTACGGAGCGACCCGACGCGACCACGTCCTCGGCAGCGCCCTCGCCTTCGCGGCACTGTCCGTGCTCTGGTCCGCGATCGTCGTGGCCCTCGGGGCGATCGAGGAGGCGACCGGGGGCTGGTGGCTGGGCGGCGCGCTCTTCCTAGCCTCTCCCCTCGACGGCCCGTGGCTCGAGCGCTTCGTCGTCCTGCTCTGCTCGCTCCTCACCGCCTTCGCCCTCGGCGGAGCAGCGGGCGCGGTCTTCCTCCGCTGGCGGGAGCGCGGAGTGACGGCCTTCCTCCTCGTCCTCGGAGCGGCGGCACTCGCGGTGGTCGTCGTCGTCACTCTCGCCGGCGGTCGGCCGGTCGTCACGGACGTCCTCGAGAGCGCGGGCACCGCCGCAGCCGCCGCTCTGCTCCTCGTCCCCGCCGCCCTGCTGACGGCGGTCGGCTCGCTGGTCCTCCGCCGGGCGACGCCGCGCGGCTGACCCCCTCCGGAGCCGGGCCTGCAAGGCCCTTCCGCCCCGGGCGTCCGGATGCCAGCGTGGGCACATGGCCGACTCCCCCGCTCCGTCCCTCCTGCCCGTCCCCGAGCACAGCTGGATCGCGCGACCCGCCGACGCCGAGCTGACCCAGGACACTCTCGACACGGTCGACGCCTGGTGGCGCGCCGCGAACTACCTCGCGGTCGGACAGATCTACCTGCTCGCGAACCCGCTCCTGAAGACCCCGTTGAGCCGCGAGGACATCAAGCCCCGCCTGCTCGGCCACTGGGGCACCACCCCCGGCCTCAACCTGATCTACGCGCACCTGAACCGCGCGATCCGCGAGCGCCGCCAGCCGACCCTCTACATCACCGGTCCCGGCCACGGCGGACCGGGCATGGTCGCCAACGCCTACCTCGACGGCACCTACAGCGAGATCTACTCCCACATCGACGAGTCGGAGGAGGGGCTGCGCCGCCTCTTCCGCCAGTTCAGCTTCCCCGGGGGCATCCCCAGCCACGCCGCCCCCGAGACTCCGGGCAGCATCCACGAGGGCGGAGAGCTCGGGTACGCGCTGAGCCACGCGTACGGAGCGGCGTTCGACAACCCGGACCTCCTGGTCGCGGCGGTCGTCGGCGACGGCGAGGCCGAGACCGGCCCGCTCGCCACCAGCTGGCACTCCAACAAGTTCGTGAACCCGCTCACCGACGGCGTCGTCCTGCCGATCCTGCACCTCAACGGCTGGAAGATCGCGAACCCGACCGTCCTCGCCCGCATCCCGCAGGAGGAGCTCGACAGCCTCCTCCGCGGGTACGGCCACGAGCCGTTCCTCGTCGAGGGCGGCTTCGACGGCGAGGACCCGATGCGCGTGCACGAGCGGTTCGCCGACGTCCTGGACACGGTGCTCGACCGCATCGCGGCGATCAAGGAGCGCGCCGCCGCCGGCGACCTCTCACGCCCGGCCTGGCCGATGATCGTGCTGAAGACCCCGAAGGGCTGGACCTGTCCGACCGAGATCGACGGCGTCCAGGTGGAGGGCACCTACCGCTCGCACCAGGTCCCGCTGCCCAACGCGCGCGACACGGAGGCGCACACCCGGCTCCTCGAGGACTGGCTCCGCTCCTACCGGCCCGAGGAGCTCTTCACCGAGGAGGGCGGCGTGGTCGACCGCGTCCGCTCGCTGGCCCCCGAGGGCGAGCTGCGGATGAGCGCGACCCCGCACGCGAACGGCGGGCTGCTGCGGCAGACCCTCGACCTGCCCGACTTCCGCCGCTACGAGGTCGTCGTGGAGCAGCCGGGTGGCACCGTCGCGGAGGCGACGAAGGTGCTCGGCGAATGGCTCGCCGACGTCATCCGCGCCAACCCGACCAACTTCCGCCTCTTCGGGCCGGACGAGGTCGCGAGCAACCGGCTGCAGTCCGTCTACGCCGCCACCGACAAGCAGTGGGACGCCGAGCTCAGCCCCCTCGACGACCACCTGGCTCGCGCCGGGCGGGTCATGGAGGTGCTCTCGGAGCACCAGTGCCAGGGCTGGCTGGAGGGCTACCTGCTCACCGGCCGCCACGGGCTCTTCACCTGCTATGAGGCGTTCATCCACATCATCGACTCGATGTTCAACCAGCACGCGAAGTGGCTGGACGGCACCCGCGACATCGAGTGGCGCCGCCCGATCGCGAGCCTCAACTACCTGCTCTCGAGCCACGTCTGGCGCCAGGACCACAACGGCTTCAGCCACCAGGACCCGGGCTTCATCGACCACGTCGTCAACAAGAAGCCCGAGGTCGTGCGCGTCTACCTGCCCTTCGACGCGAACACGCTCCTCTCGACCTACGACCACTGCCTCCGGAGCGTGGACTACGTCAACGTGGTCGTCGCCGGGAAGCAGCCCTCGCCCCAGTGGCTCACGATGGCGGAGGCGGTCGCCCACTGCACGCGCGGACTCGGCATCCTGGAGTGGGCGAGCAGCGAGCGGCAGGGCGAGTCCCCGGACGTCGTGCTCGCCTGCGCGGGCGACGTGCCGACCCTCGAGACCCTCGCGGCGGTGAGCATCCTCCGCGAGAAGCTGCCGGACCTCGCGATCCGCACGGTCAACGTGGTCGATCTGATGCGTCTGATGTCGGAGTCGGAGCACCCGCACGGCCTCTCCGACCGCGAGTTCGATGCGGTCTTCACCCCCGACCGCCCGATCGTGTTCGCGTACCACGGCTATCCGTGGCTCATCCACCGCCTGACCTACAAGCGGACCGGCCACGGCAACCTGCACGTGCGCGGGTACAAGGAGAACGGCACCACCACCACTCCGTTCGACATGGTGATGCTCAACGACCTCGACCGCTACTCGCTGGTGATCGACGTAATCGACCGGACCCCCGGCCTCGGCGCCCGCGCCGCCGGTCTCCGCCAGGAGATGCAGGACGCCCGCATCCGCGCCCGCGCCTACACCCGCGAGCACGGCGAGGACATCCCCGAGGTCGCGAACTGGACCTGGGCCGGCGAGCGCTCCGGCAACGCCAGCGCCAACACCGGCAACGACAACGAATGACGCGGCGTGAGGGACGACCTCAGCGGCGTTGTCGTCAGGCGCGATACCGCCGGTATCGCTTCCTCCTCCGCCTTGCCGAGCCCGCCCCTCGCACCGCGTCCACTCGAACGGCGGAACGTCGTCATCGGATATCCGCGGGGGCGATGCCGACTCCGCAGCGTCAGGCTGCGGGAGCCAGGTAGTCGTCCCAGTCGGGCTGCGTCCGCTCCGCGCCGCGCACGAGCCAGGAGCCGGCGCGCGGCATCCGGGGGACGGTGCGCAGACGCCATCCCATCTCGTGCGGGGTTCGGTCGCTCTTGACGTTGTTGCAGCGCTGGCAGCAGGCGACGAGGTTCTCCCACGTGTCCCGGCCCCCGCGCGACTTGGGCTGGATGTGGTCGATCGTCGCCGCGTGCTGACCGCAGTATCCGCAGCGGTGGTTGTCCCGGCGGAGCACGCCCCGGCGCGATACCGGCACACTCCGGCCGCTCGGGATGCGCACGTACCGGGTCAGCACGATCACCGAGGGCCGCACGTGGTCGCCGTGCGCGCTGTGCACCGGATTGCCCTCGTCCGCGGCGATCACGGTCGCCTTCTCCGTCATCAGCAGGACCAGGGCCCGCTTGAACGACACCACCGCGAGCGGCTCGTAGCCGGCGTTGAGAACCAGAGTGCGCATCAGTGACCTCCGTGCTGTCGCACGCCGTCACGCGAAGGCGCCGCGACCACGAGCAAGGGCGCCGTCGTGATGACGGCGCCCTGCGAGGCCGCGGCGGAGTGCCGCGCGATGACGTGGAGTCGTATCCGCGTGTCGGAGGAGTGCACCGCCGCGGTGAGGACCCGCGCGCGTATCGAATCGGCCGGCCGCACGCACGAGCGCAGCCCCACGCTGTGGCGCCCGCTCCGCTCGGCCATCCCGGCACTCCGTCCCTCGACGAATCGATCCGCTCGCCACGCGAGCGGACTGGGGTTCAGGTTAACCCTTCACGCCCGGAACACCAGGGGTCGGTCCGGATTCGTCACGCGGCGTTCACACGGCGGGACGACGAGAGCCCGCCCCCTCCAGGAGGGGACGGGCTCTCGAGCGGATCGACCGGATCAGCCGTTGATGCGCACGATCCGGTAGTCGGAGGTCCACAGCGGCTGCACGCGGACGCTCGCGCCCTCGTAGGGTGCGTGCAGGATGTTGCCGTTGCCGGCGTAGAAGCCGTCGTGGCCGTCCATGATGACGAGGTCGCCGGGCTGCGCGTCGGCGAGCGAGACGGGGGTGCCCATGGCGCCCTGGCCCGCGGCCGAGTGCGGCATCGAGATGCCGTACTGCGCGAAGACGTACATCACGAAGCCGGAGCAGTCGAAGCCGCTCGGGTCGGCTCCGCCGAAGACGTAGGGCACGCCCTGGTACTGCATCGCCGTGTCGAACACCGCCGAGAGGCTGTAGCTGGTGGTCGGGGCGGCAGCCGCGATCTCGCTGGCCGAGGCGCCGGAGTAGGAGTTGAACTCCTCGGCGGTCTCGGCGCGCGCCTCGGCGACGTCGCTCGTGTCGACAACGGGCTCGGCGACCACGACGGGCTCGGGCTCCGGTGCGGGCGGCGGGGGCGCCGCCTCGGCCGAGAAGCCGTCTCGGGCGATCGCGGCCTGCACCACTCCGCCGTCGACGGCGACGGTCTGCGCGGAGCCCTGGCGGAGGAGGTCGGCTCGCGATGCCGCGAACAGGCCGTCGTCCTGGCTGCCCGGAGTGAAGGCGTAGGCGGGGAGCGCCATCGTCGCGACCAGCGCGCCGGCGAAGCCGACCATCGCGACCTTGCCGACGACACGGCCCCTGCGCTTGCGCGGGGTCCCGGCCGGCGACGGCACGAAGTCGGTGATGTCCGCGCGGCGGGCAGGAGCTGCGGGAACGGCGCGACGGGAGACGGGTGCGTCCCCGTGGATCCGGGCGCGGATGACCGGGGGCCGGTTCTCGAAGGTCGCGTCGCCGGAGCGGTCGGGGTGGTTGGAGCGGAACCGGTCGGGTGAGCCGGCGTCCTCGTTCGGGGTGAGGGGGTTCTGGGGCAAGGGGGAGATCCTCCGACGTCCCCTCAGCCCAGGCAGCTGTCCCGTCTCATGCACGAAGCATCGGTGTGCACAGGATCCGAGACGGGTGTGGGGGCGTCGGATCCCGCGCCCTGGGACCGAGGCTCGGCCGCAGGGCTCCACAGAGCGTAAGCGACCGTTACCGATTTGTCACCTTCTCGGCGGGAAGAGACCGCTCTCCCGTTCGCCTCCGGTCACCGGATGCGGTAGGAGCCCGTACGGGCCGCTCCCAGGGAGACGCGGATCAGACGACGAGGAAGATGTGCGCCGCGACCTCGTTCGGCAGCTCGATGCCCGCCTCGGCGCCGTCGATGCGAGCGAGCACGTAGCCGTTGAGGGCCGAGAACTCGCCCTTGGCACCGGGGACGACCCCGGCCTGCTTGAGCTGGAGGAGGAGCTCCGGATCGACCTGCGCCGGCTCGCCGAGGCGCCGGACGACGCCGCGGCGGGGCTCGCTCGACCCCGCGACGAAGCGCGGCAGGCTGATGACGCCGTCGGCGAAGCGGGAGGCGGGGGTGTCGCCGAGCTCGTCCAGGCCCGGGATCGGATTGCCGTAGGGCGACTCCGTCGGGTGGTCGAGCATCTCGAGGAGACGGCGCTCGACCTGCTCGCTCATCACGTGCTCCCAGCGGCAGGCCTCCTCGTGCACGAACTCCCAGTCGAGCTTGATGACGTCGTGGAGGAGCCGCTCGGCGAGGCGGTGCTTGCGCATGACGTGGATCGCCTTGCGGCGGCCGTCGGAGGTGAGCTCGAGGTGGCGGTCGCCCGAGACGACGACGAGGCCGTCGCGCTCCATGCGACCGACGGTCTGCGACACGGTCGGCCCGGAGTGGCTGAGCCGCTCCGAGATGCGCGCGCGCAGCGGGATGATGTTCTCCTCCTCGAGCTCGAGGATGGTGCGCAGGTACATCTCGGTGGTGTCGATCAGATCCGTCATCTCAGCCTTCCCGTCTCGGCGCGCTCCACCCTAGTGGTCGCCACGACGCAGCATCGGCGCTGCGGCGCGACTCAGGCCTCCGTCGCTCGGAGGAGGGGTGCGGGCCGGGAACCCTAGTATTAACGCATGCCGGACCTCATCATTCCTCGCGAGCTTCTCCCCCACGACGGACGGTTCGGCTGCGGCCCGTCCAAGGTGCGGCACGACCAGCTCGCCCACCTCGCGACGCAGGGCGCGCACCTCCTCGGGACCTCGCACCGCCAGGCGCCCGTCAAGGACCTCGTCGGGCGCGTGCGCGAGCACCTCGCCACGCTGTTCCGCATCCCCGACGGCTACGAGGTCCTGTTGGGCAACGGCGGCTCGACCGCCTTCTGGGACGCCGCGGCCTTCTCCCTCATCGAGCGCCGCGCCGAGAACCTCACGTTCGGCGAGTTCGGCCAGAAGTTCGCGGCCGCCGCCTCCGCGCCGTTCCTCGAGCCGGCCCACGTCGTCTCCGCCCCCGCGGGGTCCCGGAGCGAGGTCGAGATCGTCGAGGGGATCGACGTGTACGCGTGGCCCCACAACGAGACGAGCACCGGAGTGATGGCCCCGGTCCGCCGGGTCCGCGGCGACGAGGGCGCGCTCACCGTCATCGACGCCACCAGCGCGGCGGGCGGCATCGACGTCGACATCGCCGAGGCCGACGTCTACTACTTCGCCCCGCAGAAGAACTTCGCCTCCGACGGCGGACTCTGGTTCGGCCTCTTCTCCCCCGCCGCGATCGAGCGGATCGAGCGCATCGCGGCGAGCGGCCGCTACATCCCCGAGTTCCTCAGCCTCAAGAACGCCGTCGACAACTCGCGCCTGAACCAGACGCTGAACACTCCGGCGCTCTCGACCCTCCTGCTGATGGAGTCGCAGCTCGAGTGGATGAACGCCTCGGGCGGCCTGGCCTGGGCGTCGGCGCGCACGGCCGAGTCCTCCTCCGCGATCTACGACTGGGCCGAGGCCTCGAGCCTCGCCACCCCGTTCGTCGAGGTGCCCGAGCACCGCTCCCAGGTCGTCGCGACCGTCGACTTCGACGCCTCCGTCGATGCCGCTCTCGTCGCGAGGATCCTCCGCGCGAACGGGATCGTCGACACGGAGCCGTACCGCAAGCTCGGCCGCAACCAGCTGCGCGTGGCGACGTTCGTCGCGATCGAGCCGGACGACGTCCGCTCGCTGCTCGGCTGCATCGACCACGTCCTCGAGCGCCTGGCGGTCTGAGGCACGCCATGCGGCTGTGGCTGCGCGAGGAGGAGCGGCGGCCCGCGCCGCCGCCCTACGCGAGCGACGACGCGACGGCTCTGCTGGTCGGGTGCGTCGTCTGGGCGGTCGCGCTCGTGGCCGTGCTCGTGGCGACGGCCGTCGGAGCCGTCATCGAGCCGGTCGTCCTGTCGACCGTCGTGATCGGACTGGTCCTCGGCACGATCGGGCTGTTCTACAGCCGCAACCGACGCTAGACCGCGTCGGTCTCCATCCGGAGTCCGGTGCCGTCGGCCTCGGGCTCGAGACGGACGCGCAGGCCGGTGAACTCGCCGAGGCGCTCGACGTGGGTGCCGCCGCACGCGATCGCGGCGTCCCCCGCGGGGAGGGTACAGCGCCATGTCCGCCGCGTGCTGAGGAGGTCGTCGTCGCGCTCGATGCGCACCTCCGCGTCGGAGGCGATCCACTCGGCGAGGAGGGCGTCCACCCGCTCCTGCACCTCGAGGATCTCCGCCAGCAGGCGGGCGGTGTCCATCCCGCTGCGTCGGAGGGACTTGCCGAGGCGGTAGACGTCGGTGGAGCCGGACTCGCGGATCCGCGAGGTCTGGATCGCCGCCTGGTCGAAGTCCGGGTTCCCGAGAGCGTCGGTGCGCGCCGGCTTCGACCAGAACGAGGCCAGAGCGGCGTTCAGGGCGAGGGAGGCGAGGTGGCAGGCGGTGTGCCCACGGGAGAGCTCGTGCCGGTGCTCCGCGTCGACCTCGACGTCGACCTCGTCGTCCACGTGGAGTGAGGAGGCGTCGTCGACGATGTGGACGACGACGAAGCTCCACTCCGGAGTGCCGAGCCGCGCCGGGAGCCGCTCGCCGACGTGCAGCTCGCCGCCCTGCCACGCCCCGATGCGGCAGTCGATGAGGGGATGCCGCTCCCCCGCCACGACCAGCGCGCCGCGGTCGGGCCCCTGGTCGGGCCAGGTCGGGTCGACGGGGTGAGCGGCGGTCGCATCGAGGACGACCGCCCAGCGGCCGTCCTCCAGCGGGCCCACGTGCTGCACGCGCCCGGAGGAGCGCACGGCGCCGTCGGGATAAGCGATGCGGGTGTCGGAGTCGATGCTCATCGGGCGGCGCCGGACCGGATCAGCGGCGACGTCGACGGCGACGGGTCGTCGGGGCGGGAGCGGGCTCGGGCTCGACGTCGTCGGAGTCCTCGTCGTCGGAGTCGTCGTCCGGGTCGTCGGAGTCGTCCTCGTCCGAGTCCTCGTCGTCCGAGTCGTCGTCGTCGGAATCGTCCTCCGAGTCGTCGTCGTCGACCGGATCGTCGTCGTCGTCCGAGTCGACCTCGTCCTCGTCGGAGTCGTCGTCCGACTCGTCGTCGAGGTCGTTTTCCTCGGCGTCCTCGAGCTCGTCGTCGTCCGCGTCCTCGACCTCCTCGCCGAGCGCGTCCTGCGCGGTCTGGTAGTCGGCCAGACGCACGGACCACGGCACCCAGTCCGGAGCGAGGACCGCGCCCTCACCCGGCAGCAGCTCGACCTCCAGGACGTTCACGTCCTCGTTCTCGTCGATCCGGGAGAGCGTCGCCGTCCACAGCCAACCCGGGTACCCGCGCATGAGGTTCGCGAACTGCAGCGACACGACGTGCTCGCCCTGCGCCAGAGTCGTGACCAGCTCGCCGATCGTCCCCTCGGGGGCGATCTCGGCGAGCGCGGCACGAGCGACATCGAGAGACCCCGCGAGCACGGCGTCCGCCTCGTAGACGGGCTCGGGAGCCTCGTCCGCGGCGGCCTCGTCCGCCTCCCCCGTGAAAGCGTCGTCGTCGGCCTCGGAACGGTCGTCGGCGACGGGGCCGGAATCCTCAGCAGGAGCCGCATCCTCAGCAGGGGCCGAGTCGTCAGCAGGAGCCATGTCCTGAGCAGGAGCCATGTCCTGAGCAGGAGCCGAGTCCTCAGATGTTCCCGCATCGTCAGCAGGAACCGCATCGTCAGCAGTGGCCGCGTCCTCAGCAGGAGTCGGCACTGCAGCAGAAGCCGTGCCCGAGCCGGAGACTCCCGCCTCCGCGGCGACGTCGTCGGCCGGAGGAGTCTCCTCCGCAGAGGCGGAGTCCTCGCCAGAAGCCTCGGTCACCGGAAGGGCCGCGTCGCTCTCACCCTCGCCGGAGGGAGCCTCGTCGACAGGAGCCGCCTGGTCAGCGTCGGTCTCCTCGTCGGCTCCGCGCGTGTCCTCAGCGGAGGAGTCAGAATCGGCGGGAGTCGCGTCCGGCTCGGCGCCGGAGTCACCCTCTTCCGGGGACTGCTCCACGCGAGCGTCCTCCGTGGTCGGAGCGGCGACGGTCTCCTCGACCGGGCCCTGCTCGTCGGTCGTGCCGTCGGCGTCAGGCATCCAGCTCGTCCGCAACCCGGCGCAGGAGCGCCGCGATCGTGCGCCCGTGCGCCTTGTCGGGGTAGCGGCCGCGCTTGAGCCCGGCGCCGATCCCGTCGAGCAGCTTGACCGTGTCCTCCACGATCACGGACATGTCGTCCGCGGACTTCCGGTTGAGCTTCACCAGGCTCGGCGGAGCGTCGAGGACGCGCGCCGAGAGCGCCTGCGCCCCGCGCTTGCCGTCGGCGATGCCGAACTCGAGGCGGGTGCCGGCCTTGACCGCGGTCCCGGAGGGCAGCGCGGAAGCGTGCAGGAAGACCTCCTGGCCGTCATCAGTGCTGATGAAGCCGAAGCCCTTCTCCTCGTCGTAGAACTTGACCTTGCCGGTAGGCATGCAGACCCCTCCTGGAAATGAAGCAGCCATCAGTTTAGTCGACCGGGGCCGCCCTATCCTTGACGGGTGAAGCCACAGGAGCCGGCGGGCGTCGGACGCGCGGAGCGCACGCTCGCCTACATGTTCATCGCGATCATCGTCGTGACGGTCCTCGCGTTCCTCGCGATCCTGGTCGCCCCCGCGCTCGGGATCCGCGAGTACGCCGGCCCGTTCTGGCAGTTCGTCTTCGCTGTGCCGCTGGTGGGCCTGCCCATCGCGTTCCTCATGATGATCGCGATGCTCATCGTGGGGGTCCGGCGCCGCCGCGCGCAGTCCTGATCGGACGCGCTCTCCTCCTGCCGCACCGCCTCCGATCAGGCGTTCCCCGCCGCCGAGCCGACACCGAGCGCCCGGACAACCGACTCCCAGACTCCGTACAGCCGACGGCCAGATACTGTCCTGCATGGACGGACCCCGCATTCTCATCGTCGACGACGAGCCCAACATCAGAGACCTGCTCACCACGAGCCTCCGCTTCGCCGGCTTCGCCGTGCGTGCGGTCGGCAACGGGGCCCAGGCGATCTCGGCGGTCCTCGAGGAGGAGCCGGACCTGATCATCCTCGACGTGATGCTCCCGGACATGAACGGATTCGGCGTGACCAAGCGCCTCCGCTCGGCCGGATACACCTCCCCCATCCTCTTCCTCACGGCGAAGGACGACACCGAGGACAAGATCACGGGCCTCACCGTCGGCGGTGACGACTACGTCACGAAGCCGTTCAGCCTCGACGAGATCGTCGCGCGCATCAAGGCGATCCTCCGCCGCACCATGCACGCCGAGGAGGACGCGGTCATCCGGGCCGGCGAGCTGACGATGGACCAGGACACGCACGAGGTCCTCGTCGGCGACGAGCCGGTGGAGCTCAGCCCCACCGAGTTCAAGCTGCTCCGCTACCTGATGCTCAACCCGAACCGGGTGCTCAGCAAGGCGCAGATCCTCGACCACGTGTGGGAGTACGACTTCAACGGCGATGCGGGCATCGTCGAGTCCTACATCTCGTACCTGCGACGTAAGCTCGACACGCATTCGGAGGAATCGCTCATCCAGACCAAGCGAGGATTCGGATACATGCTGAAGGTCGCGAAGGCCTAGCCTCCGCCACCTCGGCGCCACCTCCCGCCGGAGGCGCGGCGCCCGCCGATCCCGAGGGAGTTCCACCGCCATGCACCAGGGTCTGGCCGAGCGGTGGAACTCCATCTCGTTGCGCACCAAGATCACCGCGGTCACGGTCCTCCTGCTCACGCTGGGACTCCTCGTCTCCGGGATCGGGACGATGACGATGCTGAAGCCGCAGCTCGTCGCCCAGCTCGACGCGCAGCTGGCCGACCAGGTCCAGCGGACGGCGAGCGACCTCTCCGTCAACGACTTGGCCGCGATCGACGAGTCCAAGGCCGATTTCGGCGCCGTCTACGACCAGTACGGCACGCTCGACAACACGAACGCGTCCGGCGCGGCCGACCCCGCCTTCCCGCAGACCTTCACCCTCGAGCAGGCGCTGCAGGGCGGCGACAAGCCGATGGAGATCTGGAGCTCGAACGGCAAGGTCGAGTACCACGTCATGTCGACGGTGTTCACGAGGGGCACCGAGTACCAGACGCTCCTGCTCGCGGTGTCGACCCGCAGCGTCGACGTCATCATGACGACGTACCTCACGATCTTCCTGGGCTTCGGAGTCGCGATCGTCGTGATCGGCGCACTCCTCACCCGCCTGCTGGTCACCACCACCTTCGCCCCGCTGCGCGAGGTCGAGCAGACCGCTGCCGCCATCGCGGACGGCGACTTCAGCCAGCGTCTGGACGGCACGACGCCCAACACCGAGGTCGGGCGCCTCAACCGCTCCCTGAACGCGATGCTCGGGCGGATCGACTCCGCCTTCCGCGACCGCGCCCGCACGATCGACCAGATGCGCCGCTTCGTCGGCGACGCCAGCCACGAGCTGCGCACGCCGCTGGTCTCCGTCCGCGGCTACGCCGAGCTGTACCGGATGGGCGCTCTTCAGACGCCCGAGGCCGTCGGCCAGGCGATGGAGCGCATCGAGAAGGAGGCGATCCGGATGGGCGGCCTGGTCGAGGACCTCCTCGAACTCGCCCGCCTCGACGAGACGAAGCCTCTCGCACTCGCGCCCGTCGATCTGATGCCGCTCGCCCGCGACGCCGCGATGGACGCGATGGCCTCCTGGCCCGACCGCGACTTCGGCGTCGAGACCCGCGACGACACCCCCATGGAGACGCCCGCGCTCGAGCCCGACGAGGCCGGCGCCTCCGCCACGCAGACCATGGAGCTGACGAACCCCGGGCTCACCGGCCCGATCGCCGCGGCAGGAGCGAGGCTCGCCCGATTCCGCCGGCGTCCGCGCCGGGTCAACGCCGAGGAGATCGCCGCCGGCACCGCCACCGCCCCCGAGGAGCCGGGCGTGCCGGCGATGGTGATGGCGGAGGAGAACAAGATCCGCCAGGTCCTGACGAACCTGATCGGCAACGCCGTCCGCTACACGCCCGAGGACACTCCGATCGAGATCGGCGTCGCCGTCGACCGCTCCCGCCGCCTCGCCCTGCTGGAGGTCATCGATCACGGCGAGGGCATCCCGCCGCAGATCCGCGAGAAGATCTTCCAGCGCTTCTGGCGCGCGGACACGTCGCGGACCCGCGAGACCGGCGGCAGCGGCCTCGGACTGGCGATCGTGTCCTCGATCGTCGCCGCGCACAAGGGCCGCGTGGACGTCGTCGAGACGCCGGGCGGAGGCGCGACCTTCCGCGTCGCGCTGCCGCTGTTGACGGTCGGCCAGAACGGCGAGACCTCCCCCGCCTCGGTCTGATCCGCACCGCGGTCCGTCCCTCGTCGGGGGCCCCTTCGGTCCGGGCTCTCCCGTCGACGTCCGCGAGCGGCACGGATCGATCGGCCCGGGGCGACCGTGACCTCGCGCACCCGGCGCGCACGGCCGCGCACGGCTCACTCTCTCCTCTTGGGGACCAACGGGCGGCGAGCCCGCCCGGACCGCTGGAGATGACACCCGACGCTCGACGGATGCCGCGTCGCCGACTCTTGCAGATTCGCCGTCCGCATCCGTTCGGCCGACGACATCTCCGCCCCGACCCCGTACGTCGCGACCCGCACCGGCGCACCACACGCGCTTCTGGTGCCGGTGTCCGCAGAGGAGACCGAGGCGGCGCGGAGGGCGGTGCCACCGCAGGAGGACCGCCGTTGTGGTCGCGGAGCGGATTCAGAACCACCTGCCGGTTCGGTCGCCTGCTGCTCGCTCAGATGCCTCCGGAAACGCCGAAGGCGGCTCCCCCGGAGGGGAACCGCCTTCTGCGTGGTGGGGGGACGGACTAGAAGTCCATGCCTCCGGTGGGGTCGCCGCCCGCGGCGACCGGGTTCTTCTCGGGCTTGTCGGCGACGACGGCCTCCGTGGTGAGGAAGAGACCGGCGATCGACGCCGCGTTCTGCAGAGCGGAGCGCGTGACCTTGACCGGGTCGATGATGCCCGCGGCGATGAGGTCGACGTACTCGCCGGTCGCGGCGTTGAGGCCGTGTCCGGTGGGCAGCTCGCGGACCTTCGCAGCGACGACGCCGGGCTCCATGCCCGCGTTGAGGGCGATCTGCTTGAGCGGGGCGTCGATGGCGACCTTGACGATGTTCGCGCCGGTCGCCTCGTCTCCGACGAGCTCGAGCTTCTCGAAGGCGAGCTTGCCGGCCTGGATGAGGGCGACGCCACCACCGGCGACGATGCCCTCCTCGACGGCGGCCTTCGCGTTGCGGACGGCGTCCTCGATGCGGTGCTTGCGCTCCTTGAGCTCGACCTCGGTCGCCGCTCCGGCCTTGATGACCGCGACGCCGCCGGCGAGCTTCGCGAGGCGCTCCTGGAGCTTCTCGCGGTCGTAGTCGCTGTCGGTGTTCTCGATCTCGCCGCGGATCTGCGCGACGCGGCCGGCGATGGCCTCGGCGTCGCCGGCACCCTCGACGATCGTGGTCTCGTCCTTGGTGATGACGACCTTGCGGGCCGAGCCGAGCAGGTCGAGGGTGACGTTCTCGAGCTTGAGTCCGACCTCCTCGGAGATGACCTGGCCGCCGGTGAGGATCGCGATGTCCTGGAGCTGCGCCTTGCGACGGTCGCCGAAGCCGGGGGCCTTGACCGCGACCGACTTGAAGATGCCGCGGATCTTGTTGACGACCAGGGTCGCCAGCGCCTCGCCGTCGACGTCCTCGGCGATGATCAGCAGCTGCTTGCCCGCCTGGATCACCTTGTCGACGACCGGGAGCAGGTCCTTGATGTTCGAGACCTTGGAGTTGACGATGAGGATGTAGGGGTCCTCGAACACCGCCTCCTGGCGGTCGGGGTCGGTCACGAAGTACTGCGACAGGTAGCCCTTGTCGAAGCGCATGCCCTCGGTGAGCTCGAGCTCGGTGCCGAAGGTGTTCGACTCCTCGACGGTGACGACGCCCTCCTTGCCGACCTTGTCGATCGCCTCGGCGATGATCGCGCCGATCTCGGGGTCCGCGGCGGAGATGGAGGCGGTCGCCGCGATCTCCTCCTTGGTCTCGATCGCCTTCGCGCCGGCGATGAGCTCGGCGGTGACGGCCTTGACGGCCTTCTCAATGCCCTTCTTGAGGCTGATCGGGTCGGCGCCGGCCGCGACGTTGCGCAGGCCCTCGCGGACGAGCGCCTGAGCGAGGACGGTCGCGGTGGTGGTTCCGTCGCCGGCGACGTCGTCGGTCTTCTTGGCGACCTCCTTGACGAGCTCGGCGCCGATCTTCTCGTACGGCTCGTCGAGCTCGATCTCCTTGGCGATGGAGACGCCGTCGTTCGTGATGGTGGGAGCGCCCCACTTCTTCTCGAGGACGACGTTGCGGCCGCGCGGGCCGAGGGTCACCTTGACCGCGTCGGCCAGAGTGTTGAGTCCACGCTCGAGGCCGCGGCGGGCTTCTTCGTCAAAAGCAATGATCTTGGCCATGTGTGTTTCTCGTCCCTCCCGGACGTCGTGAAATGTCTGTGCTGGCACTCGACCGGAGCGAGTGCCAAGGTCGATTCTGGCACTCGCGGTGGACGAGTGCAAGCGACCGGCACGCGCTCCGACACGAAGGAGCCGCCGCCCGCACGAGGCGGACGACGGCTCCCGGGAGGCTCGGCGGTTAGGCCGGGCGGACCGATTCGGCCTGGGGGCCCTTCGACCCCGTGCCGACCTCGAACGCGACCTGCTGCCCCTCCTCGAGGACCTTGTACCCCGACATGTCGATCGCGGAGTAGTGGACGAAGACGTCCTGTCCGCCGCCGTCGACCGTGATGAAGCCGTAGCCCTTCTCAGCGTTGAACCACTTGACGGTTCCGTTCGCCATCTCTGTACTCCCCAGTGCTGTGATGCCCGCGGCACGAGCGATGTGCTGGTGCCTGGTCAGGAATACTAATCCGGCTATCGGCCCCGGGAGGGGCTGGAAAGGGCCTCGCGGGGAAGAGTTGCCCGGGATTCAACACGGAGGAAACGTGCCCGTAACAGAGGGCCCCGATCAGCCCTGCTCGGAGGCGTAATCGGCCCCCAGGACCACGACGACGGAGCCCGTCTCGACGAAGTCCTGCGAGAACAGGACGGTCCCCGTTCCGAGCGAGTCGACGAGACCGAGGGCCGCTCCCTCGAGCGCCGGGTCGGTGAAGTAGACGGTCGTGGCGGCGATGTCCTCGGTGTTCGCGTTCGCGACGGTCGGGACGCTCCATCCGGCCGTCGTCAGGGCGTCGCCGGCGCTGGCGGCGAGTCCGACGGTGGCGGTGCCGTTGAGGACGGCGACGGCGAGATCGGGATCGAGCGTCGCGGCGGCGGTCGGGGTCGCCTCCGCGGTCGCGGTCGGCGGAGTGAAGACGTCCGTGAACTGCACCCGGTCGTCGATGACCAGCAGCCCGATGAAGCCGAGCAGGACGATGACTCCGGTGGCGAGCGCGGCCCAGGCGAGGGCGACCGCGCGGGCGTGAGGGGCCGGCGGCCGGCGGTGGGCGCCGACGCGCGCCTCCGTCGCCGGGACCTCGTCGAAGCGGTCTCTCGGGTGCGTGTTCGACATCGGGGGTACGGCCGGCCTTCCGTTGGTGGACTCGAGCAGCTCGTCTACTCGAGGCGCCCGAGGCGTCGCGAGGCGCGGGCGCCGGCGCGCTGGTCGCGGATGCGCTGCAGCCGCGTGACGAGCATCGGGTCGTGCGCGAGGGCGGCCGGAGAGGCGAGCACCGCGCTGAGCACCTGATAGTAGCGGGCGGCCGACAGTCCGAACTGGGAGCGGATCGCGTCGTCCTTGTCCCCGGAGCGGGCCGTCCACTCGCGCTCGAAGGCGAGCACCCGCAGCTCGCGCTCGGACAGACCGGTGCCCGGTCTCGGGTCCGTCGTCCTGCTCATCCCTCCAGGGTAGGCAGGCCCACGGCCGCCGCCGGGGAGGCGCTCCGAACACCTCGTGACCGCGTCGCGGCATGGAGGCGGGGAGTCTCCTCCACAGCCCGCGGAGGCGGAATGGAGCCGTCGTCCCGGGGGTTGGACCAGGTGGAGGGGCGCGACCGCCCCCGTACACTGACGAGGATTCCGAGGGAGACCCATGTCGTCGTATTCCGTGAACAAGTCCGACGCCGAGTGGCGCGAGGAGCTCGACCGCGACCAGTACGCGGTCCTGCGCGAAGCGGCCACCGAGCGCCCGTGGACCGGCGAGCTGCTCGACGAGCACCGCTCCGGCCTCTACACCTGTGCCGCCTGCAACGCCGAGCTCTTCAAGAGCGGCACCAAGTTCGACTCCGGCTGCGGCTGGCCGAGCTTCTACGAGTCCGTGAACCCGGACGCGGTCCAGCTGATCGAGGACAGCACCCTCGGCATGGTCCGCACCGAGGTCCGCTGCGCGAACTGCGGATCCCACCTGGGACACGTCTTCCCGGACGGCTTCGGCACGCCCACCGGCGACCGCTACTGCATGAACTCGATCGCCCTGAACTTCCAGGCCGAGGGCGAGTGACCGTGTCCTCCTCCCCCGTGCTCGAGGCCGTCCTCGCGCGCCGATCGCGCTCGAAGGTGACGCCGGAGGCTCCGGGGCACGACGAGATCGCGGCGTTCGTCTCGGCGGCGTCGCGTCTCGCCGATCACAGCTCGCTGCGCCCGTGGCGGGTCATCGAGATCCGCGGCGCCGCCCGCGACCGGGTCGGCCGCAGCTTCGCGGTCGCCTCGGGGGCGAAGAAGGACCCGCGGAAGTACATCGAGAAGACGCACCGCGCCTCCCTGCTGCTGGCCGTCGTGGTCAGCGTCAAGAAGTCGAAGGTGCCGGCCTGGGAGCAGGAGGCCGTCGCCTCGGGCGTCGCCCACCTCCTGAGCCTGCTGCTCGACGAGGCGGGCTGGGGCGTCTTCTGGCGCACCGGCTCCTACACGCGCGACAAGGCCGTGCGGAAGGCGCATCGCCTCGAGAAGGGCGAGGAGCTGCTCGGCTGGCTCTACGTCGGCCGTCCCGACGGGAAGATCGGCGGCCCCAAGCGTCCCGCTCCCGCCGAGCGGCACCTCAGCATCCTCGAGCCGTGAGACGCGGCGGGCCCGGATCCGGCCGGATCCGGGCCCGCGATAGGGTGGCCGGGCGCGCGAGCGCACCTGCCGACGTGGCGCAATTGGTAGCGCACCCGACTTGTAATCGGGCGGTTACGGGTTCAAGTCCCGTCGTCGGCTCAGGAGAGGAGAAGGCCCCGACCGCTGCGTGCGGTCGGGGCCTTCTTCATGCGCGGGGCTCCTGCGCGTCCGCGGCTCAGCCCGCGGCGGCCGGAGTCGGCTCGGAGGAGGCCGGAGCCTCGGTGGAGACCGGGGCGTCGCCGGGAGCCGGGGTCTCGGTCGACGCGGGGGTCTCGGTCGACGCGGGGGCCTCGGTCGAGGCGGGCGTGTCGCTCGGCGCCGGAGTCTCGGAGGAGGTGGGCGCGGGAGTCGCCGACGAGTAGGAGTCGGCGGCGGCCGAGAGCACGAAGGAGCTGAAGGCGTCCGGGTCGGTCAGCGAGCCCGAGTACGCCTCGCCGTTGACCAGGACGGTCGGGGTGCCCGTGACAGCGGGCACGTCCGTGCCGGGCAGCGGACCCGAGGTGGCGCGCTCGGTCGCGGCGCGGACCCAGCTCACGAAGCTCTGGTCGTCGATGCAGGTGTTCACGGCCGCCGTGTCCTCGACGCCGGCCTGCGAGGCGTAGTCCTTCAACTGGTCGTCCGAGAGTCCGTCGGTCCCCTCCGCCGGCTGGTTGGCGAACAGCAGGGAGTTGAAGTCGAAGAACGAGTCGGGCGAGCGGTCCGCGACGCACGCGGCGGCGTTGGCCGAGCGCTCCGAGTACTTGGTTCCGTTGGAGCGGGTCGTGAGGATGGCGATCGGGTGGATCTCGACCGTCGCGGCACCGCTGGTCACCCACTCCTTGATCTGGTCGCCGTTGGTCTTCTCGAACTGGCCGCAGTAGGGGCAGAGGTAGTCGAGGTAGACCCGGATGTCGACCGTGCCGGCCGAGGTGTCGAGCGCGCTGGGGGTGGGCGTCCCGTCGGCCGCGACGGCGCCGCTCGTCTGCGCGACCATGTTCTCGCCGATGACGACACCGTCGCTCGCCATGTTCGCCGGGCCCGGGCCCGCGGGGCGGATGCTCGAGGTGACGGCGAAGACCACGATCACGACGACCGCGATCACGACGGCGGCGAGCCCGCCCTGCAGGGCGAAGCGGCTCACGCGGTCGCGGCGCTTCTGCTGCTCGCGCAGGCGGCGCGCCTTCTCTCGGGCGGCCTCTCGTCGCTGGTTCTTCGAGAGACGGTCGTTGGCTCCGCCGGTGGTCATGACAAGAACGCTCCGAATGAGAGAGGGGGAAGAAGGGGGTCGCCGGGCGCGACTCGCCGGAATCCTACGCGCGAGCCCTGGGAAACCTCCAAACGACGGATACGCGGTGCCCGACCGACGACTGTCGGCCCCGTGGCATACTGTGACGGTTGGTCGGAGTCGCCCACGCGATGATGACCATCACTTCCATTCACTCGGATCGTCCGGCACGTACCTGCCGGTGAAGGAGCAAGAACAATGGCGTCCGTAACTTTCGACCACGCGTCCCGCGTCTACCCCGGGGCCACTCGCGCCTCCGTCGACAAGCTCAACCTCGAGGTGGGCGACGGCGAGTTCCTCGTCCTCGTCGGCCCCTCCGGCTGCGGCAAGTCCACCTCCCTGCGCATGCTCGCCGGCCTCGAAGAGGTCAACGAGGGCCGCATCCTCATCGGCGACCGCAACGTCACGGACGTTCCGCCGAAGGACCGCGACATCGCGATGGTCTTCCAGAACTACGCGCTGTACCCGCACATGTCGGTCGCCGAGAACATGGGCTTCGCGCTCAAGATCGCCGGCGTCAACAAGGACGAGCGCGCCGCGCGGGTCCTCGAGGCCGCGAAGATGCTCGACCTCGAGCCCTACCTGAACCGCAAGCCGAAGGCGCTCTCCGGTGGCCAGCGCCAGCGCGTCGCGATGGGCCGCGCCATCGTCCGCAAGCCCCAGGTGTTCCTCATGGACGAGCCGCTGTCGAACCTCGACGCCAAGCTCCGCGTGTCCACCCGCACCCAGATCGGCACGCTGCAGCGCCGCCTGGGCATCACCACGGTCTACGTCACCCACGACCAGACCGAGGCGCTCACCATGGGCGACCGCATCGCGGTCCTCAAGGACGGCCTCCTCCAGCAGGTCGGCTCGCCCCGCGACCTGTACGAGAACCCGAACAACGTCTTCGTGGCCGGCTTCATCGGCTCGCCCGCGATGAACCTGTTCCACGCGGACGTCACCGACGGCGGCGTCAAGTTCGGCGACACCGTCCTCCCGATCGCCCGCGAGGCGCTCGCGAAGACGAGCCAGAAGGTCGTCACGCTCGGCGTGCGCCCCGAGGACGTCACCGTCTCGACCCAGCCCGGCGGACTGCCGATCGAGGTCGACCTCATCGAGGAGCTCGGCTCGGACGGCTACCTCTACGGCCACACCGAGGTCGAGGGCCGCCGCACCGACATCGTCGCGCGCGTCGACGGCCGCGTGCACCCGACCGCGGGCGACCGCGTGTACGTGACCGCGAACCACCGCGTGCACATCTTCGACGCGGAGTCGGGCGAGCGCCTCTCCTGAGCCTCCTCCTGCACCGCACGCTGCCGCCGTCCCCTCCAGGGCGGCGGCAGCGTCGTCTGCGGCTCCCCCACCGTCCGACACGCGACACGAACGGCGCACCATGTCCGGCTCCCTGAACATCACCTCGGCCACCGTCGACCCGGCCCTGCTCGACCTGCCGTGGAACCTGCGGCTCGACGACTGGCCCGACGAGTACATCGCCGCCCTGCCGAAGGGCATCTCGCGGCACACGGTCCGCTTCGCCCACCTCTCCGGACACGTCGTCGCCGTCAAGGAGACGACCGCCGAGATGTCGCGGCGCGAGTACGAGATGCTGAAGACGCTGCAGCGCCTCGACGTGCCGTGCGTGGTTCCGGGCGCGGTGATCACGAACCGCACCGACGACGAGGGCGAGGCCCTGCCCGCCGTGCTCGTCACCCGTCACCTCAAGTTCTCGCTCCCCTACCGGGCGCTCTTCTCGCAGACGCTGCGGCCGGACACGGCGACCCGTCTGGTCGACGCGCTGGCGCTCCTCCTGGTCCGCCTGCACGTGATCGGCTTCTTCTGGGGCGACGTCTCGCTCTCGAACACTCTCTTCCGGCGCGATGCCGGCGCCTTCGCCGCCTACCTGGTCGATGCGGAGACGGGGCAGCTCTACTCGGGCGGCCTCTCGAACGGCCAGCGCGAGAACGATCTGGAGATCGCCCGCGTCAACATCGCCGGCGAGCTGCTCGACCTCGAGGCCGGCGGTCGCGTCGACGACGACCTCGACCCGATCACGGTCTCCGACGGCATCGTCGCGGCGTACCGCAGCCTCTGGAAGGAGCTGACCGGTGCCGAGTCGTTCGCGACCTCGGAGCGCTGGCGGATCAACGACCGCGTGAACCGGCTGAACGAGCTGGGCTTCGACATCGAGGAGCTCGCGATCAAGACCGACGAGGCCGGGTCCACGGTGCGGATCCAGCCGAAGGTGGTCGACGCCGGCCACCACCAGCGGCGGCTGCTCCGTCTCACCGGGCTGGACGCGCAGGAGAACCAGGCGCGACGCCTGCTCAACGACCTCGACTCGTACACGGCGACCTACGACAAGCAGGGCCTGGACGAGGAGATGGTGGCGCACGAGTGGCTGGCGCAGGTGTTCGAGCCGGTCATCCGCTCGATCCCCCGTGATCTCAAGGGCCGCCTGGAGCCGGCCGAGATGTTCCACCAGCTGCTCGAGCACCGCTGGTTCATGTCGCAGCAGCAGGCGCGCGACGTCCCCCTGGCGGAGGCGGTCACCGCCTACGTGAACGACATCCTGCGTCACCGCCGCGACGAGGCGACGGTCATCGCTCCTCCCACCGAGGCGCTGACCCTCCCGAACCTCGTCCTCGACGAGTCCGGCGACGCCGAGCTCACCGACGAGGACGCCGACGTCGACTGGACCAAGAACGTCTGACTCCCCCACCGCAAGAGGGCCCCCGGCTCGCTCCCCGGAGGCGGCGCCTTCGGTCCGCTCGCCGCAGGCGGCGCCCCTGTCCGCTCGCCGAAGGCGGCGCCCCTGACATCCAGACCTGGAGCGCGGGTGCCGGCGCGGTGAGCTGCAAGGCGGAGGAGGAAGCGATACCGGCGGTATCGCGCCCGACGACAACGCCGCAGATCGCCGTGCCGGCGCTCGCGCTGTGAGCTGGAAGGCGGAGGAGGAAGCGATACCGGCGGTATCGCGCCCGACGACAACGCCGCAGATCGCCGTGCCGGCGCCCGCGCTACTCGGAGGCGGAGCGGAGTTTGGAGATCTCGTAGAGCGCGACCGACGCCGCGATCCCGGCGTTGAGGGATTCGGTGGCGGAGCTGATCGGGATGGAGACGACGGCGTCGCACTGCTCGGTGACGAGGCGGGAGAGGCCCTTGCCCTCGCTGCCGACGACGACGAGGAGCGGCCGGTCGGCGAGTTCGAGGCCGGGGAGCATCACGTCGCCGTCGCCGTCGAGTCCGATGACGAAGACGCCCGCGCGCTTGAAGTCCTTGATCATGGCGGTGAGGTTGGACGCCATCGCGACGGGGATGCGTGCGGCGGCTCCGGCGGAGGTCTTCCAGGCGGCGGAGTTGAGGCCCACGGAGCGGCGCTGCGGGACGATGACGCCCTGTCCGCCGAACGCGGCGACGGAGCGGATGATCGCTCCGAGGTTGCGCGGGTCGGTGATGCCGTCGAGGGCGACGAGGAGGGGGACCGCTCCGCGGGAGACGCTGCGCTCGAGCAGGTCGCTCGGGTGGGCGTACTCGTAGGGCGGCACCTTCAGCACGAGGCCCTGGTGCACGGAGTCGGGGCCGGCGAGGCGGTCGAGCTCCGGGCGCATGACCTCGAGCACGGGAAGGCCGCGGGCGGTGGCGATCTTGAGCGCCTCCTTGACCCGGTCGTCCATCTCGATGCGGGTCGCGAGGTAGAGGGTGGTGGCCGGGATGCTGGCGCGCAGCGCCTCGAGGACCGAGTTCCGGCCCGTCACCATCTCGAAGTCGTCGCCGCTCTTGGGCTTGCGCGACGGAGCGGGGCGCCCCTGTCCGCGGGCGGCCGCGGAGAGGGCTCCGCCGGGGCGGCCCTTGCCGCCTGCGGCGACGAAGCGCTCGCGCGCGAGCTTCGCCTTGCCTGCGGGGTGGTAGGGCCGGTCCTCGGCCTTGGGCGTGGGCTTCTTGCCCTCGAGGGCCTGACGGCCCTGACCGCCGGAACCGACGGCCTTGCCCTTGCTCTTCTTTCGGACCGCTCCGGGGCGGCCGGGCTTATTCGCCATCGAGACTCCAATGCGCACCCGTCTGGGTGTCTTCGATCGTGATTCCCGCCGCGGCGAGATCGGTTCGGATGCGGTCGGCGCTCGCCCAGTCGCGCTGCTCGCGCGCGGTCTGGCGTTCGGCGACCAGGCGGTCGACCAGCACGCTGAGCGCGCGGTACGAGGGTTCGTCGTCGGAGCGCGCCCACTCGGGCGCCTCCGGGTCGATGCCGAGCACGGCCGCCATCGCGAGCACCTGGGTGCGCAGGGCCGAGACGGAGCCGAGGTCCTCGGCGTCGAGGGCGGCGTTGCCGGCGCGCACGGTCTCGTGCAGGACGCCGATGGCCTGCGGGACGGACAGGTCGTCGTCCATCGCCTCGGCGAACTCCTCCGGAACCACCGGCTCGCCGAGCGCGGCGAACCGCGTGCCGTCGAGGCGGCGGCGGGAGCGCTCGAGGAAGCCCTCGATCCGCTCCAGCGCCGCTTCGGCCTCCTCGAGGGCCCCGTCGTGGAACTCGAGGGTGGAGCGGTAGTGGGCCGAGCCGAGGTAGTAGCGGACGACGAGCGGGCGGGCCGCTTCGAGCAGCTCGGAGGCGAACACCGAGTTGCCGAGCGACTTGCTCATCTTCTGGCCGGTGACGGACACGAGGCCGTTGTGCAGCCAGTAGCTGGCGAAGGCGTGGCCGGCGGCGCTGGACTGGGCGAGCTCGTTCTCGTGGTGGGGGAAGCGCAGGTCGAGCCCGCCGCCGTGGATGTCGAACTGGGTGCCGAGGTACTTCGTCGACATCGCGGAGCACTCGATGTGCCAGCCGGGGCGGCCGGCGCCCCACGGCGAGGCCCAGGCGGCCGACTCGGGCTCCTCCGGCTTGGCGCCCTTCCAGAGAGCGAAGTCGTGCGGGTCGCGCTTGCCGCGCGGGTCGGCGTCGGTCGCCGCCTCCATGCTCTCGAGGCGCTGGTGGGTGAGCGAGCCGTAGTCCGGCCAGGACCGCGTGTCGAAGTAGACGTCGCCGGAGTCGTCGGGCGCCGGGTAGGCGTGACCGCGCTCGATCAGGGTCTGGATGAGGGTGATCATCTCGGCGATGCTCGCGGTCGCGCGCGGCTCGTAGGTCGGCGGGAGGATGCCGAGGGCCGTGTACGCGGCGGTGAACTCGAGCTCGACGCGGTAGGCGAGCGCCCACCACTGCTCGACCGGCGCGCCCTCGGGCACCCGACGCCGCGCGTCCTCGGCGATGGCGAGGATCTTGTCGTCGATGTCGGTGACGTTGCGCACCAGGGTGACCTGGAAGCCGCGGTACGCCAGCCAGCGGCGCAGCTGGTCGTAGGCGAGGGCGGAGCGCAGGTGCCCGATGTGGGGGGAGGACTGCACGGTGGGTCCGCAGACGTACATCCCGACCTCGTTCTCGCGGAGGGGGACGAAATCGACGAGGGCCTGGGCCTTCGAGTCATGCAGTCGCAGAGTCACGCGGGCGAGTTTACCGGGCGGACCGCTCCCGGCCGGGTCGGCGGCTCCGCCCGGGGACTACCGGGTGACAGCGGGGGTGGGGAGGACGAGTGCCGTCGCGGTCGCGGCGACCCCCTCGCCCCGGCCGGTGAAGCCCAGCGCGTCCGAGGTGGTGGCGGCGACGCTGACCGGTGCGCCGAGCAGCTCCGAGAGCAGCCTCTGCGCCTCCTCGCGCCGCGGCGAGAACTTCGGGCGGTTGCCGATGAGCTGCACCGAGACGTTGCCGATGGCGAAGCCGGCGGCCTCCACCAGCTCGCGGGTCGCGCGGAGGAAGACCTCGCCGTGGGCGTCCGCGAAGCGCGGGTCGGCCGTGCCGAAGCGGGAGCCGATGTCGCCGAGACCCGCCGCCGCCAGGAGCGCGTCGCAGATCGCGTGGGCGACCGGGTCGCCGTCGCTGTGCCCGGACAGGCCCCGCTCCCCCGGCCAGTGCAGCCCGGCGAGCCAGAGCGGCGACGCGTCGTCGAAGGCGTGCACGTCCGTGCCGATGCCGACGCGCGGCACGACGACGACGGGCGGCGGTGCGAGCACCTGCTCGGCGCGGGCCAGGTCCCAGGGGGTGGTGATCTTGAAGGCGAGCGGATCGCCGGCGACGACGATCGAGGGGCCGCCGCGCGAGGCGAGGAGCGCCGCGTCGTCGGTGAAGTCCTCCTCCGCCGAGGCGTAGGCCTCGTCGAGGAGCGCGCGCGGGAAGCCCTGCGGCGTCTGCACCGCGGCGAGCTCGGAGCGGTCCACCGTGCCGAGGATCCCGCCGTCGGCGCGGATGCGCTTGATCGTGTCGGTGACCGGCAGACCCGGGATCACTCCACCGCGCGTCTCCCGGACCGCCGCGATCACCCGCTCGAACTGGTCGACGGGCGTGAGGGCGCGGGCGGCGTCGTGCACGAGCACCGTCTCCACGGCCGGGCCGAGCGCCCGGAGCCCCCGAGCGACCGACTCCTGGCGGCTGGCGCCTCCGGCGACGACGCTGACGGAGCCGTCCGGGGCTCCGGCGGCGTGCGTCAGAGCGGCCGTCTCCTCGAGGAGGGCGGCGGGAGCCACGACGACGATCTGGACCGGCTCCGCGAGCAGCAGCACCGTGCGCAGGCTGCGCTCGAGGATCGTCCGCCCCGCGCAGTCGACGTAGGCCTTGGGGCGCTCGCGGCCGAGCCTCGTGCCGCTGCCGGCGGCGACGACGACGACGGCCGCGGTCGGCGCGCCGGCCGGGCCGTTCAGGATGCGAGGACCTCGTCGAGGAGCGCGGAGGCGGCGTCCTCGTCGGTCTTCTCGGCCAGGGCGAGCTCGGAGACGAGGATCTGGCGGGCCTTGGCGAGCATGCTCTTCTCCCCCGCTGAGAGGCCGCGGTCGCGGTCGCGGCGGGTGAGGTCGCGGACGACCTCGGAGACCTTGACGACGTCGCCGGACCCGAGCTTCTCGAGGTTGGCCTTGTAGCGGCGCGACCAGTTGGTCGGCTCCTCGACGACCTCGGCGCGCAGGACCTCGAACACGCGCTCGACGCCCTCGCGGCCGATGACGTCGCGGACGCCGACCAGGTCGACGTTGTCGGCGGGCACCTCGATGACGAGGTCGCCCTGCGCGACGCGGAGCTTCAGGTACGTCTTCTCCTGGCCCTTGATCGTCCGGGTCTTCACCTCGGCGATCGTGGCGGCTCCGTGATGGGGGTAGACGACCGTCTCTCCGACCTCGAACTGCATGCGACGTCCTTTCAGCGGCGGAAAGATTACCATGCGCGCCGAGCGGGACGGGAGTCCGGACGGGCGGAGCCGCGGTGCTCGCTACGCTAGCCTGGTGTCGGCTCGTGCACAGTGAAGTCGCCCTGTCCGGGGCGAGCGGGGCCGACGATCTGGAGGTTCCTGTGAAGGCGCGTATCGCTGCATCCGTCGTTCTCGCGGTCGGCGTCGCCCTCGCTACCGCCGGCTGCAACCTCGTCGCCCCGCAGGCGACGCGCAAGATCTACGACCCGAGCGACGGAGTCGGCGCGACGATCGGCGATCTCGCCATCCGCAACGCGATGATCGTCTCGGACGACGGCGAGGCCGGCACCCTGATCGTGACGCTCGTGAACTCCACCGATGAGGCGCTGAGCGTCGAGGTGCAGTACGAGGGCTCCGCAGGCCGCACCAGCGACACCGTCGACGCCGTCCCCGGCCGTACCGAGGTCCGCCCCGACAGCACCGAGGCCGTCCAGATGGATGACATCGACACGATCCCCGGCGGCCTGCTCCCCGTCTACTTCCAGTACGGCTCCGAGCAGGGCAAGGAGCTCCTCGTCCCCGTCCTGACGAACGCCCTCGAGGCCTACTCCACCCGCGAACTGCTCGCCCGCATCCGCGCCGTCCTCCGACGCCGCACCGAGGAGCCCGGCGAGGAGCGGATCGTCGTCGCCGGCCCCGTCC
>NZ_PSWJ01000058.1:0-693 GCF_002932775.1 Rathayibacter sp. AY1B8 | reverse complement strand
CCCCACGTTCCCTCTACCCGCCCTATATATTCAGGCGGGAGTCACCAGGTCACCACAAGGGGCCTGGCGGGGTTTCCCCATTCGGAAATCCTCGGATCAAAGCTCGTTTATCAGCTCCCCGAGGCTTATCGCAGATTACGACGTCCTTCTTCGGCTCCAGATGCCAAGGCATTCACCGTTTGCTCTTATGAACTTGCTAATCACATGAGTTAAGAAACTACAACTCGAAAAGTTGCAGATCCAATGATTTGCATGACCGCAGCCCGAAAGCCGCGCCATGCGAATCTTGTCGATCCACGACCGAAGCCGTGAATCTAAGATGCTCGCGTCCACTGTGTAGTTCTCAAAATACGGGCGGTATCCCTCTCCCACACACCCAGGCGTGAGAAAAGGATCCGGAGAGTCGACCCCGCCACCCGAAGGCAGCCGGCCCGGTCCCTCAGGACCCAACAGCGTGCATGTACCCGACTCCACCGCCCCGACGCGTTCCCAACCCGAAGGCTGTACTGACGCGAGACGATCTCACCGAGCACCTAGTTCAATGTTCCACCCATGAGCTACCAGCAAAGACATTCGCTTTGATCTGGCGCCTGAAACACCCTGCGGTGTCCAGATGCTCCTTAGAAAGGAGGTGATCCAGCCGCACCTTCCGGTACGGCTACCTTGTTACGACTTAGTCCTAATCACCGATCC
>NZ_PSWJ01000057.1:0-725 GCF_002932775.1 Rathayibacter sp. AY1B8 | reverse complement strand
CCGACGCGCAGAATTTCGTCGGAAGGGAAGCGGAACGGGTTGAGGTAGAACAGGTCATCGGCCGTCATGTCGAATCGTGCCGCGACGTCCTCTGCGAGGTCGTTGCGAGCGACCGTGTACGACGTCGGCATTCCGTCCGTCGATGTCGTTTCGCCACGCGCTGCTGCACGCGGCCCGGCGTCCTGGGCGACGAGATCACTGCGTTGAGGCTTCACGCTCCATTGGACGTCAGCGACAGCAATGATCCTCATCGAGCAGTCGGGGTCGTTCTGGGGCTTGGTGGTGATGACGAGCTGATCGATCGCTGTCGGGTCGCCGTGGAACTCTGCGAGGTTCCGCCAGGCCTTGTAGGGCTTCCCTGGCTCCGCATCCGCGAGACTCATTGGGAAAGCAATGTCGAAACAGGTGGCGCCCTCATCGATCGGGTCCAGCGCTGCCATGACCGCAACGGAACCTGAGGAAGATGCGGTCGCGGCGGGAATGTCGAGCTCGTCTGATGCCAGAGCCAGCCGGCCATCAGCCGCACTCAAACGGATGCTGCCGGCCGTCCCATCGCTCCCCGTGAACGTTGCCACGCCAAGGTCACCGGTCAGTGCGGCGTCGGAGCTGCTGTCTGTGGACACCGGAGGCGGAGCCGGCGGTTCAGGCTGTGGCGTGCATCCCGTGACGACGATCAGGCATGCTGCGATCGCGACCGTTTTTCGCGCCTTCGAGAATGTCCCCAC
>NZ_PSWJ01000007.1:0-116068 GCF_002932775.1 Rathayibacter sp. AY1B8 | reverse complement strand
CTCCTAGAGTGGGGCGGGTGGGTGCTCACCCGCCCCACTCTAGGAGGAGGGGCCGGGGCTCAGGCTCCCTGAGCCACCGCGTCCTCGATCGGGGTGGGACCGGAGACGATCTCCCACGTCTTCGCGATGGAGGTCGGCTGCGCCAGGGCGGCGATCACCGTCGCGGCGACGTCCGCTCGCGGGATGCTCCCCTTCTCGACGGAGGTGCCGAGCGTGATCGTGCCGGTGCCCTCGTCGTCCGTCAGCCCGCCCGGGCGGAGGATCGTGTAGTCGAGGCCGGAGTCGCGCAGTGCCGCGTCGGCGTCGCGCTTGGCCTCGACGTAGGCCTTCCAGCCCTCCTCCGTGTCCTCGGGGAGCGGCTCGTCCACACCGATCGCACTGACCTGCACGAAGTGCTGGACCCCGACGATCGCGGCGGCCTTCTGGCTGAGGACGGACGCCCCCAGGTCGACGGTGCGCTTGCGCTCCGGGCCCGAGTCGGGTCCGGCTCCGGCGGTGAAGACCATGCCGTCGACGTGGCCCAGCGCCTCGGCGAAGGCCTCGGGCGTGGTGTCCTCGAGGTCGTGCACGAGCGGCTCGCCGCCCAGCCGGACGATGTCCTCGGCGTGATCGGGGTTGCGGATCACTCCGACCGACTCGTGGCCGGCGTCGTACAGCAGGTGCAGGATCTGCTGCCCCACCTTGCCGTGGGCTCCGATGACGGCGATGCGTGTCATGGACGTTCCTCTCCTCGTCGGGGCGGGTCGCCCCGTGTTCGTGGTCCCCTCCATCCTGCCGCGGCGTCCCTGGACGCCCCCAGGCCTTGACGGCGTCCGGGCGCCGGGCCGTCAGGCGGCGAGGCGGTCGTCGCGTCCGGTGATGGCGAGCAGGCGGCTCTGGAGGGCGGCGGCGTCGTCGACCGGCACGGGCGCGGCGTAGAGGCCGCTCGCGCGCAGGGTCTCCTCCTGGGGTGCGAAGAGCTCCCAGACCGCTGCGACGAGCTCCTCGTCCAGCCGCTCGTCGCTGCCGGTCGCGCGGGCGAGGTCCCAGGCGTGGACGGTCACATCGGCCGTCTGCTCCTGCAGCAGCTCGACGGCGCTGACGGTGTCGCGCCCCAGCTGCACGGTCGCCGCCGGGTCGACGGTGCGGACAGCGACGCGCAGGCGGTCGGTCACGCGGCGCCACTCGCTCCTCAGATCGGTGGCGACGGACTCGAGTCGCAGCGCCGACTCGTCGCCGCCCGAGAGGAGCGTGTGCGCGCGCTGCTGCTCGCGGACGACGTGCAGCACCAGAGCGCGCGTGTCCCACTCGGTGTCGGGCGTGGGGGCCGACCAGTCCTCGACGGCGCTCAGCCGGAGCTCGAAGGCGCGGTGGGCGCGGTCCTGCAGATCGAGCCAGCGGCTCATCTCGGCGCCGGGGCCGGTCTCGGTGGCGGTGGGGGAGTCGGGCTGCTCGTGCGTCATGGTCTCTCCGGAGCGTCGTGGTGCTCGGGTCAACCGCGAGTGGTCGGCGCTCATTCCCGGGCGCGGCGGTCGAGCGGCCGATGTCGGTGGTGCGTGGGAGCATGTCCCGAGGCGTGGGCGAGCAGGACGGAGCGGCGTGAGCAGGCAGGACGGCGCGGCGTGAGCGAGCAGGACGGCACCGCGTGAGCAAGCAGGACGGCACGGGGCGGCAGGTCACGACCGAGCCCTTCGACGACCCGCGCGCGAGCATCATGCACATCGACATGGACGCGTTCTTCGCCTCCGTCGAGCTGCTCGACCGGCCGGATCTGCGCGGGAGGCCGGTCATCGTGGGCCACCACGGAGCGCGCTCCGTCGTCACAGCGGCGACCTACGAGGCGCGCCGCTACGGCGTCAACTCGGCGATGCCCATGGCGGTCGCCCTCCGCCGCTGCCCGCAGGCCGTGGTCCTCGAGCCGCACATGGAGCGCTACCGCGAGGCCTCTCGCCGCGTCATGGCGATCTTCGACTCCTTCACGCCGCTGGTCGAGCGCCTGAGCATCGACGAGGCGTTCCTCGACGTCGCGGGTGCCCGCCGCATCTCGGGCTCGCCGTTCGCGATCGGCACCGAGATCCGCCGCCGGGTGCACGCCGAGCTCGGGCTGACCTGCTCGGTCGGGATCGCCAGCACCAAGTTCGTCGCCAAGCTCGCCTCCGGCCGCTCCAAGCCCGACGGTCTGCTGGTCGTCCCCGCCGACGGCGTCCGCGAGTTCCTCGATCCGCTGCCCGTGAGCGCGCTGTGGGGAGTCGGCGCGAGCACGGAGGAGGCGCTCGTCCGCCGCGGTCTGCGCACCGTCGCCGACGTCGCGACCACCCCGCTGCCGTCGCTGGTGTCCGCCCTCGGCGAGGCGACCGGGAGGCGCCTGCACGCCCTGGCGAACGGGGTGGATCCGCGGCCGGTCGACACCCGCCAGATCGAGAAGAGCGCCGGACACGAGATCACGTTCGCCGACGACGTGGCCGACCCCGAGCTCGTCCGTCGTGAGCTGCTGCGGCTCTGCGACAAGGTCGCCGTGCGGATGCGCCGCTCGGGAGTGCGCTGCCGCACCGTCGCGGTGAAGGTGCGCTTCGGCGACTTCAGCACCCTCACCCGCTCCCGCACGCTCGTCGAGGCGACGGACGTGGCCCGGGTCCTCTACGAGGCCTCCTCCGCGCTCCTCGAGGCGGCCAACCCGATGCGGCGGCCCGTGCGGCTGATCGGCGTGCGCGGCGAGCAGCTGGTCGAGGGCGACGACGTCGCGTTCTCCCTGTGGAGCGACTCCGACGACTGGCGCGACGCGGAGCTCGCGGTCGACGGCGTGGCCGCCCGCTTCGGCTCCGGGGCCGTGCGTCCCGCCTCGCTCCTGTCCCGGTCGGCTCCCGAGTCGGCCAAGGGGATCGACCTCAGCGACACGCTCGCTACGCGGAACCGATCGTCAGACTGATCGGGCGGTGGTCGGAGCCGTTCGGCGGCAGGACCGCGACGGTCGCGGCGGTGACGCCGTCGGCGAGCGCGTGGTCGAGCGAGACGAGCGGCAGCAGGGACGGCCAGGTCGCCGGGAAGCCGACACCGCCCGTGCGGACGAGGCCCGCCTCCGCCAGCACCGGAGCGAACAGGTGGTCGTCCGTCGGCGTGTTGAAATCGCCGATGACCAGTGTCCGCTCCGACTCGTCGTCTCGGAGAGCGGTGGCGAGGTTCGAGAGCATGGTGTCCCGCTCCTCGTGGTCGCCCGGCCGGAACGAGGCCAGGTGCACCACGAACAGGCGCGCGCTGCCGACCGGCGTGTCGACATCGACGGCGAGCGCGCGCTCCCAGCCGAGACCGAGGTCGAGCGGCTCCTCGTCGGTCAGCTCGGTCCGGCTCCAGACGCCGACGGTGCTCGAGACGGACGAGTACGGGTACTCGTCGGCCAGCTCGGCGTCGACCGCGTCCACGGCGTCTCCGTCGAGCTCCTGCAGCGCGATCACGTCGGGGCCGCGGGCGGCGAGCGAGGCGGCCAGCCCACCGGCGTCGCTGCTCGTCTCGATGTTCTGGCTGACGACGGTGAACGAGCCGGAGCGCACGGCCGGCGCCGGAAGCGCGACCGGCAGCACCAGCACGCCGTAGACCATCGCCAGCACGGTGACCGCGGCCGCCGTCCGGCGCGACCGGAGGGCCGCCGCGGCCGCGATGAGGAGCAACACGACGAGCCCCGTCCACGGGATCCCGACCTCGAGGACCGACAGCCAGCCGATCGGATCGGGCAGCGCGCGGTGGAAGGCGAGGAAGGCGGCGAGCACGAGGCTCGCGACCGCCACCGCGGCCGAGCGCACGGGGCGGCGGCGGCGGGTGCGGGCGGACATCCGTCGATCATGGCAGCAGGTCCCCGGAGGTCCATGGACGAGTCCTGTGCGCCCCGGCGGGCCGCTTGTCGCCGCGGAGAGCCGCGGAGTACCGTCGCACCATGCCCAACATCGCAGTCTCCCTGGCCGACACCGTCACCACCGCGGGTACCGCGACGATCTACGGCGAGCCCGTCACCGTCGACGGCGTCTCGCTCGTCCCCGTCGCCCTCCGCTGGTTCGGCTTCGGCGGAGGCAGCGGCTCCGAGGACGGCCAGGAGGGCGGCGGCGGAGGCGGCGGCGCCACGGTCATCCCGATCGGCGCCTACATCAAAGACGACCTCGGCCTGCGGTTCCAGCCGAACGTGATCTCGGTCCTCGCCGTCGGCATCCCCTTCGTGTGGGTGACCGGCAAGGCCCTCGCGCGCATCATCCGCGCCCTCAAGAAGTAGCCGGAGCGGCCCCGCGTCAGCTGGCGCGCTGCTGGCGCGCGGGGTACCACTTCTTCTTCGTCCGGCCGAAGCCGACGATCAGCCGCTCGGCGTCGTCCGGCCGGCGGGGATCGTAGATCACCGCGGCGGGCTCACCGGCCATCCACGCGTCCCCCCGCTTCAGCGGGTACTTCTGCGCGCGCTTCTCCACACCCTCGGCGGTCCGGTAGACGACCAGGAGCCTGCCCAGATCCCGTGCCGAATCGCGATCGCCGCGTGCCGGATCCGGCCCGACGACGCGCGCCGGCACCCGCGTGCCGTAGCTGAGCAGCTCGCGGCGGATCCGCGCACGGCGTTGCCAGAGCAGGGCCTGCAGCAGGACGATCAGCAGCACGGCCAGGACGACGACCACCGACCACGACATGACGTCTATAATTGCCGACGAACACGGGAGTCCGGTGCACCGGGCTGAGAGGAAGGCAGCAGCCTTCGACCGTCGAACCTGATCTGGGTCATGCCAGCGAAGGAACGTTTCGATCTCCTCTTACCAACCCGTGCCCTCCATTCGCTTCCACGAAAGGGCACGTCAGTGCAGAACACGAACGCGCAGAACACGAACGCGCAGAACACGAACGCGCAGAACACGAACGCGCAGAACCTCACCTCCTCCGCCCCGGCCCGGCGCGATCTGCGCTGGCGGGTCGTCGACATCGTGGTGGCGAGCGTCGTCGCCGTCGCGAGCGGGATCGTCTTCTGGGCCTGGGGCCTGGCGACGAACGTCCTCGGCCTCGCCTTCGAGTTCCTGCCCGGGCTCGGCGGGCTCCTCGGCGGCGGCTGGCTCTTCGCCGGCGTCCTCGGCGGCCTGATCATCCGCAAGCCCGGAGCCGCGCTCTACACCGAGCTGGTCGCCGCGGCCGTGTCGGCTCTGATCGGCACCCAGTGGGGCTTCACCGTGCTGATCTCCGGACTCGTGCAGGGACTCGGCGCGGAGATCGTCCTGGCGCTCTTCCTCTACCGCAGCGGCCGTCCGCTCGTCGCGATGCTGGCCGGTGCCGGTGCGGGGCTCGCCCTCGCGATCAACGACCTGCTGTCGTACTACGCCGTCAACGATGCGCTCTTCAAGACCGTCTACGTCGCCTCCTCGATCGTCTCGGGCGCGCTCCTGGCCGGGCTGCTGTCCTGGTTCGCGGTGCGGGGGCTCGCGGCCTCGGGAGCGCTGGACCGCTTCGCCTCCGGGCGCGAGGGCCGGACGGTCGAGGGAGCCGGCGCGGGCGCTCGATGAGCGGCGCTTACGTCCGGGCGCGGGGCTGGAGCTGGCGGCACGCGGGACGCTCCCGCGACGCCCTCTCCGGCCTCGATCTCGCGCTGGAGCCGGGGGAGCGCGTGCTGCTCCTCGGCCCCTCCGGCGCGGGAAAGAGCACGCTGCTGCACGCCCTGGCCGGCGTCCTCGGCGGGGAGGAGGACGGCTCCGCGGCGGGCGAGCTCGAGATCGACGGAGCCGCGCCGCTCACCCGGCGCGGTGTCGCTGGGCTCGTGCTGCAGGATCCGGACACTCAGGCGGTCCTGGCGCGGGTCGGCGACGACGTCGCGTTCGCCTGCGAGAACCTCGGCGTGCCGCGCGAGGAGATCCCCGCGCGGGTGCGGGAGGCACTCGGCGACGTCGGGCTCGACGTGCCGTTGGACCACTCCACCTCGGCGCTCTCGGGCGGGCAGAAGCAGAGGCTCGCCCTGGCGGGTGTGCTCGCCATGCGTCCGCGGCTCCTGCTCCTCGACGAGCCCACCGCCAACCTCGATCCGGACGGTGTACGCGAGGTGCGGGCGGCGGTGGAGCGCACGGCCGCCCGCACGGGGGCGACGCTGATCGTCGTCGAGCACCGGGTCGACGTGTGGGTCGGCCTCGTCGACCGGGTCGTGGTGCTCGGGCGGGACGGCGCGGTCGTCGCCGACGGCGCTCCAGTCGAGGTCCTCGATCGAACGCACGACGTGCTCCGCGCCTCCGGCGTCTGGCTGCCCGGTGACACCCCCGCCCGGCGCGGGGCGAGCGTGCTGCCCTCGCCCGCCGCCCTGAGCGCGCACGACCTCGCCATCGGCCGGCCCGTCCTCGGGCGCCGCCGCTCGACCATCGTGGCCTCGGGGCTCGAGCTCGCCGTCGACTCCGCGCGGGCCACGGCCGTGCTGGGACCCAACGGCGCGGGGAAGTCGACCCTCGCGCTCACGCTGGCCGGTCTCCTGCCGCCGGTCGCGGGGCGGGTGACCGCCTCCGAGTCGCTCCGCTCCGGTGCGGGCCCGGAGCCGATCCGCTGGACCTCGGCTCAGCTCGCCGGACGGATCGCGATGGTGTTCCAGGAGCCGGAGCACCAGTTCCTCACCGCTCGCGTGCGCGCCGAGCTCGCGCTGGGCGCCCGCGACGAGACGGAGCGGCATCGGGCGGAGGAGCTCCTGGAGCGCCTCGGCCTCGCGCACCTCGCCGACGCCAATCCGTTCACCCTCTCCGGAGGCGAGAAGCGGCGCCTGGCCGTCGCGTCCGCCCTCACCCGGTCGCCGTCCGTGCTCGTCCTCGACGAGCCGACGTTCGGGCAGGACCGCCTGACCTGGGAGGTGCTCGTCGACCTCCTCGCCGAGCAGCGCGACGCGGGCACGGCGGTGCTCGCCGTCACCCACGACGAGGCGCTGGTCGCCGCCCTCGCCGACTCGGTCGTCACCCTCGGCGCCCGCGAGGCGGTGTCGGGATGACGCTCCTCGACTCCGTTCCCGCGCGCAGCCGGATCGCCCGGGCCAACCCGGTGGCCAAGCTCCTCGCCAGCCTGGTCATCGCGTTCGCGCTCCTCCTCACGGTCGATGCGGTCTCCGCGGCGACGGCGCTGGCGCTCGAGCTGCTGGTTCTGCCCTTCGCGGGGCTCCGGGCGGGCGAGCTCGTGCGGCGGACGGCTCCCGTCTGGATCGCGGCTCCGCTCGCCGGCCTCTCGACTGTTCTCTACGGTCGCGACAGCGGCGCCGTCTTCGCGGAGTTCCTCATCGTCTCGGTCACGGAGGGATCCGTCGCCCTCGGGCTGGCCATCGCGCTGCGCGTCCTGGCGATCGGACTGCCGAGCGTGGTCCTCATCGCCACCACCGACCCGACGGACCTGGCGGACGGCCTCGCGCAGATCCTGCGCCTGCCCTCGCGCTTCGTGCTCGGCGCTCTCGCCGGCATGCGGCTCGTCGGTCTGCTCGTCGACGACTGGCGCACCCTGTCGATGGCCCGCCGGGCCCGTGGGGTCGCCGACGGCCGCGGGCCCGTCGAGGCGCTCCGCAGCCTCGCGGCCCGCACGTTCTCGCTGCTCGTGCTGGCCATCCGGCGGGGGAGCAGGCTCGCGACGGCGATGGAGGCGAAGGGCTTCGGCTCCGGCGTCCCGCGCACCTGGGCGCGGCAGTCGCGCCTCGGAGCCGGCGACCTCCTGCTGCTCGCGGGCGGAGTGCTGATCGCTGCCGTCGCCGTGACCGCCGCCGTCGTCACCGGCTCCTGGAGCTTCGTCCTGCATGGCTGAGCGGATCCTGCCGCTGACGGATCACACGGCGGGCGACCTCGCCCGCTCCGTGATCGCGCGGCGTCGTCGGACGGTGCTGCTGGACGGACCGAGCGGCTCCGGCAAGTCGACGTTCGCGCGCGCGCTGGTCGAGCAGCTCCGTCTCGCGCCGGCGGCATCGTCGGTCGCGCTCGTGCGGATGGACGACCTCTACCCCGGCTGGACGGGCCTGGACCGGGCGTCGCGGGAGACGGCCGGGACGCTCGTCCGCCCCCACGGCCTCGGCCTCGCGGCGCACTGGCGGCCCTGGAACTGGGCCGCGGGGACGACGGCCGGGCGCCGCGTCGTCCGCGAGACGCTTCTCGTGCTCGAGGGCTGCGGATCGGCCGGCGCCGCCGCGCGCCGCCACGCCGATCTGGTGGTCTGGCTCGAGGCCGACGACGAGGTGCGGCGCGTGCGCGCGCTCGAGCGCGACGGCGAGCTCTTCGCTCCGCACTGGGACGCCTGGGACCGCGACTTCCGCTCCTACTGCGCTCGGGAGCGGCCCCGGGAGAACGCCGACCTCGTGCTGGACACGGGCGGCGGGGGAGCGGTGCGCGGCTGAGGGGTCCCCTCCGAGCGCGGCGACGCGCGGATGCCGGTGAGAGGCTCGCCCTCGGCGGTGATCAGGCCCAGCCGAGCTCGTGCAGCCGGTCGTCGTCGATGCCGTAGAAGTGGGCGATCTCGTGGACGAGCGTGACGTGGATCTCGTCGCGCAGCGCGTCCAGATCGTCGCACGCGGCGAGGTGCGGCTCGCGGAACAGCACGATGCGGTCGGGCATCTCGCCGAAGCCGTAGCGCTCGCGCTCGGTGAGGGCGACGCCGTCGTAGTAGCCGAGCAGATCCAGGGTCCCGTCCTCGGGCCGGTCCTCCACGACGAACACGACGTTGTCGAGCCCGTCGACCATGTCGTCCGGGAGCGCGTCGAGCTCGGAGATCACCAGGGCTTCGAAGGCGTCCTCGTCCAGCTCGAGCATCCGGGACCTCTCTGCGTCGGCGATCGCTGCCGGTCGCCGGATGTGCGAAGAGGCCCGGAGTCGGAACTCCGGGCCTCTTCCGCTGCATGCACAGCCACTGGGGTGAGTAACGGGGCTCGAACCCGCGACCTCCTAGACCACAACCAGGCGCTCTGCCAACTGAGCTATACCCACCAGGAGCGTGTTCCGGCGGGGTGACCCGCCGAAGCAACTGTACGAGAGTACTACATCCGCGAGGCGAACTCGTCCACGACGGCGGCCGACACTGCCTGCACCTCGGCGGTGCTCGGCCCCGGCTGCTCCACGAACACGGCACGGCGGTAGTACTGCAGCTCGCGGATGCTCTCGAGGATGTCGGCGAGGGCGCGGTGTCCGCCGTGCTTCTTGGGCGCGTTGAAGTAGATGCGCGGGAACCAGCGCCGTGCCAGCTCCTTGATCGTGCTGACGTCGACGTTGCGGTAGTGCAGGTGGCCGTCGAGACGCGGCATGAACTTCGCGAGGAAGGCGCGGTCGGTGCCGATCGAGTTGCCGGCGAGGGGGGCCTGCTGCTCCGCCGGGACGTGCTTCAGCACGTACTCCAGCACCTCGTACTCGGCCTCCGCGACGCTGACGCCGGAGGGGATCTCGACCAGCAGCCCGGAGGTCTCGTGCATCGACCGGACGAAGTCGCCCATGTTCTCGAGCGCGGTCGCGTCGGGCCGGATGACGAGGGAGAGCCCCTCGTCGAGCGGGTTCAGCTCGAAGTCGGTGACGACGACGGCGATCTCGACGAGCTCGTCGACGGAGAGGTCGAGCCCCGTCATCTCGCAGTCGATCCAGACAAGACGGTCGGGGGCGCTACTCATGCGGGGCAGTCTATCGGCGGCCGCCGACACCCGGTCCGGCCGTCCCGCTCCTCCTACACTGGACCCTCGTGATCACGCTCGCCTGCTGCCTCCTGATCGTCAACGCCGTGTGGAACGCGATCGTCTGGCCGCCCTTCCTCCGCCGCGTCCGCAAGGACCCGCGGGCGCGCGACGCGGACGGCCGCGCGACGACCTTCCTCCGCGTGCACACGGTGCTCATCGGCGTGTCGCTCGCCCTCGCCGTGGTCTCCCTGGTCGTGGGAGTGCTGGGACTCGTCCGGGGCACCTAGGCCCCGGCGGGCGCGGCCTCTGCGCTTCGGTATCGTGGTCGCAGTCCGCCCCCGTAGCTCAGCGGATAGAGCAGGAGCCTTCTAATCTCTTGGTCGCAGGTTCGATTCCTGCCGGGGGCACCATCGGATCGGGAGCGCGCCGGTCGCCGTCCCTAGTCTTGTCCCGGTGGCGTGCGGATCAGCGTCGACGCCTCGCGCCCGTCCTTCGACCGCGTCGCGGCCTCTCCTCGGGCGGCGCTGCGCTCCTCCGAGGAGTGACGCCCGGCACCCACGGGGTTTTCCTCCGCTCCGGTGACCCTCGGACGAGGACTCGCGGTCGCTCCACCAGTAACACACCGGCAAATCGGAGGCAACACCGGCGTGTTTCCCACCCGAAGTCGTTTGAGTGTCATTCAGGCGCCTAGTCTTGGGGTGTCCGGAATTACAACGACGTAACGAACGGAGGTACGACCATGCTGCTCCTCGCCATCCTCGGTGGAATCGCCGTCGCGTGGACGATCGTCGCGGCGCCCCTCGCCGTACTGGTCGGCCGAGTCGCCCGTGCACGTGATGCACACAGCTAGTCAGTACACGCACCGCCCGCACCACGGAGAAGGCCCCGATCGCACTCGCGATCGGGGCCTTCTTCACGTGGTCGGGAGCACTCAGACCGAGCTGCGCTCCTGGCCTCGGTCGTCGTCCGAGGCGGACCGCTCGAACCGGGCCTCGTCCGCCCGGACGACCGCCTCGTCGTCGGCCGGCACGCCGTCGCGGTCTCCGTCGGCCGGAGCCGACGGCGTCGCGTCGTGCTCCGCGTCCGGCTGCGGCTGGGCGGCAGGAGCCGAGCGCTGCGGGTCGACGGGCGGCAGCTCCTCCACGGGACGCTCGCGCGACGGCACCTCCAGGCGGTCGACGTCGGCGAGCAGGCGGCGGGTCTCCTCCTGCGAGGCGTCCCCGGCCGACGCGGGGAGGACGATCGTGGGCGTCTGCGGGGCTGCAGAGCCGGAGGCGGAGCCCGCGCCGACGAAGACCGGTGCGACGGCGGTCGGTGCGGCGGCCGGGGGAGCGGTGCGCTGGGGAGCGGCCTCGGCGGTGCTCGCGGCCCGATCGGACGACGGAGCGGACTTGGCGGAGCGGTCTCGACCCGTCTCCGAGAAGCGCCAGCGCTCGAGGTCGGCGAGGAAGGCCTTCCGGGCGCGCCCGGGCTTGTCCCGCCACTGCACGAGGCGGTCGCGGAACTCGCCCACGCTCGCCTGCGTCTGGTAGCCGCCGGTGCTCGACGTGTGCTTCAGCTCGGCGAGCTCGTGAGCGGCCCAGTTGGCCGCGACTCCGGAGCCCTTGACGGGCAGGAGGCGCAGGTGCGTCTCGGCCTGCGCGGAAGCGCGGTCGCTGAGGACGCGCTCCGGGCTGCTGAGGACGTTCCAGGCCGAGGCGTCGACCGCGGCGTCGACGAGCGTCGCGATGACCGCGTTCTTCCGCTCGTGATCCTGCTGACGGATGAGGCGCGCGATGGACGCTCGGAAGACGGAGGCGATCACGATCGCTCCGACCACCACGGCCAGCAGGACCACAGCGGCCGTGAAGACCGCCTGGTGTCCGTCGCTCGTGCGGATCCAGGACATGAACTCGTTCCACCACTGCATGGGGCGAACGCTATCCGGGGCGGTCGCCGCGGCCCGGTCGGCACGCCGCCGACCGGGCGGATCGGCGCGTCAGGCGACGCGGAAGACCTCGATCGCGTCGTCGACGCTCCAGAACTCGCCGAGCTCAGCGCCGGCGGGCATGCCCGCCCGCAGCAGCCGGGCGCGGTACCGCTCGCCGAGCGGATCCTCGACCAGCTCGATGTGGCCGACGACGGCACCCGAGCCGGTGCTCACGCGCCACAGCCGGGCGTTGACCCGGGTGAGCGTCGGCGGGGTGCGGGTGGCGTGCAGCGTGGACAGGGACATCGGTTCCTCCTGCTCGAGTCTCGGAGCACCCACCGGCCGAGTGCTGTCGCAGACTACGGCCGACCACCGACATCCCCGCCGGGGCGTCAGCGAAGGGTCGTGCCGTGCACCGCGAACTCCTCGATCGCGTCGATCTCCTCCTGCGAGAGGGGGCCGGCGTCCAGCGCGGCGAAGTTCTGCTCGAGCTGCGCGACGCTCGACGCTCCGATGATGGCGCTCGTGACGGTGGGCACCCGGAGCACCCAGCTCAGGGCGAGCTGGGCCAGCGACTGGCCGCGCTGCTGCGCGATCGCGTTCAGGCCGCGGGCGCGCGTCAGGTACGCGTCGTCGATCCGGTCGGAGGAGAGGAAGCGCGACGTCGCCGCACGGGACCCCTCCGGCACGGTGCCGTCGAGGTAGCGGTCCGTCAGGAGCCCCTGCGCCAGCGGCGAGAAGACGATGCAGCCGGTGCCGAGCTCGTCGAGCACGGGGAAGAGGCCGTCCTCGGGTCCGCGGTCGAAGAGCGAGTAGCGGGGCTGGTGCAGGAGGAGCGGCACTCCGCTGCCCGCCAGTGCCGCCTGCGCGGCCCGGGTCTGCTCGGGCGAGTAGTTCGAGATGCCGGCGTAGAGCGCCTTGCCCGACTCCACCGCCGAGACGAGAGCGCCCATGGTCTCCTCGATCGGAGTCTCCGGGTCCGGCCGGTGCGAGTAGAAGACGTCCACGTAGTCGACGCCGATCCGCTGCAGGCTCTGGTCGAGCGAGGAGAGCAGGTACTTGCGCGAGCCGCCGTCCCCGTACGGGCCGGGCCACATGTCGTATCCGGCCTTGGACGAGATGACGATCTCGTCGCGGTACGGGCGGAGGTCCTCCGCGAGGATGCGGCCGAAGGCCGTCTCGGCGGCGCCGTAGGGCGGTCCGTAGTTGTTCGCGAGGTCGAAGTGGGTGACGCCCAGGTCGAACGCGCGGCGGAGGATCGCGCGCTGCGTGTCAAGGGAGCGGTCGGATCCGAAGTTGTGCCAGAGGCCCAGCGACAGGGCGGGCAGCAGCAGGCCGCTCCGTCCGGTGCGTCGGTAGTCCATGCGGTCGTAGCGGGCGGGGGCGGCGTCGTAGCTCACGCCGCGACTCTATTGCAGGGGGCGGATCCGCGGAATGCAGGGGGCGGTGAGCGTGTTGGACCGACTGACGCCTCCGGCACCCCGGACGCGTCGACGCGACAGGAAGTGAGTCACACGCAATGCGCACATTCGTACTCGCCGGAGGATGCTTCTGGTGTCTGGACGCCGTCTACCGCGTCCTCGACGGCGTGACCGACGTCGTCTCCGGCTACACCGGCGGCCGCACGACCGAGCCCGACTACGAGGACGTCTGCTCCGGGCGCACCGGCCACGCCGAGGCCGTCGCCGTCACCTTCGACCCCGAGGTCATCCCCGAGCAGGTCGTCCTCGACGTCTTCTTCACCCTGCACGACCCGCGACAGCTGAACCGCCAGGGCAACGACGTCGGCACGCAGTACCGCTCGGCGATGTTCTACTCCTCCGACGAGGAGAAGGAGCTGTTCGAGACCGCGCGCGACCGTGCGTCCGAGTGGTGGGACGGCCCGATCGTCACTGAAATCTCGCCGCTGGGCGTCTACTACCCCGCCGAGGACTACCACCAGGACTTCTTCGCGAAGAACCCGGGCCAGGGCTACTGCATGGCGGTCGCACTGCCCAAGGTGAACAAGATCCGCAAGTCCTACTCGAGGTACATCACCGCGTCGTAACGCTCCTCCACAGGGGACGATCCGCTCGTCCTCTCCCCAGAAGGGCCCGCCTCCACCTCGGAGGCGGGCCCTTCGTCGCGACACTGGCACTGCGGCGCCCGAGCGGTACCAGCCCCCTCCGCCCGGGCGCCGTGCCCGTCGCAGCCGTGGCGGGGCAGGAGTAGAGAGGACACGACCATGACCGACACGCTGACCGTCATCGGGACCATCGGCACCGAGCCCCGGAGCATCGACACCTCCAGCGGCACCGCGATGACCAGCTTCCGGCTCGCCTCGACGCAGCGGCGCTACGACCGCTCGGAGCAGCGCTGGGTCGACGTCTCGACGAACTGGTACACCGTCACCGCGTTCAACGGCCTGGCCGGCAACGCGCTGTCCTCCCTGTCGCGCGGCGACCGGATCCTCGTCACCGGGCGGCTCGGGGTGAGGGCCTGGGAGGCGGGAGGCAAGGCCGGTACCGATGTGGTCCTCACGGCCGAGGGCATCGGGCACGACCTCGCCTGGGGGACCAGCAGCTTCACGAAGACCGTCGGGCGCGCCTCTGCTCCCGCCCCTGCCGCCGAGCCCGCGTGGAGCGAGGAGGCGCCGCGCGAGGGCGCCGCGGCGGGTGACTGGGGCGCGTCGGGCCATGACCGCGGTGATGCCGTGCCCGAGCCGCCGGTGGCGGCGGGCGTCGGCGGAGGCGCTCCCGGTCTCTCGGTAGGATCCGGGGAGACCCCGTTCTGATCCGGGGGACCGGAGCGAGAGCCGTCCCGGTCGGGAGGAGCCGGGCGTGACACGGAACCGAGCGGCCCGCATCGCGCTCGTGCTCGGCGGTCTCGCCGTCTGCCTCTCCGGTTGCACGTCGCCGTCGGCGCCGGACCCCGTGGTGTCCTCCTCCGCGGCCGAGGCGCCGGCACCGGCGGAGTCCGCCGCACCCGTCGCCTTCGTGCCGGGCGGGACGACGGAGCAGAACCTCCCCGTGTTCGAGCAGACCCTTCGCGCGGCGGCCGAGCCCGATCCGGAGGTGAGCGGCTCCAGCGTGGTCGACGCGCTCGTCGCGGCGGGGTTCTCCCGCGAGTCGATGCAGCTGACAGCGGACGAGACCTCGGTCGGACTCGACGCGGACTCGGTGCAGGTCTCCGTCAAGCTCGGGGAGTCGTGCCTCATCGGCCAGTACGGCCTGAAGAGCGGCGGGGTGCGGGCGGTGATCGCGGCTCCGATCGCGACCGGCGCCTGCCTGGTCGGCCGGACCGTCCCGATCCAGGGCTGACGCGCCGGCCTCGACCGGGAACCGCTCCGCCTCGCGCCCCGGTCGGGGTCGGAAAGGACGAAAGGATCCTCGACAAGGCCCCTCGCCCGTCGAGTCCGAGAGAGCCCGGTGTTCGCCCATCGCTCCTGCAGGACCACTCCGACCGGTACGGATCCGAGCGTGAGCACCGCCTCGTGCGAGCGGACAGGTCGGCGATCCCGGTGGTCGGCGGCGCCCTCCTCTCCCCGGGACGCCGCTCCGCACGGTTAGGCTGCCCGGACCGACACGTGTGCCCCAGCGCGGGCACCGCGACGGACGTGCCGACGGGAGTGCTCGGCACGAGGACCACGACGAGGGGGAACTCGCCATGACCACATCCCGACCGCAGACGACGACGCGAGCGAGGTGGAGGCGCACCGCCATCGCGGTCGCGAGCACGGCAGCCGTCGTCCTCGGAGTGACGACAGGAGCCGGAGCGGCTGCCGCAGCGGAGAAGCGTCTGCTGACGAAGGTCACCCCCTACAACTGGTCGACCACCGAGACGTTCTCGGCCGCTCAGACCGCTCCCGTCGCGGGAGACGTCACCGGGCTCGACGTCACGCTGTCCGACTCCGCCCGGCCGACGGGGAGGTACCCGGCGTTCACGACGTACAACTGGGTGATCGGCGACTACGCCCTCACAGGGGCGGTGGACCTCGACGCCGGGGATCGCACCTTCCGCATCGACCTGAAGCAGCCCCTCTCCTCGTTCGGCGGTGGGACTGTCGCCCTCCAGATCACGGCGCAGAAGCAACCGCTGGAGGAGAACCAGAGTCCGATCGGCCAGCCGGTCGACAGCGGCTTCGAGCTGACCACGTCGGCCACCCTCTCCGTCGCCGGAGCCTCCGGCGCCGGCGGTGTCGGCGGGGTCGACCTCAGCAGCAGCGCACAGACGCTCCAGCGGAGCGCCGCGTACTTCGCGTACGAGAAGGTCGACACGGCTCTGGACGTCAAGGGTGGCGACACCGTCGTCCTCGAGTCCAACCGGGACGGCTTCTACGACCTCCAGGGGCTCGCCGCCTACGTCGGTCCCAGCAGGACCGAGCGGATCCCCGCCCAGGTGGTCGCGGACAACGATCAGTCCAAGGTCACCGTGACGATCCCGTCCAGCGCCTACGACGCCTACAAGGACCGCGTGAGCAGCCTGCTCCAGGTCACCGGCGTCAGCAACGGCAGGGTGGAGCAGCCCCGCGGAGCGACCATCACGTCGGACGCCGCAGTCCGCGTCACGGGAAGCGGAGCCACCACCCCGCCGGTCACGCCGACCCCGACGGCCACCGCGACCACCCCGCCGGTCACGCCGACCCCGACCACTCCTCCGGTCACGCCCACGCCGACCGCAACGCCGACCGCCCCGCCCGCCGGCTCGCCGGTCGTCTCGCGCATCTCGGGCACCGACCGTCAGGGCACCGCGGTCGAGGTGTCCAAGCGCACCTTCCCGGCGAACGTCCCCGTCGTCTACGTCGCCACCGGGCAGAACTTCCCGGACGCGCTCAGCGCCGGACCCGCCGCGGCCAAGGCGGGCGGGCCGCTGCTCCTGGTCGACCGCGACTCGATGAGCCAGGTCGTCCGCACCGAGCTGACGCGTCTCAAGCCCGCGAAGATCGTCGTCGTCGGCTCCGAGCTCAGCGTCGGCAGCCAGGTCTACAGCGACCTGGCCGCGTATGCGCCGAAGGGGAAGACCACGCGCATCGGCGGAGTCGACCGCTACGACACCTCGAAGCTGATCCTCCAGGACGCCTTCAGGGGCGGCTCCCCGATGGCCTGGCTGGCCACGGGCGAGAAGTTCCCCGACGCCCTGAGCGCCAGCGCCGCAGCCGGCGCGAATCGCGCTCCGGTGGTGCTGACCAATGGAACCGGCTCCACGGTGGACCCCCTCACCCAGCAGATCATCAGCGGCCTCAAGGTCAGTAGCTTGACGATCGCGGGCTCGACGCTCTCGGTCAGCGCCGGCATCGAGCGCTCGATCACGGGCCCCGTGATCACCCGCATCGGCGGGACCGACCGGTACGACACCTCGGAGAAGCTGAACAAGGCGGCCTTCACCTCGGCGACGACCGTCTACCTCGCGACCGGTGAGAAGTTCCCCGACGCCCTGGCCGGAGCCACGGCGGCGGGCTACACCCGGAGCCCGCTCTTCGCGGTCCAGCCCACCTGCGTGCCCCGGGCGGTCCTCGCCGACATCACCGCGTCCAAGGCGACGCAGGTGATCCTGCTCGGCAGCACGGACACGCTGTCCGAGGCGGTGGAGCGCCTGACGCCCTGCAGCTGATCCGCACCGTCGTCCGCTGACGCGATCCGCCCTCCCCACCGGCCCGGCCGGAGCGGAGGGCGGTCCGCGTTCAGGCGCTCCCTCCGACGCGGACCGGCGAGTTCCCGTTATCCTCGACTGGTGCGGACGGTCCCGCGGCCTGCGCTCCGCGTCGGCCGGGGCCCGGCGTCCCGCCCCGGTCCGAGCCTCCGTCAGCGCCTCCGCGCGGAGCAGGGGACCGGCGGGCGACCCGACTCCGCGCAGACCGACGGACTTGAGGACTGGGCATGGCTGAATACATCTACTCGATGGTGCGCGCGCGGAAGGCGGTCGGCGACAAGCTGATCCTGGACGACGTCACCATGTCGTTCCTGCCGGGAGCGAAGATCGGCGTGGTCGGGCCCAACGGCGCCGGCAAGTCGACGATCCTGAAGATCATGGCGGGGCTGGACACGCCGAGCAACGGCGAGGCGCGGCTCAGCCCGGGCTACACCGTCGGCATCCTGATGCAGGAGCCCGAGCTCGACGAGACCAAGACGGTACTCGAGAACGTCCAGGAGGGCGTGGGCGAGATCAAGGGCAAGATCGACCGCTTCAACGAGATCTCCCTCGCGATGGCCGACCCGGACGCCGACTTCGACAGTCTCCTCGCCGAGATGGGGACCCTGCAGGAGGCGATCGACGCCGCCGACGCCTGGGACCTGGACTCGCAGCTGGAGCAGGCGATGGACGCGCTGCGCACCCCGCCGGGGGACTCCCTCGTCACCAACCTCTCGGGTGGCGAGAAGCGCCGCGTGGCGCTCACCAAGCTCCTCCTGCAGAAGCCCGACCTGCTGCTGCTCGACGAGCCCACCAACCACCTCGACGCCGAGAGCGTGCTCTGGCTCGAGCAGTTCCTCTCGAAGTACCCCGGCGCCGTGCTCGCCGTCACCCACGACCGGTACTTCCTCGACAACGTCGCGGAGTGGATCGCCGAGGTCGACCGCGGCCACCTCTACCCCTACGAGGGCAACTACTCGACGTACCTCGAGAAGAAGAGCGCCCGCCTGGAGGTCCAGGGCAAGAAGGACGCCAAGCTCGCCAAGCGGCTCACCACCGAGCTCGACTGGGTGCGCAGCAACGCCAAGGGCCGTCAGGCCAAGTCGAAGGCGCGCCTGGCGCGCTACGAGGAGATGGCGGCCGAGGCCGAGAAGACGCGCGTGCTCGACTTCGAGGAGATCGTCATCCCGGTGGGCCCCCGTCTGGGCTCCCAGGTCATCGACGCGAAGAAGCTGCACAAGCAGTTCGGCGAGCGCGTCCTCATCGACGACCTCAGCTTCACGCTGCCCCGCAACGGCATCGTCGGCGTCATCGGCCCGAACGGCGTCGGCAAGACAACGCTCTTCAAGACGATCGTGGGCTTCGAGCCGCTCGACTCGGGCGACCTGAAGATCGGCGAGACGGTCGACATCTCCTACGTCGACCAGAGCCGCGGCGGCATCGACCCGCAGAAGAACCTGTGGGAGGTCGTCTCCGACGGGCACGACTACATCACCGTCGGGAAGACCGAGATCCCCTCCCGCGCCTACGTCTCGCAGTTCGGCTTCAAGGGCCCGGACCAGCAGAAGAAGGCCGGCGTCCTCTCCGGTGGCGAGCGGAACCGCCTCAACCTCGCGCTGACGCTCAAGCAGGGCGGCAACCTGCTCCTGCTCGACGAGCCCACCAACGACCTGGACGTCGAGACCCTGGGCAGCCTCGAGAACGCGCTCCTCGAGTTCCCGGGCTGCGCCGTGGTGATCACGCACGACCGGTGGTTCCTCGACCGCATCGCGACCCACATCCTCGCCTACGAGGGCACCGAGGAGGATCCGGCCAACTGGTACTGGTTCGAGGGCAACTTCGAGGCGTACGAGGAGAACAAGATCGAGCGCCTCGGCCCGGACGCGGCGAAGCCGCACCGCTCCGCGTACCGCAAGCTCACCCGCGACTGATGCGCCTGCACGTCGCCATCCCGCTGCGGTGGTCGGACTTCGACGCCTACGCGCACGTGAACAACGCCGAGATGCTGCGCCTGCTCGAGGAGGCGCGCATCCAGGCGTTCTGGAAGCCGGACTCGCCGCAGCCCGGCGGGATGGCGACGGCGGTGCTCGACGCACGGCCGGGCGCCGAGTCGATCAGCCTCATCGCCCGGCAGGAGATCGAGTACCTCGCGCCGATCCCGTACATGCGCGCGCCGATCGACGTGGAGCTGTGGATCGGGCGGATCGGCGGGGCGAGCCTCGAGGTCTGCTACGAGCTCTACTCGCCCGCCGGCGTCGTCCCGCGGGTGCTCTTCACGAAGGCGGCCACCACTCTGGTGCTGGTGACGGCCGCGACGGGCAGGCCCCAGCGCATCCCGGAGGAGCTCCGCGAGGCGTGGGGCCCCTACGTCGAGGAGCCCATCACCTTCTCGAAGCGGGGCTGAGCTCAGCCCAGGGGGACGCGGACCATGCCCTCCTGGGCGACGCTCGCCACGAGCACGCCCTCCTGCGTGTAGATGCGCCCGAGCGAGAGCCCGCGTCCGCCGGACGCGCTCGGCGCCTCCTGCACGTAGAGGAGCCACTGGTCCACGCGCGCGGGGCGGTGCCACCACATCGCGTGGTCGAGGCTCGCTATCCGCAGGCCCGGCGTCGTCCACGCCGCACCGTGCCGGCGGAGCGTGGATTCGAGGATCGTGTAGTCGCTCGCGTAGGCGAGGGCGGCGCGGTGCAGCATCGGATCGTCCGGCAGCGGTCCGAGCGAGCGCATCCACACGCTCTGGTGCGCGACCCGCTCGGGGTCGGCCCGGAGGTACACCGGCTGCTCGACGTGCCGCACGTCGAAGGGGCGCTGCGTGGCCCAGAAGCTGCCGACCGGGTGGTCGACCCCCGCGAGGATCTCAGCGGTGCTCGGCAGCGACTCCGGGTCGGGGATCCCCTCCGGCATCGGCGCCTGGTGGTCGAGACCCTCGTCCTCGGTCTGGAACGAGGCGATCATCGAGAGGATGGGGCGTCCGTTCTGGTAGGCCTGCGTCCGCCGCGTGCAGAAGGAGCGGCCGTCGTGGATCCGGTCGACCGAGAACGTGATCGGCAGGGAGACGTCCCCGGGGCGGAGGAAGTACCCGTGCATCGAGTGCACGGAGCGCCCCTCGACGGTGCGACCGGCCGCGATGAGCGACTGCGCGAGGACCTGGCCGCCGAAGACCCGCCCCTCGGGCATCCACTGCGAGGGACCCGTCGAGATGTCCTCGCTGGTGCGGGCGCCGGTGTCCGTCAGGTCGAGCGCGGTGAGGAACGAGGACAGGGGATCGGGCACGGTACCTCCGGGGTGTCGGGCGGTGGGGCGAGCGGCCTCGGGTAAGTTTATCGACGCGATGAGTTCGTCCTTCTCCCTGGCGGATCCGCCCAGCCTGTCGGATCTGCGCGTCTTCCTCGGCCGTTCGGCCCGGGTCGAGGACGGTGCGGTCCGGCTCCTCGCCGACGACCACGTGCTGGCCGCCTACACCGCGATCCTCCAGCCCCGCGGTCTGCTCGACCGCTCCGCGACCGTGCTGGGCCTGCGCGTCTTCGCGCTCGACGAGCCCGCCGGCTTCGACCGGGTCGTGCCGATCCGTGCGCTGTCGGACCGCCTCGCCCGCCTGCAGTGGGAGCCGGGCGGAGCGGACGGCAAGCCGGTCGTCCTGCCCGACGGCGACGACGCGACGGCGGGGCCCTGGGCGGGCGTCTCCCCGCCCCGCGGCGGCTGGACCCGGCGCGAGCCCGTGGACCCGGGCTTCCTGGAGCGCGTCGCGCGCGAGGGGATCGACGAGATCGCGGCGGCCGTCGGCTCCGAGACGGGCGAGCAGATCGTCGGCCGCGTGCGGTCGAGCGTCTGGGGCCGCCCGCTCGACGGCCTCGAGGACGTCCCGGCGGGAGCGGCGTTCGCCCTCTTCGCGCTCGGGTTCCTCGGCGCCGACGACCCGGTCGCCCTGCTCGAGAGCGGCGCCTGGCGCCGCCTCACCTCACGGCGCGGACACGTGCTGGTCCGCACCCCGGGCTGAGCGGCTACTCCTCGAAGGTGTTCACCATCGCGTGGGCGGCGCGCTCCAGGTAGTCCCAGAGCAGGGCGTCGTCGGCCGGAGCGAGCTCGAGATCGTCGACGGCCGTCCGCATGTGCTGGAGCCAGTGGTCGCGGGCCTCGGGGTTGATCCGGAACGGCTGGTGCCGCATCCGCAGGCGCGGGTGGCCGCGCTCCTCGCTGTAGGTGCCCGGGCCGCCCCAGTATTGCTCGAGGAAGCCGGTCAGCCGCTGGATCGCGCCCTCGAGGTCGTGCTCGGGGTACATCGGCCAGAGGACCTCGTCCTCGCGGACGCCCTCGTAGAAGCGGCGGACCAGGCGCTCGAACGTCGGCCGGCCGCCGATGTGCTCCCAGAAGCTGCGCAGCGGAGGCGTGCCGCCGATCTGCAGGCCGCTCACGAGCGCGCTCCCGTCGGGCCGGAGGTGCCGCCGCCGTCCTGGGGCGGCGTCCCGCTCCCGCGCCGCAGCGCGCGGGGGAGCCGCACGGGCTTGCCGTGCTCGGTGCTGATCGTGGGGGAGGGCGTGGTCCGCGGCGGCTTGGCGCCTCCGACGCTCGTCGCCCCCTCGAAGCCCTCGAGGACGACGGTGGCCAGCGAGGGGAGCTTCACGTCGAGCGCGTCGAGCGACTTCTTCAGGCGCAGGCGCAGCTCGCGGGCGACGTCGTCCTTGGCGGTGGTGCGGGTCTTGACCACCACCCGGATGACCAGGGCGTCGTCGGCGATGGACTCCAGGCCCCAGAGCTCGGGCTTGTCGATGATCCGGGCCCGCCAGCGGCTGCTCGCCGCCAGTTCGTTCGCGGTCGCGAGGACCGTGGACTGCACCTGCTCGAGGTCCGTCTCGTAGGGCACGGCCAGGTCGACGATGACGCGCGACCAGCCCTGCGACATGTTCCCCACCCGGACGATCTCGCCGTTGCGGACGAACCAGAGGGTGCCGTTGACGTCGCGGATCTGCGTCACGCGGACGCCGACCGACTCGACCACGCCCGTCGCCTGCCCGGTGTCGACGACGTCGCCGACCCCGAGCTGGTCCTCGGCGACCATGAACAGCCCGTTCAGGACGTCCTTGACGATGTTCTGCGCGCCGAAGCCGAGGCCCGCGCCGAGGGCGGCCGTCAGCAGGGCGAAGGAGCCGATGAGGTCCTTGTCGATCGTCGTCACGATCATGACCAGGGCGATGACGACGATCAGGATCGAGCTCAGGTTGTTGAGGATCGACCCGAGCGTGCGCGTGCGCTGCACCACCCGCACGGCCGCGAGCGGCGACGCGGCGATCGACTGGGTGTCCTCGACGCGCTGGCGGCGCTTCACTCCCGACACGATCTGATCGACGACGCGGCCGATCACGAAGTGGGCGATGACGCGCACCAGCAGCGCGCCCAGCACGATCCCGAGGATCGCGACCACCTTCCAGAAGGGCTCGGACTCGAAGAAGGAGACGGTGGCGGCGACAGGGTCCGGGGTGGAGGTCTGAAGAAGCAGCATGACCGCTCCAGGCTACGGGACGCCTCCCTCCGAGACGGGTGCACGAGCCCCGAGCGCGTATAGATTCGAGGCGGGTCCGCTCGGACCCGGACACCGCCCTGGGAAGGACGCCCGATGCTCCACTCCACCCGGACTCCCGCCGAGAAGCGCCGCCTCTTCCGCGAGCGCCTCGCCTCGGGCGAGCTGCTGCAGCTGCCCGGCGCGTTCACTCCGCTCTCCGCGCGCCTCATCGAGGCGAAGGGCTTCGACGGGATCTACGTCTCGGGCGCCGTGCTCTCGGCCGAGCTGGGGCTGCCGGACATCGGGCTCACCACGCTCAGCGAGGTGGCCGGCCGCTCGCAGCAGATCGCGCGCCTGACCGACCTGCCGGTCCTCGTCGACGCGGACACCGGCTTCGGTGAGCCGCTGAACGTCGCGCGCACGGTGCAGATGCTCGAGGACGCCGGAGTCGCGGGGCTGCACATCGAGGACCAGGTGAACCCCAAGCGCTGCGGGCACCTCGACGGCAAGGCGGTCGTCGACGAGGCGACCTCGGTGCGGAGGATCGCGGCGGCCGTCGACGCGCGCCGCGACTCCGATCTGGTGATCATGGCCCGCACCGACATCCGCGCCCTCGACGGCCTGCCGGCCGCGATCGACCGCGCCAAGCGCCTCGTCGACGCCGGAGCCGACGCGGTGTTCCCCGAGGCGATGCGCGACCTGTCCGAGTTCGAGGCCGTGCGCGCCGCGATCGACGTGCCGATCCTCGCCAACATGACCGAGTTCGGCAAGAGCGAGCTGTTCACCGCGCAGCAGCTCGCCGACGTCGGCGTGAACGTCGTGATCCACCCGGTCTCGCTGCTCCGGATCGCGATGGGCGCCGCGATGCGGGCACTCGACGCCCTCAAGGCGGAGGGGTCGCTCCGCTCGGAGGTCCCGGGCATGCAGACGCGCGCCGAGCTCTACGAGCTCCTCGACTACGCCTCGTACAGCCGCTTCGACGAGGGCGTCTTCGACTTCTCGCTCGCCGACCACTACGGCGCCTGAGCGCGCCGACCCGCACGAACCGGCGGCGCTCCCCGGCGCCGCCGCCCGCCTCTCGCGAAGGAGCGAAGGATGAGCACGACCGATCAGGACATCCGCAAGGGACTCGTGGGGGTCGTCGTCGACACGACGGCCGTCTCGAAGGTCGACCCGGCGTCGAACTCGCTGCTCTACCGCGGCTACCCCGTGCAGGAGCTCGCGGCGGGGACCTCGTTCGAGGACGTGGCCTGGCTGCTCTGGCACGGCGAGCTCCCCACTGCTGAGGAGGCGGCCGGGCTGGCCGCCGTGGAGCGGGCCCACCGCGCCCTGGCCCCCGAGGTGCGCACCGTGATCGACCTGCTGCCGCTGTCGGCGCACCCGATGGACGTGGTGCGGACGGCGGTGAGCGTCCTGGGCGCGCTCGAGGAGGATCCGGACGCCGACGCCGACGCTGCCGATGCCGTGCTGGAGCGCTCCGTGCGGCTCTGGGCGGCACTGCCGGCGATCGTCGCCTACGCCCAGCGCCGCCTGCGCGGCCTCGAGCCGATCGAGCCGCGCGACGACCTCGACTACTCCGAGAACTTCCTCTGGACGACCTTCGGCGAGGTGCCGGAGCCGGTCGTCGTCGACGCGTTCCGCGTCTCGCTGGTGCTCTACGCCGAGCACTCCTTCAACGCCTCGACCTTCACGGCCCGCGTCGTGACGTCGACGCTGTCGGACGTCCACTCCGCCGTGACCGCCGCCGTCGGAGCGCTCAAGGGACCGCTCCACGGCGGGGCGAACGAGGCCGTGCTGCACGTGCTCGACGAGGTCGGCACCGGACCGGAGGCGGACCGGCGGTCCCGGGAGTGGCTCGCCGAGGCGCTCGGGCAGCGCCGGAAGGTCATGGGGTTCGGCCACCGGGTCTACAAGTCGGGCGACTCGCGGGTGCCGACCATGGACGCCGCTCTCCGGCGGCTCGCCGAGCACGAGGGGGCCGGCGAGATGATGGAGCTGTACGACGCCCTGGCCGCGGCGATGGCCGAGCGGACGGGGATCCTGCCGAACCTCGACTACCCGTCCGGCCCCGCCTACCGGCTGATGGGCTTCGACACCGGGATCTTCACTCCGCTGTTCGTCGCCGCGCGGGTGGTGGGCTGGACGGCCCACGTGATCGAGCAGCGGGGCTCGAACGCGCTCATCCGGCCGCTGTCCGCCTATGACGGGCCGGAGCGCCGCTCGGTCCCGCAGCGCTAGGCGCCGGGAGCGGGGAGAGCCGCCCGGTCCCGCAGCGCCGAGCGCCGGGGGACCGGGCGGCTCGCTGTCAGCCCCGGGTGTCGCGCTCCTGGGCGCGGAGCGCACGCTCCACGCCGGCCAGGTTCTCGATCACGAGTCGGCGCAGCGCCGGGACCTCCGGGTTCGCGTCGAGCCAGGCGCGGGTGGCGTCGACGATCTCCTGCGAGGGCGTGGCGGCCGGGTAGAAGCCGACGACCAGGTACTCGGCGATCTTGTAGCTCTTCGACTCCCAGAGGGTGCGGAGGGCGTCGAAGTAGACCGGGACCATCGCGTCGAGCAGGCGCGGGTCGGCGGCGCGCTGGAAGCCCAGGCCCGTCGAGCGGACGATCGTGTTCGGTGCCGAGTCGTCGGCCGTGACGGAGTCCCACGCCGCGCGCTTCGCCTCCGCGGTCGGCAGTGCGGCACGGGCGTGCGCGGCCGACTGCTGGCCGGTCGCCGTGTTGTCCGAGGCGAGCGCCGCGTCGATGTCGTCCGCACCGGCCCGCCCGCCGGCGACGAGAGCGATCAGCAGCTCCCAGCCGAGGTCGGTGTCGATGTCGAGGCCGCCGAGGGCGGTGGAGCCGTCGAGCAGCGCCTGCACGGCCTCGAGGTGCGCCGGGGTGGACGCGATCGCGGCGAAGAACTTCACGAACTGGAACTGCGCGTCGCTGCCCGGCTCGGCGCTCTGCGCGAGCGTCCACAGCTGATCGCCCGCCTCCTCGACGACCTCGGCCCGGTACTCCGGAGCGACGTACTGGGTGGCGGTGGCGACGAGCTGGTTGAGCACCGTCCGCAGGGTCGTGGACTCGGTCTCGGTCGCGACGTTGCCCAGGACGAGGCGGACGAAGTCGCGCGGCGCCGACTCGGCGTCGCGGGTCGAGTCCCAGACCGAGCCCCAGACCAGCGAGCGGGCCAGGGGGCTGTCGATGCTCGCGAGGTGCTCGACGGCCACGGCGAGCGAAGCGTCGTCGAGGCGGACCTTCGCGTAGGCGAGGTCGTCGTCGTTGAGCAGCACGAGCGCCGGACGGGTGCGGCCGATCAGCTCGGGCACCTCGGTGCGCTCCCCGTCGACGTCCAGCTCGAGGCGGTCGACGCGGACGAGGCGCTCGCCCTCGAAGTCGTACAGGCCGATCGCCAGGCGGTGCGGGCGGATCGTCGGGTACTCCTCGACCGCGGTCTGCAGGATCGCGAAGGACGCGATCGCTCCGCTCTCGTCGACCGCGATCTCGGGGCGGAGCGTGTTCACGCCGGCCGTCTCGAGCCACTGCGCCGACCACTCGGTGAGGTCGCGCCCGCTGGTGGCCTCCAGCTCGACCAGCAGGTCGCGCAATTCCGTGTTCGAGAAGGCGTGCTTGACGAAGTACTCGTGGACGCCGGCGAGGAACTCCCTCTCGCCGACCCACGCGACAAGCTGCTTGAGCACCGAGGCGCCCTTGGCGTAGGTGATGCCGTCGAAGTTGACCTGGACGTCCTCGAGGTCGTTGATGGTCGCGACGATCGGGTGGGTCGAGGGCAGCTGGTCCTGGCGGTAGGCCCAGCTCTTCTCCATCGCGGCGAAGGTGGTCCACGCCTCGGTCCACTCCGTCGCCTCCGCGGTGGCGAGGGTGGAGGCGTACTCGGCGAACGACTCGTTGAGCCAGAGGTCGTTCCACCACTTCATGGTGACCAGGTCGCCGAACCACATGTGGGCGAGCTCGTGGAGGATCGTGACGACCCGGCGCTCCTTGATCGCGTCCGTCACCTTGGAGCGGAACACGTAGGTCTCGGTGAAGGTCACCGCTCCCGCGTTCTCCATCGCGCCGGCGTTGAACTCGGGGACGAACAGCTGGTCGTACTTCGCGAACGGGTACGGGACGCCGAACTTCTCCTCGTAGAAGGCGAAGCCCTGCTTCGTCTTCTCGAACACGTAGTCGGCGTCGAGGAAGGGCGCGAGCGAGGCCCGGGCGAAGACCCCCAGCGGGATGGTGCGGCCGTCGGAGGAGACGAGCGAGTCGGTCTCGACCACGTAGGGTCCGGCGACGAGGGCCGTGATGTAGGAGGAGATGCGCGGGGTGGGCTCGAAGCTCCAGGTCGCGATCCCCTCGCCCGCCGGGACCGGCTCGGGAGTGGGCTGGTTCGACACGACCTGCCACTGCGCGGGCGCGGTGACGGTGAAGCGGAACTCGGCCTTGAGGTCCGGCTGCTCGAACACCGCGAAGACGCGGCGGGAGTCGGGCACCTCGAACTGCGAGTACAGGTACACCTCGCCGTCGACGGGGTCGACGAAGCGGTGCAGGCCTTCGCCCGTGTTGGTGTAGAGCATGTCGGCGACGACGGTGAGCTCGTTGTCCGCGGCCAGGGCGTCGAGGCGGATGCGGACGCCGTCGGCGACGTCGGCGGGGTCGAGCTCCGCGCCGTTGAGGGTGACGGAGTGGACCGTGCCCGTGACGGCGTCGATGAAGCTCGAGGCGCCCTCGGTGGCGGAGAAGCGCACCGTGGTCGTGCTGAGGAAGGTCTCGGCTCCCCGGGTCAGGTCGAGGGCGATGTCGTAGTCGTGGACCTGGATCAGCGAGGCGCGCTCCTGCGCCTCGCTCCGGGTGAGGTTGTCTCCTGGCACGGGGGTGCTCCATCCGTTCGTCTCGGGCGCTGCCGCGGGCGCCGGGGTGCGGGCGCCGCCGATCCACCCTAGAGCTGCCGGGACCCGCCATGGAGCCCCGTGGCGCCGATCCTGCGGAGCCGCCGGGGAGCGCGGACGCGGCCGCGGCGAGCGGCGTAGCGTGTCCCCATGACCTCTGTGGACTTCTGGTTCGACCCCTCCTGCCCGTGGGCCTGGATGACCTCGCGATTCGTGGACGAGGTGACCCCCGCGCGCGACCTCGACGTGCAGTGGCACATCATGAGCCTCGCCGTCCTCAACGAGGACAAGGACGTGGACGACTCGTACCGCGCCTTCCTCCCGCGCGCGCTGCGATACACCCGCCTGGTCGCCGCCGTCGCCGAGCGCGAGGGCCGCGAGCACGTCAAGCCGCTCTACGACGCGCTCGGCACCCGGATCCACCCGGGCGGGCGCACCGACGTCGACGCGGTGATCGCCGAGTCGCTCGCCGAGCTCGGCCTGCCTGCGGAGCTCGCCGCCCACGCCGACTCGGACGAGTACGACGAGCCGATGCGCGCCTCCCACTTCGACGGGATCGAGCGGGTCGGCCAGGACGTCGGCACCCCGGTCATCGCGATCGGCGACGTCGCCTTCTTCGGCCCCGTCATCTCGCCGATCCCGAGGGGCGAGCAGGCGCTGACCCTCTGGGACGGCATCGTCGCCGCCGCCTCCTTCGACGGCTTCTTCGAGCTCAAGCGCTCGCGGACCCGCGACCCGCAGTTCGACTGAGCCGACTCGCGGTACTCTGACTCCCGGCCCGGGCACCGCGGGCCCCAGACGGCTCTTCCGGAGGAGTTCTCTCGTGCGCATCCACATCGCCACGGACCACGCAGGGCTGGACTTCAGCCGTCACCTGATCGAGCACCTCGGCGCCGCCGGTCACGACGTGATCGACCACGGCCCCACGTCCTACGACCCGCTGGACGACTACCCGTCCTTCTGCATCAACGCCGCCGCCGCGGTCGTCCGCGATCAGGAGGCGGGGGTCGAGGCCCTCGGCGTCGTCTTCGGCGGCTCGGGCAACGGCGAGCAGATCGCGGCGAACAAGGTCGCGGGCGTGCGCGCGGCGCTCGTCTGGAACCTGAGCACCGCCGTGCTGGCCCGCCAGCACAACGACGCGAACGTCATCTCGATCGGGGCCCGCCAGCACTCCGTCGAGGAGGCCACCGGCTTCATCGACGCGTTCGTCGCCGAGCCCTTCACCTTCGAGGAGCGCCACGTGCGCCGCATCGCGCAGCTCGCCGAGTACGAGGCCACCGGCGACATCGCCGGCCGGGTCGTCGACTCCGCCGCGAAGGAGCGCTGAGTGCCCGAGGGGCACTCCGTCCATCGGATCGCCCTGCAGTTCGAGCGCGACGTCGTCGGGCACCGCGTCGCGACCAGCAGCCCCCAGGGCCGCTTCACCGAGGGAGCCGCGCTCCTCGACGGGCGCGAGGTCCTCGAGTCCACGGCCGTCGGCAAGCACCTGCTGCTGCGCTTCGAGGACGACCTGACGCTGCACGTCCACCTCGGCCTCTACGGCGCGTGGGACTTCCTCGGGCACGTCTCGCCGCTGTTCCCGGACGGGAAGGCCGGCAGCAGCATCGGCGCTCCCCGGCGCCGCCGCGCCGTGCGCCTCTCCGAGACGGAGCACGAGACCGACTCCGATCTCGACGAGTTCCCGCCGAAGCCCGTGGGCGCGGTGCGCGTGCGCATCATGACGGAGGAGACCGTCGCCGACCTGCGCGGCCCCACCGCCTGCGAGGTGATGGACCCCGCCCAGGTGGAGGCCCTCCTCGCCCGCCTCGGTCCGGATCCGGCCGACGACGACTCCGACGAGGCTCGCGACCGCTTCGTGAACCGGCTCCGCAGGACGGCGACGCCGGTCGGGCTGGTGCTGATGGACCAGTCCGTTGTCAGCGGCATCGGCAACATCTACCGCGCGGAGCTGCTCTACCGCGCCGGCCTCGACCCGCACACTCCCGGCAAGCAGGTGCCGCTGGAGCTCGCACAGGAGCTGTGGCGGGACTGGGCGGACCTGCTCGAGGACGGCATCCGGACCGGGATGATGATCACGCGCCGCGGCCTCACGAAGACCGAGCGCTCGAAAGCCGTCCGTAGCCGCGCCGAGCGCAACTACGTCTACAAGCGGGAGGGCCTGCCCTGCCGCGTCTGCGGCACGAACGTGCTGCTCGAGGAGATCGGCGCGCGCAAGCTCTACTGGTGCCCGGTGTGCCAGTCGTGAGCGCCGGTGGAGAGACGCCGGCCCGGTCCCGCGCCGTCCGCCCCGCGCTCCGCGAGGCCGCCCGATGACCGGCGGTGTCCTTCTTCGGGGCGCCCGCCTCCTCGGCTCGTCCCGACCCGGTGCCGTGCTCCTGCGCGACGGCCGCGTGGAATCTGTCGGACCGGACGCCGCCGCCGCCCCGGGCGACGAGGTGCGCGACCTCGACGGGCGCTGGGTGCTCCCCGGCCTCTGGGACGAGCACGTCCACTTCTCCCAGTGGGCGATGACCGTCCCGCGCCTGGACGTCTCGTCGGCGGACTCGGCCCGCGGAACGGCGGACGCGGTTCGACGTCGCCTGGCGGAGGAGCCCGCTACCGGCACGCTGATCGGCTTCGGCTTCCGCGACGGCCTCTGGCCGGAGCCGCCGACGACCGCGCTCCTGGACGAGGTCTCTCCGGAGCGGCCCGTCGTGCTGATCAGCGGCGACCTGCACTGCGCCTGGCTGAACTCCGCCGCGTACCGGCGCTACGCCGTCGCTCCCGAGCCCGAGCTGCTGCGCGAGGACGCCTGCTTCGAGCTCGTCACCGCACTCGGAGCCCTCGGCGACGACGAGCTCGACGCGCTCGCCGACGCGGCGGCCCGGCGGGCTGCGGCCCGCGGGGTGGTCGGCGTCGTCGACCTCGAGATGCGCTGGAACGCGGGGGACTGGACCCGTCGCGTCGACGGCGGAACCCGCTCCCTCCGCGTCGACACCGGCGTCTACCGCGACCACCTCGACCGCGCCCTCGCGGAGGGACTGCGCACGGGCGACGAGCTCGACGGCGGTGACGGCCTGCTGCGGATGGGCCCGCTCAAGGTCCTGATCGACGGCTCCCTCAACACGAGGACCGCCTACTGCGCCCACCCCTACGCCGACCACGACGGCTACGGCGTCCTCACCGTGGAGCCCGCCGAGCTGGACGAGCTGCTCGCCCGCGCGGCCGCCGGGGGCATCCGCTCCACCGTGCACGCGATCGGAGACGCCGCGGCGACGCTGGCTCTGGACGCGCTCGGCCGGGTCGGCGGGGGCCGGATCGAGCACGCTCAGCTGCTCGCGGAGACCGACCTTCCGCGGTTCGCCGCGCTCGGCGTGGAGGCCGGAGTGCAGCCCGCGCACGCGCTGGACGACCGCGAGGTGGCGGAGCGGTACTGGCCGGGACGGACCGGCCGGGCGTTCCCGCTGCGCTCGCTGCTCGACTCCGGGGCCCGCGTGGTGCTCGGCTCGGACGCTCCGGTCGCTCCGCTCGACCCGTGGGTCGCGATCTCGGCCGCGGTCGCGCGGGCGCTGCCGGGCGACGAGCCCTGGCATCCGGAGCAGCGGGTGAGCGTCGAGGAGGCGATCGTCGCCTCGACCCGGGTGCGCCGGCTCAGGCCCGCGGCCGGCGATCCCGCCGATCTCGTGGTGGTCGACCGCGATCCGCTCGCCGCCGACGCGGGAGCCCTCCGATCCATGCCGGTCGCCGCGACCCTCCTGGCGGGCCGCTTCACGCACGGCGGCTGACCCGCGCCCGTCGCGACACCGGCTGCTCCGGATCGCGCGAACGGGCCCGGGAACGACGACGGCCCGCGGGATCCGAGGATCCGCGGGCCGGTCGAGGCGCGGTGCTCAGCTCTCGCTGACGTGGGCGAAGAGGAACCAGCGGTCCTTCTCGAGGCCGCGGCCGATCTCGATCGCGACGTCCTGGCTGCTCGCGTCGATCTCGGCGAGCTCGGCGATCGCCGTGTTGACGGTCGCGATGGCGACGTCCATCTGGCGGATGATCTCGACGATCGCGTTCTCGGAGCGCTGGAAGCCGGGGGTGAGGGGTTCGGACCGCGTCGCCGAGGCGACGGTCTGGATGCGGGCGTCGACCGGGAGGCCGAGGGCGACGACGCGCTCCGCGGCGAGGTCGGCCCACTCGATGGCGCGGCCGACGATCGCGTCGAGCAGCTCGTGGACGCCGATGAAGTTGGCGCCGCGGACGTGCCAGTGCGCCTGCTTGCCGTTGACGGCGAGCGCGGTCATCTCGACGACGACGGGGCTGAGGAACTGGGCGACTCCGGATGCGACATCCGGGTTCGACGAGGTGAGCGACGTGACGGACGTGGTGGACATCGTCTGGTCCTTTCGAGAGGGGGTGACTGATCGTCAACAGTACGCAGATCCCCCGGCGCCGCAAGGAAGCGCAGGCTCGGCTCAGTCTGGTGAAGGACAGGCTCACCTCGGTCGCGGAGGGGCGTCACGGGGGCTTCCCCCCGGGTGCCCGGAGCCGTGCCGCCGGTACGCTCGACCGGGTCGCGGCGGCGGCGGGAGCGGACAGGAGGCGCGGATGAGCGGAGCATCGACGGCCCTCGGCGAGGCCTCGCGCGCCTACCTCCGGCTCTGGCGCGGACTGCCCCGGGAGGTGGTCGCGCTGGTGGCCGCGATCCCGGTCGCGCTCCTCGGCGCCTTCTGCGCCGGCGTCGCGCTGGCCGTCGCGCTCGGGCTCGTCGGAGTCCTGATCGGCCTGGTGTTCCTGCCCGCCGCCCTCTACACGGCGCGCTTCTTCTCCCGAGCCGCTGTCGGCCTCGACGTGCTGGCCGGACGGCCCGCCGTCCCCCGGCCGCAGTGGCGGCGACCGCCCTCCTCCGTCACTCCGTCGACCTTCGCCCTCTACGGTCCGGTGATCGACGGGCACTACTGGCTCGCTCTCCTGCACACGCTCGTCGTGGCTCCGGCGCTCGCGCTGCTGTCAGGACTGCTCCTGGCGCTGTGGACCTGGGCGGGCCCGGGCACGGTGGCCGCCGCGCTCACGGGGGCCCCCGGTCCGGCCCGCCTGCTGGCCGAGAGCGGAGCAGCTCTGCTGGGCGCCCCGCAGCCTCCGGCGGGACTGGTCGCCGCGGCGACGGTCGCCACGACCGTCCTCTTCGTCTCGACCCTGCCGTTCGCCACCCGCGGTCTCTCCCTCCTGCACTGGCTGGTCGACCGTCTCCTGCTCGGCCCGTGGGAGTCGGAGGCGCTCCAGCGCGAGGTCGCCGAGCTGAGCGCCTCCCGCGGCGCAGCCGTCGCCGCCGAGGACCGCGCGCTGCGCCGGCTCGAGCGCGACATCCACGACGGCCCGCAGCAGCGCCTGATCCGGGTCCAGATGGACCTGGCCTCGGCACGCAACCGACTCGCCGCCGACCCGGAGTCCGCCGCCCGCCTGGTCGACGAGGCTCTCGAGCACGTGCGCGCCGCGCTCGACGAGCTGCGCGCCCTCTCCCGCGGCGTGGCGCCGCCGATCCTGCAGGACCGGGGCTTCGAGGCGGCGGTGCACTCGCTCGCCGAGCTCAGCCCGGTGCCGGTCGAGGTCCTCACCGAGCACCCCGTGGCGGACGTGCCGCCCGAGGTCGAGCGCAGCGTCTACTTCGTCGTCGCCGAGCTGCTCGCGAACGTCTCCAAGCACTCCGGTGCCCGATCGGTGCGGGTGCATCTCGACACCCGCGACTCCGGCACTCCGGGGGAGCGCTGGCTCGACGCCTGGGTGGTCGACGACGGAGTCGGCGGGGCGTCGCCGGTCGCCGGTCACGGTCTCGAGGGGGTCGGCGGGCGCGTCCGGGGCCTGCGCGGGATCCTGAGCGTGGAGTCGCCGGTCGGCGGGCCGACCACGGTCGGGGTGCACGTCCCCTACCGCCCGGCCGTCCTATCCTGAGGGCGTGCCCGTGATCCGCGTCGCCATCGCCGAGGACTCGGTCCTCCTGCGCGAGGGCCTGGTCCGCCTCTTCGAGGACGCGGGGTTCGCCTCCGTCGGCGCCTTCGGGGACGCGGACGCCCTGCTCGCCGATCTGGCGCGGGACCCGGCCGGGGTCGACGTCGCCGTGCTCGACGTCCGGATGCCGCCGACCTTCCGCGACGAGGGCGTCCGCGCGGCGCTGGAGATCCGCCGCCGCTACCCGCACGTGTCGGTCCTCCTGCTCAGCCAGTACGTCGAGGTCACCTACGCGCAGGAGCTGCTCGGCTCCGGCGACGGCGGACTCGGCTACCTCCTGAAGGACCGGGTCGCCTCCGTGGACGAGCTGCGCGACGCCGTCGAGCGCGTCGCGGCGGGCGGAACCGTCCTCGACCCGCAGGTCGTCGCCTCGCTCCTGCAGCGCAACCGCGACCCGCTCGCCTCGCTGACCCCGCGGGAGCGGGAGGTGCTGGAGCAGATGGCCCAGGGGCGCACGAACGCGGGCATCGCCTCCGCTCTCTTCGTCGGCGTGGGCGCCGTGGAGAAGAACGTGACCGCGATCTTCCAGAAGCTCGGGCTCGAGGACTCGGGCTCCGACCACCGGCGGGTGCTGGCGGTCCTCGCCTTCCTGCGCGCCGGGCGCTGACCACCGGAGAAGAGGAGAACCCGATGCCGTCGAGTCCCGCGGAGGGCGCCCGCGTCCTCGCCCTGACCGGGGGACGCGCCCCGGAGATCGCCGACACCGCGTGGGTCGCTCCGGGCGCCACCGTGATCGGCTCCGTGCGCCTGGGCGAGCGGGCGAGCGTCTGGTACGGCGCCGTCCTGCGCGCCGAGCACGCGCGGATCGAGCTCGGCGCCCGCAGCAACCTCCAGGACGGCGTCGTCGTCCACGTCGACGCCGACTACGACGCGGTCATCGGCGCCGGAGTCTCGGTCGGGCACAACGCGGTGCTGCACGGCTGCACCCTCGAGGACGACGTGCTGGTCGGCATGAGCGCGACCGTCCTGAACGGGGCCGTCGTCGGCACCGGCTCGCTGATCGCCGCAGGCGCCGTCGTCCTCGAGGGGACGGTCGTCCCGCCGGGCTCGCTGGTGGCGGGCGTCCCCGGGAGGGTCCGGCGGGAGCTGACGGAGGAGGAGCGCGAGGGCATCCGCCGGAACGCCGCCTCGTACCTCGCCCTGACGGAGGAGCACCGCGGCGCGGTCGGCTGAGCACGCCCGGAACGCCTCGGAACGACGAAGAGCCCCGGACGTCCGGGGCTCTTCGAGAGGAGAGGGGCTGACGAGAATCGAACTCGCATCATCTGTTTGGAAGACAGAGGCTTTACCACTAAGCTACAGCCCCGGATCGCTGGTCTGACGACCGCGAACCGGTGCGACCGGGTCTCTCGACCGGGCACCAGGACAGCGTAGTACATCGCGCGAGCACCGTGGACACCCCGGTCGTCCTCCGCCGCGCGGTTCCGGTCGCCGCTGCCGCGGTGCAGTACACTTGCGAAGGCCATTTCGGCGTGTCGCGCAAGCGCACGTGCGGGGACGGCTCGACGAGAGTCTCACGCACGGTGCCCAGGCCCGCGCATCCGGGGCGTAGCTCAGCTTGGCTAGAGCGCCCGCTTTGGGAGCGGGAGGTCGCAGGTTCGAATCCTGTCGCCCCGACCACGAGTACTCATCGTGACGACATCGACCCGTGACGACCGTCATCCGGCGCCGACACCAACCAGCACAGGAGATCCCCTCACGTGAAGACCACGGTAGAACAGCTGAGCCCGACCCGCGTGAAGCTCGCGATTTCGGTCACCCCGGACGAGCTCGGCCCCAGCATCACGCACGCCTACGGCCACATCGCCGAGCAGATCAACGTCCCCGGCTTCCGCAAGGGCAAGGTCCCGCCCGCCATCGTCGACCAGCGCGTCGGCAAGGCCGCGGTGCTCGAGCACGCGGTCAACGAGGGCCTCGACGGCTTCTACCGCGAGGCCGTCCGCGAGACCGAGGTCCGCCCCCTGGGCCGCCCCCAGGCCGACATCGTCGCCTGGCCGAGCGACAAGGACTTCACCGGCGACCTCGAGCTCGCCATCGAGGTCGACGTGCGGCCCGAGATCACCGTCCCGGACTACGACGGCATCGAGCTCACCGTCGAGGCGGCCGAGGTCACCGACGCCGACGTCGACGCCGAGCTGGACAAGCTCCGCAGCCGCTTCGGCACCCTGGTCACCGTGGACCGCCCGGCGAAGACCGGCGACTTCGCGCAGATCGACCTGGTCGCCTCCATCGACGGCGTCGAGGTCGACACCGCCAACGCCATCTCGTACGAGCTCGGCTCGGGCGAGCTGATCGAGGGCATCGACGAGGCGCTCGACTCGCTCACCGCGGGCGAGAGCACCACGTTCACCGCTCCGCTGCTCGGCGGCGACCACGCCGGCGAGCAGGCCGAGATCGCCGTCGCGCTCACCGCCGTCAAGGAGCGCGAGCTCCCCGAGGCCGACGACGACTTCGCGCAGATCGCCAGCGAGTTCGACACCATCGCCGAGCTGCGCGAGTCGCTCAAGGAGCAGGCCGCTCAGCAGAAGACCTTCGGCCAGGGCGGCGAGGCCCGCGAGAAGCTCGTCGAGGCGCTGCTCGCCCTCGTCGAGGTCCCCGTGCCCACCGGTCTCGTCGACGACGAGGTGCACCGCCACCTCGAGGGCGAGAACCGCCTCGAGGACGACGAGCACCGCGCCGAGGTCAAGGAGGCCAGCGAGAAGACCTTCAAGACGCAGATCCTCCTCGACCACGTCGTCGAGCAGGAGAAGGTCCAGGTCAGCCAGGACGAGCTCACGCAGTACCTCATCCAGGGTGCGGCGCAGTACGGCATGGAGCCGAACGAGTTCATCAAGATCCTGTCCGAGAACAACCAGATCGGCCAGATGGTCGGCGAGGTCGCCCGCAACAAGGCGCTCGCGATCGTCCTCGGCAAGGCGAAGGTCACCGACACCGAGGGCAACGCCGTCGACCTGACCGCGTTCACCGCGGTCCCCGGTGACGACGAGGCCGTCGAGGCCTCCGACGAGGCCGTCGCCTCGGACGAGACCGAGGTCGCGGAGGAGGCTCGGGCCGCCGCCGACGCCGAGGTCCCCGCCGAGCCCGTCGCCGAGGAGCCCGCCGCCGAGGAGGAGCCCGCCCCGGCCCCCAAGAAGAAGCGCGCGCCGGCCAAGAAGAAGGCCGCCGCTCCCGCCGAGGAGACCCCGGCCGCGGAGTAGTCCCCGCGAGCACGTCAGGAGCCGCCCCCCGATCCGTCGGAGGGCGGCTCCTCTCGTTGCGGGGCTCCGGTCCGCCCCGGGCGAACACGGGCGACTCCCGCTCCGCCCCGGGCGAACACGGCCGGATCGGCCTGGCGGCGTCCGATAGATTCGCCTCCGAAGCGACAACTGAAACGGAGCAATACATGGCCGACATGGTTATGCCCAACAGTGTTTTCGACCGCCTGCTCAAGGACCGGATCATCTGGCTCGGTTCCGAGGTGCGCGACGAGAACGCGAACGAGATCGCCGCGAAGCTCCTGCTCCTGGCAGCCGAGGACTCCGAGCGGGACATCTACCTCTACATCAACTCGCCCGGCGGCTCCATCACCGCGGGCATGGCGATCTACGACACGATGCAGTTCGTCCCGAACGACATCGTGACCGTGGGCATCGGGATGGCGGCCTCCATGGGCCAGCTGCTCCTCACCGCCGGAACCCAGGGCAAGCGCTACATCACCCCGAACGCGCGGGTGCTCCTCCACCAGCCGCACGGCGGCTTCGGCGGCACGGCCTCCGACATCCAGACCCAGGCGCAGCTCATCCTCGACATGAAGAAGCGCCTCGCCGAGATCACCGCCAAGGCGACCGGCAAGACCGTCGAGCAGGTCAACGAGGACGGCGACCGCGACCGCTGGTTCAGCGCCGAGGAGGCCCTCGCCTACGGCTTCGTCGACCACATCCGCTCGTCGGCGACCGACGTGGCCGGCGGTGGCGGAACCGCCATTGACGAGTAGTCCAGCGAACGCGCCGAGAGATCAGGAACAGACAATGACCACACCCACCTTCGGCGGAACGGCGTTCGGCTCCGGAGCCGCACCGTCCTCGCGCTACATCCTCCCCACGTTCGAGGAGCGCACGGCCTACGGCTACAAGCGCCAGGACCCGTACGCCAAGCTCTTCGAGGACCGCATCATCTTCCTCGGCGTCCAGGTCGACGACGCCTCCGCGGACGACATCATGGCCCAGCTCCTCGTGCTCGAGAGCCAGGACCCGGACCGCGACATCGTCATGTACATCAACTCGCCCGGTGGATCCTTCACCGCGATGACGGCGATCTACGACACGATGCAGTACATCCGCCCGCACATCCAGACGGTCGTGCTCGGCCAGGCCGCCTCGGCCGCCGCCGTGCTCACCGCCGCGGGAACGCCCGGCAAGCGCCTCGCGCTGCCGAACGCGCGCATCCTCATCCACCAGCCCGCCGTGCAGCAGGGCGGGGGCCAGGCCTCGGACATCGAGATCCAGGCCGCCGAGATCATGCGCATGCGCGAGTGGCTCGAGGAGACGCTGTCGCACCACTCGAACCGCTCGATCGAGCAGGTCAAGAAGGACATCGACCGCGACAAGATCCTCGGCGCGAGCGACGCGCTCGAGTACGGGCTGATCGACCAGGTGCTCACCAGCCGCAAGAGCCTCCCGGCTCTCACGGCGTAGGGCGTCCAGGAGGGGCCGGGTGGCGGAGCGATCCGCCGCCCGGCCCCTCTCTGCGTCCTCCGTGGCCGTAGCAAAGCGCCACACGAGGCGCAAGGCACGGCGAATCCGGCCCGCCTGCCGAGCCCTCGCGGCTCAGCGGCTAGGCTCGGAGCAGTGTCAGGGGGCTCGTCCCGCTCGCACCGGCCGGAGCTCCAGGCTCCGTTGCACGACCGACCGACGCACGACAGACGCACGACAAGGAAGTGGGGCATCCCCGTGGCACGTATTGGCGAAAGCGCCGACCTGCTGAAGTGCTCCTTCTGCGGCAAGAGCCAGAAGCAGGTCCAGCAGCTCATCGCGGGACCGGGCGTCTACATCTGCGACGAGTGCGTCGAGCTCTGCAACGAGATCATCGAGGAGCGCCTCTCCGAGTCGAGCGAGGAGACGAGCCACGAGTTCGACCTCCCGAAGCCGAAGGAGATCTTCGGCTTCCTCGAGGAGTACGTGATCGGGCAGGAGCAGGCCAAGAAGGCCCTCGCCGTCGCCGTGTACAACCACTACAAGCGCGTGCGGGCCCGCAACACCATCACCGCCGCCGACGCGATCCACGACGAGGTCGAGATCGCCAAGAGCAACATCCTGCTCATCGGCCCCACGGGCTGCGGGAAGACCTACCTCGCCCAGACCCTCGCGAAGCGCCTCAACGTGCCCTTCGCCGTCGCGGACGCCACGGCCCTCACCGAGGCGGGCTACGTCGGCGAGGACGTCGAGAACATCCTCCTCAAGCTCATCCAGGCCGCCGACTACGACGTCAAGCGTGCCGAGACCGGCATCATCTACATCGACGAGGTCGACAAGATCGCGCGGAAGGCCGAGAACCCCTCGATCACGCGCGACGTCTCGGGCGAGGGAGTGCAGCAGGCGCTGCTCAAGATCCTCGAGGGCACCGTCGCCTCCGTGCCCCCGCAGGGCGGGCGGAAGCACCCGCACCAGGAGTTCATCCAGATCGACACGACGAACGTCCTCTTCATCGTCGCCGGCGCCTTCGCCGGGCTCGAGGACATCATCTCGTCGCGGGCAGGCAAGCGCGGCATCGGCTTCGGCGCCCCGCTGCACAACAAGGAAGACGAGATCAACATCTTCAGCGAGGTCCTCCCGGAGGACCTGCACAAGTTCGGGCTGATCCCCGAGTTCATCGGGCGCCTCCCCGTCGTCACGACGGTCACGCAGCTGGACCAGGTCGCGCTCATGCAGATTCTCACCGAGCCGCGCAACGCGCTCGTGAAGCAGTACCAGCGGATGTTCGAGATCGACGGCGTCGAGCTCGAGTTCGACCGGGGCGCTCTCGAGGCCATCGCGGACCTGGCGGTTCTCCGCCAAACCGGCGCCCGCGGACTGCGCGCGATCCTCGAGGAGGTGCTCGGCCCGATCATGTTCGAGGTGCCCTCCTCGGACGAGGTGGCGCGCGTCGTCGTCACCCGCGCCGCGGTGCTCGACAACGCGGCCCCGACGATCGTCCCCCACGCTCCCCGTCGCCAGGAGAAGAGCGCCTAGTCGCTCCCCGCCCCGCTCTGCCAGTTCACCGCGATTGGCCCGGCGGATCGTCGGGCGAGGCGCTCCCGCTTCCCTAACCTGGCGGAGCGCGCCGACGGCGCGTCCGGTCGCCTCGGTGCCGGTCGATCCTCCGGGAGGCTCCGCCATCGTCCAGCCGCTGCTCGCCGGGATCGTCGCCGCCCTGACCGGCTTCTCGAGCTCGTTCGCGATCGTGCTCGCCGGGGTGGTCGCGGTGGGCGCCACCGACGCGCAGGCCGCGTCGGGCCTCCTCGCGGTCTGCGTGCTGCAGGGGGTCCTCTGCATCGTGCTGAGCATCCGCTATCGCGTGCCGATGACTTTCGCCTGGAGCACGCCGGGAGCCGCCCTGCTGGCCGCCACCGCGACGCTCCCCGGTGGTTTCGACCGCGCGGTCGGGGCGTTCCTGGTCGCCTCCGCTCTGCTGGTGGTCACCGGGCTGTGGCCGGCGCTCGGGAGGCTCGTCGCGCGCATCCCGCGGCCGCTCGCGAACGCCATGCTCGCGGGCATCCTGTTCCCGCTCGTCCTGGCGCCGGTGCGCGCGGCGGTCGAGATCCCCGCGCTCGCGCTGCCGGTGATCCTGCTCTGGCTGCTGCTCCTGCGGCTCCTGCCCCGCTGGGCGGTGCCGGCCGCGATCGCCCTGGCGATCGTGCTGCTGATCGTGACGGACGGCGCGGCACTCGCCGGTGCGCCGCTGCTCCCCGTGCCGCAGTTCGTCGCTCCGGTGTTCGAGATCGGAGCGATGGTCGGGATCGGCCTGCCGCTCTACGTGGTCACCACGGCCGGGCAGAACATCCCGGGCATCGCGGTGCTGACGAGCTTCGGCTTCGCGGCCCACTCGCGTCCCGGGATCGTCTCGACCGGTGCTCTCTCCGGGGTCTCGGCGGTCTTCGGCGGAGTGCCGATCAACTACGCCGCGCTCAGCGCCGCGCTGACCGCGGGTCCCGAGGCCTCGCCGCGGCCGGAGCAGCGCTGGGTCGCCTCGGTCTCGGCGGGCGCCTCCTACCTCGTGCTGGGCGTGTTCGCCGGAGCGGCCGCCGCGCTGGTGTCCTCCGCGAGCCCGCTGCTGATCGAGGCGGTCGCCGGTCTGGCGCTCCTGGGGGTGTTCGTGTCGGCGGTGCAGGCCGCCGTGGAGGACGCGCGGCTGCGGCTGCCGGCGGCGGCGACGCTCCTGGTCACCGCCTCCGGCACGACCATCGCGGGGATCGGCTCGGCCTTCTGGGGCCTGGTCGTGGGACTCGTCCTCCTCGCCTGGCTCGTCCCCCGGCGCCGCTAGAGGAGGCCGCGGCGCGCGAGCAGCGGCTCGGTCCGCGCATCCCGCCCGCGGAACGCGCGGTACGCGTCGAGCGGATCGCGGGAGCCGCCGAGCTCGAGCACCCCGCGACGGAAGCGCTCGCCCGCCGAGCGGTCGAGGCCGCCGTTCTCCTCGAACCACTCGACCGTGTCCGCGTCGAGGATCTCGCTCCAGATGTAGGAGTAGTAGCCCGCGGAGTAGCCGCCGGAGAAGACGTGCGCGAAGTACGTGCTGCGGTAGCGGGGCGGCACGGCGGGAAGGAGGAGGCCCGCGCCGTCGAGCACGTCGCGCTCGAAGGCGGCCGCGTCGCGCGGCTCGACCGGGGCCGGCAGGGAGTGCCAGGCGAGGTCGAGCAGGGCGGACGCCAGGTACTCGCTCGTCGCGAAGCCCTCGCCCCACAGCGCGGACGCCTCGAGGCGCTCGACGGTCCCCGCGGGCAGGGCCTCGCCGGTCTCGACGTGGCGGGCGTACTCGGCGAGGAGCCCGGGACGGCGCACCCACGTCTCGTTCACCTGGCTCGGGAACTCGACGAAGTCCCGGAACACCGCGGTACCGGCGAAGCGCGGGTACCGCGTGCTCGCGAACAGGCCGTGCAGGGCGTGCCCGAACTCGTGGAACAGCGTCTCCACCTCGTCGAGGCTGAGAAGGGCGGGCTCGCCCGGGCCCGGAGCCGATAGGTTCAGGTTGTTCACGACGACGGCGGAGTCGCCGAGCAGCGACGTGCGGCTGGAGAGGGAGTTCATCCACGCCCCGCCGCGCTTCGAGTCGCGGGTGAAGGGATCGAGCAGGAACAGGCCCAGCGGCGTCCCGTCCTCCTCGTGCACCTCGAACACGCGGACGTGCTCGCTGTAGCCGGCCAGGTCGCTCCGCTCCGAGAAGCGGACGCCGTAGAGACCGGTGGCGGCGGCGAGCACGCCGTGCCGGAGCACCCGCTCCAGCTCGAAGAAGGGACGCAGTGCGCTGGAGTCGACGGAGTAGCTCTCCGACCGCACGCGCTCCTCGTAGTAGGCGCGGTCCCACGCCTCGATCGTGAAGCGCGGCGCTCCGGCGGCGTCCTGCTCGGCGTCGGCGGAGGCCTGCATCCGCTCGAGTTCGATCCTCGCGTTCCGGGCGGCGGGAGCGGCGAGCTCGCGCAGCAGCGACAGGACGCGCTCCGGCGAGCCCGCGGTCTGGCCCGAGATCACGAAATCGGCGTGCGAGGCCGCGCCCAGCAGAGCTGCGCGCTCGGCCCGCAGCGCGACGATCTGCTGCAGAGTCGCGGTGGTGTCGTGCGGCCCGCCTTCCGCACCGCGGCCGACAGAGGCGCGCAGGACGCGCTCGCGGACGCCGCGGTCGCGCAGACGCGCGAGCCAGGGGTGGCCGGAGTAGAGGGGCAGGGTGATCAGCCAGCCGTCGACGCCGCGGTCGGCGGCGGCGCGCGCGGCGGCCGAGACGTCGGACTCGTCGAGCCCGTCGAGGCCGGCGACGTCCTCGAGGAGGACCGCCCGGTCGTTCGACTCGGCGAGCAGGTCCTTCTCGAAGCGCGTGGTCAGGGTCGACAGCTGCTCGTTCAGCTCGCCGAGCCGTGCCTTCCCCGCGTCGTCGAGGAGCGCACCGGAGCGCTCGAACCCGGTGATCCTCCGCTCGAGGAGGTAGGCCGTCTCGGCGTCGAGGTCGAGCTCCGTCGACTGCTCGGCGAGAGCGCGGAGACGGGCGAACAGGCGCGGGTCGAGGCTGATCGCATCGCTGTGGGCCGAGAGCAGCGGAGCGAGCTCGGCCTCCAGAGCGTCGGTGAGCGGAGTGCGGTCGGAGGCGGCGACGGTGAAGAAGACGGCGCTCACCCGGCGCAGCTCGCGGCCCGCCCGCTCGAGGGCGACGAGGGTGTTCTCGACGGTCGGCGGCTCGGAGGCGCCGGCGATCGCGTCGATCTCGGCGCGGTGCCGGCGGAGGGCCTCGAGGAACGCCGGGCGGTAGGCCTCGGGGTCGACGGCGGCGAAGTCGGGGAGCCCGTGGGGGAGTCCGCTCGGCTCGAGCAGGACGGCGACGGGATCGGGTGCGCTCATCCTGCGAGCCTAGAGCGCGAGCGGGGGAGAGGGCTCCGACTCAGGATCGCAGGACGCGCGCACTCACCGGACTCGACGACCGCGCCGCGAAGGGGCGTCAGCCCCAGTCGTCGTCGTCCTCGCCCTCCACGCGGCCCTGCGGCTGCGTGATGTAGGCAGCATCATCGTCAGGACGGTAGGTGATCGTCGTGCCGTCGTCGAGTTCGAGGACGGGCCTGCCCTCGAGCCAGGTGAGCGTCCAGCGCCAGTCGGCGGTCGCCGTGCCGGCCGCGGTGAGCTCGCCCTCGACGTCGCCGATGGCGGTGACGACGATCTCGGGGAGGGTCTGCGGCGGCACCTGGCCGACCGACCAGCGGGTTCCGAGCTGCATGGGAGGGGTCCTCTCGACGGTGGGGAGGGAGGCGGGACCATTCCCGCCTCCCGGGAGCGGCGCTACGCCTCGGTCTCGAGCTCGATGCCGACCGCGAGGGCGTCGCCCTCGGCGAAGTCGAGCGTCGCGATCCTGCCGACGGCCGCGAGGTCTCCCGCGGCGAGTCGGAGAGACGCGACGAGCTCGGCGGGCGCCGTCACCAGGGCGGAGCGGGCCGGCGTCTTCTGCGAGGCCTTCGCATCGGTTTTCGCGCGCCGGATGGCCGTGAGGACCGAGCTCGCCGCGGCCAGGACGGCGGGGTCGCCGCCCAGGCCCTCGACGGCCGGCCAGGGGCGCAGGTGCACCGAGTCGTCGTGCGACCACGACCAGGTCTCCTCCGTCGCGAACGGCAGGAACGGCGCGAACAGGCGCTGGAGGACGTCGAGCGCCCGGTGCAGGGCGGCCGCGGCGGACGCGCCGTCCTCGCTGTACGCGCGCTCCTTCACCAGCTCCAGGTAGTCGTCGCAGAACGTCCAGAAGAACGCCTCCGTCGTCTCGAGGGCGCGGGCGTGGTCGTAGTTCTCGAGCGCCGTCGTCGCGTCGGCGACCACGGTGTCGAGGGTGGCCAGCATGCTGAGGTCGAGCGAGTCGGTGACCTCGGCGCCCTCGGCGAGAGGGAAGCCGTGGATGAACTTCGCCGCGTTGAGGATCTTGATCGCCAGTCGGCGGCCGATCTTGATCTGCGTCGGGTTCTGCGGGTCGAAGGCCGCGTCGGTGCCCAGGCGCGAGGAGGCGGCCCAGTAGCGGACCGCGTCCGAGCCGTGCTGCTCGAGCATCGCGGCGGGAGTGACCACGTTGCCCTTCGACTTCGACATCTTCTTGCGGTCGGGGTCGACGATGAAGCCGGACACGGTCGCCGTGCTCCACGGGGCGCGGCCGTCCTCGAGCTGCGAGCGCAGGAGGGTCGAGAAGAGCCAGGTGCGGATGATGTCCTGGCCCTGCGGGCGCAGGTCGTAGGGAGCGACCAGCTGCCAGAGCTCGTCGTCGCGCTCCCAGCCGCCCGCGAGCTGCGGGGTCAGCGAGGAGGTCGCCCAGGTGTCCATCACGTCGAGCTCGCCCTGGAAGCCGCCCGCCGCTCCGCGCTGGTCCTCCGAGTAGCCGGGGGCCGGGTCGCTGGAGGGATCCACCGGCAGCGCCGCCTCGTCCGGCACGATCGGGGAGTCGAAGACGGGGTTGCCGTCGCCGTCGAGCGGGTACCACACCGGGATCGGCACGCCGAAGAAGCGCTGGCGCGAGATCAGCCAGTCGCCGGAGAGGCCGTTCACCCAGTTCTCGTAGCGGACGCGCATGAACTCCGGCACGAAGCGCACGTCGCGGCCGAGCTCCAGCAGGCGCTCCTTGAGCACCGCGTCGCGAGCGCCGTTGCCGATGTACCACTGGCGGGTCGACACGATCTCGAGCGGCTTGTCGCCCTTCTCGAAGAACTTGACCTGGTGGGTGATGGGGCGCGGGTCGCCGACCATCTCGCCGGACTCCTTCAGCAGCGCCACGACGGCCTGCTTCGCGGAGAAGACGGTCTTGCCGGCGAGCTGCTCATAGGCGGCGCGGCCCGCGTCGCTCGTGATCGCGGCGGGAGCCTCCGAGATCAGGCGGCCGTCGAAGCCGATGATCGCACGGTTGGGCAGGTCGAGCTCGCGCCACCAGACCACGTCCGTGATGTCGCCGAAGGTGCAGATCATCGCGATGCCCGAGCCCTTGTCCTTCTGCGCGAGGTGGTGCGCGAGCACCGGGACCTCGACGTCGAAGAGCGGCGTGCGGACGGTGGTGCCGAACAGCGCCTGGTAGCGCTCGTCGTCGGGGTGCGCGACGAGGGCGACGCAGGCGGGCAGCAGCTCGGGACGGGTCGTCTCGATGAAGACGTCCTCGCCGCCGTCGCGGTGGAAGCCGAGGCGGTGGTAGGCGCCGGGCTGGTCCTTGTCCTCGAGCTCCGCCTGGGCGACGGCGGTCCGGAAGGTGATGTCCCAGAGCGTCGGGGCCTGCGCCTGGTAGGCCTCGCCGCGGGCGAGGTTGCGGAGGAAGGCGCGCTGCGAGGCGGCCTGCGACTCGTCGCCGATGGTCCGGTAGCTCTGCGACCAGTCGACGGACAGGCCGAGGGCCCGCCAGACGTCCTCGAACTGCTTCTCGTCCTCGACGGTGAGGCGCTCGCACAGCTCGACGAAGTTGCGGCGCGAGATCGGCTTCTGGTCGGCGGCCTTGCTGCTCTTGTTGTCGCCGCCCTCGAACGGAGGCGTGAAGCCGGGCTCGTAGGGGAGCGTCGGGTCGCAGCGCACACCGTAGTAGTTCTGCACGCGGCGCTCGGTGGGCAGGCCGTTGTCGTCCCAGCCCATCGGGTAGAAGACGCTCTTGCCGCGCATCCGCTGGAACCGCGCGACGACGTCGGTGTGCGTGTAGGAGAAGACGTGCCCGATGTGCAGCGACCCGGACGCGGTGGGCGGCGGGGTGTCGATCGAGTAGACGTCGGCGCGGGTGAGGCCGGTGCGGTCGAACCGGTAGGTCCCGTCGGCATGCCAGCGGAGGCCCCACGTGCCCTCCAGGCCCTCGAGGGCGGGCTTCGCGGGGAGGCGGTCGGCGAGGGTCATGATGCTCCGGTTCGCTATGGGCGGCACCGTGTCGGTGGTGATGGTGCCTGGATGGGGGCTCCGGGGCGAGTCGCCCGCCGGCCGCGACGATTCTACCGGAGCGGCGGGAGCCGGGTCAGTCGACGACGGGGGCGAAGCCGGCGCGGACGGGCGCGAGCGCCTCGTCGAGGTAGGGCACGAGCTCGCCGCGGGTGGGGCCCGCCGCGGCCCAGGCCTGCACGGCCGCCACCGCGGCACCGACGCTCGCGTAGGCGATGGCGCGCGAGAGGTGCGAGGGCAGCGGGCGCGCGCTCCGCTCCTCCACGAAGCGGGCGATCACGGCCGCCTGCCGGGCGAGGCGGCCGAGGGCCGACGCCTGCAGCTCGTGGACGCTGCCGATCATCTCGGACTGGGTGAGCACCCACGGCACCGTCGCGGGTCCGAAGCCGGAGCCGATCGCGAGCAGCGCGTCGCCGAGCGCGTCCATCACCGGCGCCCCGGCCGCCGTCTCGGCCAGCGCCTCCGGGAGCTCGGCCAGCCGATCGTCGACCAGCACCCAGAAGACGTCGCTCTTGGACTCGAAGTAGTTGAAGAAGGTGTTGCGCGAGACGCCTGCGCGCTGGGCGATCTGCTCGATCGTCGTGCCCGCGTAGCTCTGCTCGACGAAGAGGTCCAGAGCGGCGTCCTCCAGCATGGAGCGCGACGACGCGCGGGGCCGTCCGCGCTGCACTCCTCGCACCATGAACCGCTCCTGCTCCGCTTCCCCCGACGCGCTAGGATAGCGCCGGACGACTTCGACCCGGCCATCACCGGTGAGTCTCCGGAAGAACGGCGCCGGCTCCGGCCTGCGCCCAGTAGACCCGGACGGGTGCGGCCCGTGACAGCCGATCGAGTGGGAACGCGTCAGCGGGCACTCCTCCGGGAGCGACCGGCCGACCGGTCCAAGCGAGGTGGTACCGCGACCCGGCCCGGGGTCTGAGATCCGGGCGGGCCGTCCTCGTGCAGACCAGCAGCACTGCCAGGAGACCGCACGTGACCTACCCCCTGACCCCGCCCACCCCGCACGGAGCCGAGCCAACCGAGGGCTCCGCGTTCGGCCGGGGCGTGTCCCCGTCGCCGCGCTTCCCCGAGATCGAGGAGCGCGTGCTCGCGTACTGGAAGGCGGACGACACCTTCCAGGAGTCGATCCGGCAGCGCGAGGGAGCGCCGGAGTGGGTCTTCTACGACGGCCCGCCCTTCGCGAACGGCCTGCCGCACTACGGGCACCTCCTCACCGGCTACGCCAAGGACGTCTTCCCCCGCTTCGAGACTATGCGCGGACGCCAGGTGCACCGCCGCTTCGGCTGGGACACCCACGGCCTGCCCGCCGAGCTCGAGGCGGAGCGGCAGCTCGGCATCACCGACAAGTCCCAGATCGAGGAGATGGGCGTCGCGGCCTTCAACGCCGCCGCGAAGGAGTCGGTGCTGCGCTACACCGGGGAGTGGCAGGACTACGTCACCCGCCAGGCGCGCTGGGTCGACTTCGACGACGACTACAAGACGCTCGACCCCACCTTCATGGAGTCGGTGATCTGGGCGTTCAAGCAGCTCTACGACAAGGGCCTCGCCTACGAGGGCCACCGCGTGCTGCCGTACTGCTGGCGCGACCAGACGCCGCTCTCGAACCACGAGCTGCGGATGGACGACGACGTCTACAAGATGCGCCAGGACCAGACGGTCACCGTCACCTTCCCGCTGGTCGGCGAGACGGCGGAGGCGCTCCAGCTGACGGCGGTCCGCGCTCTCGCGTGGACGACGACGCCGTGGACGCTGCCGACGAACCTCGCGCTCGCCGTCGGGCCCGACATCGAGTACGCGGTCGTCCCCGCCGGCCCGAACGGCGCGGCCGACGGCAGGGGCGAGCCCGAGGAGCGCGAGCTCTCGGCCGAGTACCTGCTCGCCATCGACCAGGTCGGCGCCTACGCGAAGGACCTCGGCTATCCGGACGCGGAGTCGGCCCTGGCCGCCGTCTCGCGCACCCACCGCGGCTCCGAGCTCGAGGGGATCAGCTACGACCGCCTCTGGGACCACTACGCGGACACCGAGGCCTGGGGCACGCAGAACGCGTGGCGCATCCTCGTCGCCGACTACGTGACCACCAGCGAGGGCACCGGCATCGTGCACCAGGCGCCCGCCTACGGCGAGGACGACCAGAAGGTCTGCGAGGCGGCGGGCATCCCCGTCATCATCTCGGTCGACGACGGCGGCCGCTTCCTGCCGCAGATCAGCGAGGTCGCCGGCCTCCAGGTCTTCGACGCGAACAAGCCCCTCACGCAGCTCCTGCGCGCGGGCCACCGGCTGCTCCGCCAGGCGAGCTACGAGCACTCGTACCCGCACTGCTGGCGCTGCCGCAACCCGCTGATCTACAAGGCGGTCTCGAGCTGGTTCGTCCGCGTCACCGCGATCCGCGACCGCATGGAGGAGCTCAACCAGGAGATCACCTGGGTCCCCGAGAACGTCAAGGACGGCCAGTTCGGCAAGTGGCTCTCGGGCGCGCGCGACTGGTCCATCAGCCGCAACCGCTACTTCGGCTCGCCGATCCCGGTGTGGAAGAGCGACGACCCGGAGTACCCGCGGATCGACGTCTACGGCTCGCTGGACGAGCTGGAGCGCGACTTCGGCGTGCGCCCGGACGACCTGCACCGGCCGTTCATCGACGAGCTGACCCGCCCGAACCCCGACGACCCGACCGGGCGCTCGACGATGCGCCGGATCAGCGACGTCCTCGACGTCTGGTTCGACTCCGGATCGATGCCCTTCGCCCAGGTGCACTACCCGTTCGAGAACGCGGACTGGTTCGACACCCACAACCCGGCGGACTTCATCGTCGAGTACATCGGGCAGACACGCGGCTGGTTCTACACGCTGCACGTGCTCTCCACCGCGCTCTTCGACCGCCCGGCGTTCCGCAACGTGGTCAGCCACGGCATCGTGCTGGGCAACGACGGGCAGAAGATGTCCAAGTCGCTGCGCAACTACCCGGACGTGGCCGAGGTCTTCGACCGCGACGGCTCCGACGCCATGCGCTGGTTCCTGATGTCGAGCCCGGTCCTCCGGGGCGGCAACCTCGTCGTGACGGAGGAGGGCATCCGCGAGGGCGTCCGCCAGGTGCTGCTGCCGCTGTGGAGCACCTGGTACTTCTTCTCCCTCTACGCCAACGCCTCGGCGGGCGGCGGCTACGAGGCGACCAGGCGCACCGGCTCCGAGGACGTCCTCGACCGCTACCTGCTGGCCAAGACCCGCGATCTGGTCGAGACGGTGACCGGCCGGCTCGAGGCGCTGGACTCCACGCTCGCGGCCGCCGCGCTCCGCGACTTCAGCGACGTGCTCACGAACTGGTACGTGCGCCGCTCCCGCGACCGCTTCTGGCAGGGCGTCGACGAGGACGGCCGCGGATCGGAGGCGTTCGACACGCTCTACACGGTCCTCGAGACCGTGTGCCGCGTCGCCGCCCCGCTCCTGCCTCTGGTCACGGAGCAGATCTGGCAGGGCCTGACCGGCGGCCGCAGCGTCCACCTCACCGACTGGCCGGAGGCGGACGAGTTCCCCGCCGACCCGGCGCTCGTGCACGCGATGGACGCGGTCCGCGGCATCTCGTCCACCGCGCTCTCCCTCCGCAAGCAGGCCGGGCTCCGCGTCCGCCTGCCGCTCGCGCGCCTGACCGTGGTGGTCGCCGACGCCGCCGAGCTCGCGCCGTTCGAGGCGATCCTCCGCGACGAGCTGAACGTGAAGGAGGTGTCGCTGGTGCCGCTGGTCGACTCCAGCGCCGCCGACTACGGCGTCACCTCCCGTCTCGCGGTCAACGCGCGCGCCGCCGGGCCCCGGCTCGGCAAGGGCGTGCAGACCGTGATCAGGGCCGCCAAGGCCGGCGACTGGAGCGAGACGGACGGTGTCGTCACCGCCGGCGGCGTCGAGCTGGTCGAGGGCGAGTACGAGCTCACGCTCGAGGTCGGCGGCTCGGCCGGCGACGACCGCGCCATCGCCCTGCTCCCGCGCGGGGGCTTCGTGCTCCTCGACACGGCGACCACCCCCGAGCTCGAAGCGGAGGGGCTCGCCCGCGACCTCATCCGCGCGGTGCAGGACGCCCGCAAGGCGGCCGGGTTCGAGGTCAGCGACCGGATCGTCCTGGAGGTCGTGCTCGACGAGCCGAGCCTGCAGGCGCTCGAGCCGCACGCGCTCTGGATCGCGGAGGAGACCCTCGCGACCGGATGCGCGTTCACTCCGCTCACCACGGCTCTCGAGGGCGGCGAGGGCGCGATCGCCGTCGGCCCCGCGGGCACCGCCATCATCCGCGTCGAGAAGGTCGAGGCCGCCGATGTCTGATCCGTTCGAGCCGGACGACGCCGACCGCGCGGCCGCCGACGCCGTCTACGCCGCGCTGCTGGAGCGCCTGGGCGAGGCGAGCGTCCGCCCGCGCCTCGCTCCGACCCGGCGCGCCGTCGAGATCCTCGGCGACCCGCAGCGCGCCTACCCGGTGATCCAGATCGCCGGAACCAACGGCAAGACCTCGACCAGCCGGATGATCGAGAGTCTGCTGCGCGCCCACGGGCTGCGGGTGGGCCTGTTCACCAGTCCGCACCTCGAGCGCTTCAACGAGCGCATCGTCATCGACGGAGAGCCGATCTCGGACCGGAGCCTCGCCGACAACTGGCAGGACGTCGAGCCGTACCTGCGGATGACCGACGCCGAGCTGGCCGAGCAGGGCGAGGCGCCGCTGTCCTTCTTCGAGGCGATCACCGTCCTGGCCTACGCGGCCTTCGCCGACGCGCCGGTCGATGTGGCCGTCGTCGAGGTGGGGATGGGCGGCGAGTGGGACTCGACGAACGTCGCCGACGCGCAGGTCGCCGTCTTCACGCCGATCGCCCTCGACCACACCGACCGCCTCGGCTCGACGATCGAGGAGATCGCGCGCACCAAGTCGGGCATCGTCAAGCCGCTCGCCTCGGTGGTCTCCGCGAGGCAGGTCCCCGAGGCGGAGGCGGTGCTGCGGCACGCGGCCGAGGCCACCGAGTCGACGATCGTCGTCGAGGGGGCGGAGTTCGACGTCGAGTCGACGACCGTCGCCGTCGGCGGCCAGGTCGTCACCGTGCGGGGACTCGTCACCACGTACGAGCAGCTGCTGCTGCCGTTCTTCGGCGACCACCAGGCCGAGAACGCCGCCGTGGCCGTCGCCGCGGTCGAGACGTTCCTGGGAGGCGGGACGCAGGAGCTCACCGGCGACGTCCTCGACGAGGGCTTCGCCGCCGCGACCTCCCCGGGCCGCCTGCAGCTCGTCGGACTCGCTCCGCGCACCGTCGTCGACGCGGCGCACAACCCGCACGGTGCCGCGTCCCTCGCCGCCGCTCTCGGCCGCTACTTCGACTTCGACCGCGTGACGGCCGTCCTCGGCGTGCTGGCCGAGAAGGACGCCGAGGGGATCCTCCGGGAGCTCCGCCCCGTGGTGGACGAGCTGATCGTGACCACGGCGCCGAGCGATCGGGCGATGCCCGCCGAGGAGCTCGCCGCGCTCGCCCGCACCGTGTTCCCGGAGGAGGCGGTCCGCGTCGCCGACGACCCGCTGGGTGCTCTCACGGCCGGTCGCGTCCTCGCGGCGCGCACCGACAAGGGCGCCCTGCTGGTCACGGGCTCGATCACCCTCGTCGGCCGCACGATCACCGCGGCCCGCGACGAGAACTGGCTGGGCGCGTGAGGGCCGGGCGCCCGCGGCGCTCGCGGACCGTCCGGGAGAGCCTCGGCTCGATCGTGCTCGGCTTCGAGGCGGTCATCGTCTTCCTCGCCACCCTGGTGGCCTTCGGGCTGAAGGCGGCCGACCCCGTGATCGTGCTGGTCGGGGGAGCGGTGGTCTGCCTCGCGCTCGTCGCCACTCTGGGCCTGCTGAACCGGCCGGTCGGCTTCCGCATCGGCTGGGTGCTGCAGTTCGTTATCGTGGCCTCGGGCCTGCTGGTCCCGATCATGTACGTGATCGGCGCCGCCTTCGTGGCGCTGTGGACGTACTGCATGGTGACCGGCACCCGCCTCGACGCTCAGACGCGCCGGGCGGCGGAGCCCACCGATCCCACCGAAGGAGACCGCTGAACCATGGCCACTCAGGAGACCCTCGTCCTCGTCAAGCCCGACGGCGTCGCCCGCAACCTCACCGGCGAGATCCTCCGCCGCATCGAGGCGAAGGGCTACTCCCTCGTCGACGTGAAGCTCGTCGAGGCCGACCGCGAGCTGCTCGCCGCCCACTACGCCGAGCACGAGGGAAAGCCCTTCTACGAGCCGCTCGTCGAGTTCATGGAGAGCGGCCCGATCGTCGCCCTGCGCATCGCGGGCGACCGTGTGATCGAGGGCTTCCGCGCCCTCGCCGGCACCACCGACCCGACCACGGCCACTCCCGGCACCATCCGCGGCGACCTCGGCCGCGACTGGGGCCTCAAGGTCCAGCAGAACCTCGTGCACGGGTCCGACTCCGAGGAGTCGGCCGCGCGCGAGCTCGGCCTCTGGTTCGCCTGAGCCGCTCGGCCGCCTGCCTCTGACGACGTCCGTCAGAGGTAGGCGAGCACGTTCAGCCTCACCTGCGCGATCACCGCGATCAGCAGGTAGCAGAGCAGCGTGATGAACGGGACCCAGCCGTAGGCGGCACCGGCGAAGCGGCGCACCCCGGCGGGGACGGGGAACACGCCCTCACGGAGGTTGCGGAGCGTCACCAGCCAGAAGCCCGGGATGACGACGGCCCAGGTGAGCATGCACCAGGGGCAGAGCGTTCCGAGCGCGAAGACGCTCGTCGCGATGAGCCAGCCCACGAACACCAGTGCCAGCAGGAAGCCGACGTTGAAGGCCGCCCAGAACCACCGGTCGAACCGGGCGCCCGCGAGCAGGCCCAGCCCCACCACGATCGGCGCGATCCAGGCCGCCAGGCCGATGAGAGGGTTCGGGAAGCCGAAGACCGCGCCCTGCACCGAGTTCAGGTTCGCACTGCACTGCACGAGCAGGCTGAAGTCGCAGCCGAGGCCCGCATCCGGGTTCTCGAGAGCGGCGAACTTGTCGTTCGTGAGGGCGAAGGCGGCGGTCCAGCCGATCACGCCGAGGACGATCAGCAGGACGGCGAAGACGACGGGGCGCTGCTGGGTGGGGGCGTCGCGCACCCCGGGATCGCTGGACACCGGGGGATTATGGCACGCGCCGGATCGGCGCCTCTGGGAATGCGTGCGATAATCGGAGCCGTCGGTCCGGGGGACCCCGCATCGACGCGAAGAAGGTTTACCGGGCGAGTACCGGGCCACAGGAGATCGACAGCGTTCCGCGAATGGACGCGCCGGATCTCCGCTCCGCCGGGAGTCGACCGCAGGTCGCACCGCGGAGGAGCGAGTGTCGGATAGTCAGTTCCGAGAGTGCAGCTGCAACCGGAGTCCCGCGCCACGAGCGCGACGGGACCGGGGGAGCGGAAGGATTCGCGGCGGGCCGAGGCCCCTCGCACGAGAGAAGCATCCGGGAAGACGACGCGGCGGACGACCCGGCCGAGGAGTGCACCAGGAATGGTGGAAGACAACAGTACGAGCGGATCCGATCGGGACCGCGACGAGCCCCGCAGCGGGGCCAGGAAGATCAGCCGCCTCTTCGGTGGCCGCCGGGCTACCCGGCGGACCGAGTCGAGCGCGCCAGCGACAGGGGAGACGATCATCGACAGCAACGAGACCGACCAGACCGGAGCCGAGGGCACCGAGCTGCCCGAGACCGGGAGCGCCGCGGAGGCGGCCGAGCCGTCGACGTCGACGGGCGCGGTGTTCTTCAACGCCCTCCCGCAGACTCCGGGCGCCGAGCAGGAGGAGCCGCGACGGCCCGCACTGCCGAGCCCGTCGCTGCTGTTCCAGGCGCCGGTCCTGCCCGACTACGTCGAGCTGGCTCCGCTGCCTCCCCGCGGTGCGCCGCTGGGCGTCCAGGAGGAGCGCGAGAGCCCGGCCGAGGAGCAGGGCTCCGTCCGCCGCCGCTCGCGCCGCCGCAGCGGCGAGAGCGAGAGGTCCGGCTCCGACGACCCCGAGAACACCGTCGTCCGGGTCCGCCAGCCGCGCGAGCAGCGCGAGGCCCGCGAGCCCGAGCTCATCACCGAGCCGCAGCGCATCAAGGGCTCGACCCGCCTCGAGGCCAAGAAGCAGCGCCGCCGCGACGGCCGCGACGCCGGCCGGCGCCGCACGGTCGTCACCGAGTCCGAGTTCCTCGCCCGCCGGGAGGCGGTCGACCGCGTCATGGTCGTCCGCTCGAAGGAGGACAGCATCCGCATCGGCGTGCTCGAGGACGGCGTCCTCGCCGAGCACTACGTCGCCCGCTCGCAGGAGGCGTCGCTCATCGGCAACGTCTACCTCGGCCGCGTGCAGAACGTCCTCCCGAGCATGGAGGCCGCCTTCGTCGACATCGGACGCGGGCGCAACGCAGTGCTCTACTCCGGCGAGGTCGACTGGGACGCCGCGAACAACGCCGGCGGCCCCCGCCGGATCGAGCTCGCGCTCAAGCCCGGCGACCGGGTCCTCGTCCAGGTCACGAAGGACCCCGTCGGCCACAAGGGCGCCCGTCTCACGAGCCAGATCTCGCTCCCCGGCCGCTACCTCGTCTACGTGCCCAACGGTTCGATGAACGGCATCTCGCGGAAGCTCCCGGACACCGAGCGCGCCCGCCTGAAGAAGATCCTCAAGGAGGTGCTGCCCGAGAACGTGGGCGTCATCGTCCGGACCGCGGCCGAGGGCGCCACGGAGGAGCAGCTGACCGTCGACGTCGAGCGCCTGACCGCGCAGTGGACGGCTCTCAGCGCGAAGGCCGCGAGCGGGCAGGCTCCCGCTCTCCTGCACAGCGAGCCGGACCTGCTGATCAAGATCGTCCGCGACGTCTTCAACGAGGACTTCGAGAAGATGGTCATCGCCGGCGACGACGCCCGCGAGACCATCGAGCTCTACCTCAGCCAGGTCGCACCCGATCTGCTCGAGCGCGTCGAGGTCTACACGGGTGACAAGGACGCGTTCGACGAGTTCCGCATCACGGAGCAGATCGAGAAGGCGCTGGAGCGCAAGGTGTGGCTGCCCAGCGGCGGCTCGCTCGTGATCGACCGCACCGAGGCGATGACGGTGGTCGACGTCAACACCGGCAAGTTCGTCGGCTCGGGCGGGAACCTCGAGGAGACGGTCACGAAGAACAACCTGGAGGCGGCCGAGGAGATCGTCCGCCAGCTGCGCCTGCGCGACATCGGCGGCATCATCGTCGTCGACTTCATCGACATGGTGCTCGAGTCCAACCGCGACCTCGTGCTCCGCCGCCTGGTCGAGTGCCTGAGCCGCGACCGGACGAAGCACCAGGTCGCCGAGGTCACCTCGCTCGGCCTCGTGCAGATGACCCGAAAGAAGCTGGGCCTGGGCCTGCTCGAGACCTTCAGCGAGAACTGCGAGATCTGCGCCGGGCGCGGCGTCATCGTCCACCACGACCCCGTGCTCAAGCACCGGTCGACCGCCGCTCCGCAGCAGGAGCAGCGCCGCCGGGGCAAGGGCGGCGAGCAGCAGCCCGCCGCCTCCGGGCGCTCGAACGGCGGGCAGAACGGGCAGGGCGCGCCGGCGACCAAGCCGATCAGCACCCACGCCATCACGGACGACGCGAAGAACGCGCTCGCGCAGATCGCCGCCAGCACCATCCACCCCCAGGCCGTGCGCCAGGCGGCGGAGGAGGCGGCCGCGCTGGTCGAGGACGCCGCCGAGACCGTCGAGGCCATGGCGCCGGAGGAGTCCGCCACGGCACCCGAGGAGCAGCCGTCCGAGCCGAGTCGTCGCGGCGAGCGTCCCGCCCGGGGCGAGCGCCGTCGTCGCAGCCGCGACCGCGAGCCGCGCCAGGAGGCCGCCGAGACGGCGGCCGTCGAGTCGGCTCCCGTCGAGACCCCGGTCGAGAAGGAGATCGAGCCGGCCGCTGCCGCGCCGATCCTCGACATCCCGATCGCGCCGGTCACGCCTCCGCGCCGCGTCCGCAGCGAGGTCGCCGAGCACCTGCTCGACTCCGTGCTCGACGCTCTGCCGGCCCCGAAGCAGCCCGGCCAGGGCCGTGCGAAGAGCCGGCGCGTCACGACGGCCGCGCTCACCGGAGTCGCGGTCATCCCCGAGCAGACCCCGCGCCGCGCCGACCAGTAGCGCGACCCGGTGTCAGGAGGGCCCGGTGCCCGGCGAGAGCCGGCGCCGGGCCCTCTCGGCGTCCCGGTCGCGCCCGCGGACGCGGAGCCCGCTCCGCCTCAGCCGCTCGACCAGCTCCCGCGCGCCGACGGGGACCGCGCCCGCGGCGACGAACTCGTCGATCCGCTCCTCGGGCACGTCGTAGTGGTCCAGGTCGAAGCCGCGCTCGGGCACGCCGAGACGGCGCGCGAAGTCGTGGAGCTCCTCGAGCGAGACGTCGCTCACGAGGTGCGCCCACAGCCGGCCGTGCGCCGGCCAGCGCGCGGCGTCGACGAGGATGGCCATTCCCCGATCGTAGGCGGCGCGCCGTCCGTCCACGCGCCTCCTCCTCGACTATCGTGACGGGGTCGCCGGTCGGGTGGACACGGCTTCGCAGTCGTGTGCGTTTGACCGTGGAGCGCGGATCCCGTACTCTTGACCGTTGGTGTGGCGCGATCCATGTGCTCACGCAGATTTCCGTTGTCGCTCCGCCCCTCACGGGGCGCGGGCCGCGGTGCCGGTTCCCTCGTGTCGTGAGGAGACGGGTACGAACCGGAAGACCGGGGCTCAGCCCCGTCCCTACAAGCCCCGGACGAGGCCTCCGCTCCGTCCAGACGAGAAACAGGTACGAGAAGTGGTTTACGCAGTTGTGCGCGCCGGCGGTCGGCAGGAGAAGGTCGAGGTCGGCACCATCGTGACGATGGACCGCGTCAAGGCCGACGAGAACGGCACCGTGCAGCTTCCTGCCGTGCTGCTCGTCGACGGTGAGTCGATCACCTCGGACGCGGCGACCCTCGCGGGCGTCACCGTCACCGCCGAGGTGCTCGAGGACCTCCGTGGTCCGAAGATCATCATCCAGAAGTTCAAGAACAAGACCGGTTACAAGAAGCGCCAGGGGCACCGTCAGGACCTCACGCGCGTCAAGGTCACTGGCATCAAGTAGTCCTGCAAAGGAATTGAGCTGACCTGCGGAGCGAGCCATCGCCCTGCAGGGCAACAGTACGGGGCTGCGGCCCCCCGGTCTCGAGGAGATGAGAAATGGCACACAAGAAGGGCGCGAGCTCCACTCGCAACGGTCGCGACTCGAACGCGCAGCGTCTCGGCGTCAAGCGCTTCGGCGGCCAGGTCGTGAACGCGGGCGAGATCATCGTCCGCCAGCGCGGCACGCACTTCCACCCCGGCGCGAACGTCGGACGCGGTGGCGACGACACCCTGTTCGCCCTCTCGGCGGGCGCTGTCGAGTTCGGCAGCAAGGGCGGCCGCAAGGTCGTCAACATCGTGGCGGCCGCCCAGTAGGGTCGACCTCCTCGGCCGCACAGGCACAGGACGCAAGGGGCGGGCTTCGGCTCGCCCCTTGCGCGTTTACCGGGGCACAGCCCCCCGGCGCCGGCATCCCGGCGCCGCACGCACTCACGGACGGATTCACACCATGGTCACCTTCGTCGACAACGTCACGCTGCATCTGCGTGCCGGCCACGGCGGCAACGGCTGCGTCTCCGTCCGTCGCGAGAAGTTCAAGCCGCTCGCCGGCCCCGACGGCGGCAACGGCGGGCACGGGGGCGACATCGTCCTCGTCGCCGACCCGCAGACGACGACGCTGCTCGCCTACCACCGCCACCCGCACCGCAGCTCCGAGAACGGCGGTCCCGGCATGGGCGACCACCGCGCGGGCGGGAACGGCGAGCTCATGGAGCTCCCCGTCCCGGTCGGCACGGTCGTCAAGTCGCCCGACGGCGACCAGTTGATCGACATGGACGAGCCGGGCCTCCGGTTCGTCATCGCTCCGGGCGGGCAGGGCGGGCTCGGCAACGCCTCGCTCGCCACCACGAAGCGCAAGGCGCCCGGCTTCGCGCTGCTCGGCACGCCGGGCTGGGAGGGCGACGTCGTCCTCGAGCTGAAGACCGTCGCGGACGTCGCGCTCGTCGGGTTCCCCTCGGCGGGCAAGTCGAGCCTCGTCGCGGCGATCTCGGCGGCCAAGCCGAAGATCGCGGACTACCCGTTCACGACCCTCGCGCCCAACCTCGGCGTCGTGCAGGCGGGGGAGTCGCGGTTCACCGTCGCCGACGTGCCCGGTCTCATCGAGGGCGCGAGCGAGGGCAAGGGCCTGGGCCTGGAGTTTCTCCGCCATGTCGAGCGCTGCACCGCGCTCGTCCACGTGCTCGACTGCGCCACGCTCGAGCCCGGCCGCGACCCGCTGACCGACCTCGACATCATCCTCGGCGAGCTGGCGGCGTACCCCGTCGGCGACGGACAGGTGCCGCTGATCGAGCGCCCGCAGCTGATCGCGCTCAACAAGGTCGACGTGCCCGAGGCCCAGGAACTGGCCGACTTCGTCCGGGCCGACCTCGAGGGCCGCGGCTACCGCGTGTTCGAGATCTCGACGGTCAGCCACTCGGGACTCCGCCAACTGACGTTCGCCCTCGCCGAGATCGTCGAGAAGCACCGCCTCGAGCTCGCCGCCGTGCCGCGGGTGGAGCGCATCACCATCCGCCCCCGCGCCGTGGACGAGAAGGACTTCGAGATCCGGGTCGAGGGCGGCTCGTACGGCTACGTGTACCGGGTCCTGGGCACCAAGCCCGTGCGCTGGGTCGCGCAGACCGACTTCACGAACGACGAGGCCGTCGGCTTCCTCGCCGACCGCCTGGCCAAGCTCGGAGTCGAGAACGGCCTGTTCTCGGCTGGAGCGGTCGCCGGCTCCACCGTCGTCATCGGCCCCGGCGACGGCGTCGTCTTCGACTGGGAGCCGACCCTCACCTCGACGGCCGAGCTCATCACCGCGCCCCGCGGAACGGACCTCCGCCTCGAGGACAACCGGCGCAAGACCCGCAACGAGCGTCGCGAGGACTACTTCGAGCGGATGGACGCCAAGGCCGAGGCCCGCGCGGAGCTCGAGCGCGAGCGCCAGGGCGGCGTCTGGCGCGTCGCCGACGAGGGCGACGGCACGGAGGCCGGCGAGGAGAGCTGACTCCCGCCGCCGGGGTCGTCTGCCTCTACACTGGCCGGATGCCGCAGACGACCCCCGACAGCAGTGCGCTGACCGAGCGGTTCGCCGCTTCCCGCGTCGCGTCGCGCTCCCTCCGCAGTGCGACCACCGACCTCAAGAACCGGGCTCTGCTCGCCATCGCCGACGCGGTGCGCTCGAGCGCCGCGCGCGTCGTCCCGGCGAACGAGCTCGACCTCCAGCGGGGTCGCGAGAGCGGGATGAGCGCGGGCCTGCAGGACCGCCTCCGCCTCGATGCGGCGCGCCTGGGGTCCCTCGCCGACGCCGTCGTCGCGGTCGTCGGGCTCACCGATCCGGTCGGGCAGACGGTGCGGGGATCGAACCTGCCCAACGGCGCCTCCCTCACCCAGGTGCGGGTCCCGTTCGGCGTGGTCGGAGCGATCTACGAGGCGCGCCCGAACGTCACCATCGACATCGCGGCGCTCGCCCTCAAGAGCGGGAACGCCGTGATCCTGCGTGGAGGCACGGCCGCGGAGAACACGAACCGCGTCCTGGTGGAGCTGCTGCAGGAGGCCGTCGCCTCCGTCGGCCTGCCCGCCGAGCTGGTGCAGACGGTCGACGACCACGGCCGCGAGGGCGCGAAGGCCCTCATGCGAGCGCGCGGCTACGTCGACGTCCTGGTGCCGCGGGGGAGCGCGGGCCTCATCGAGTCGGTCGTGACGGAGTCGACGGTCCCCGTGATCGAGACGGGCGCCGGAGTCGTCCACGTCTTCCTCGACGCCAGTGCCGACGAGCAGTGGGCCGTGGACATCGTCCACAACGCCAAGGTGCAGCGTCCGAGCACCTGCAACGCCCTCGAGACCCTCCTCGTCCACCGCGACGCCGCCGAGCGCCTCCTCCCGCCCGTCCTCGGCCGGCTCGCGGAAGCGGGAGTGACCGTGCACGGCGACGAGCGCGTCGCGGCGCTCTGGCCCGACGCGGTGCCCGCCACCGACGAGGACTGGTCCGCGGAGTACTACTCGCTCGACGTCGCCGTCGCGATCGTCGACGACCTCGACGCCGCGATGGGCCACATCGACCGGTACTCCACCCACCACACCGAGTCGATCGTGACGAACGACCTCCGGAGCGCCGAGCGCTTCCTCGCCGAGGTCGACTCCGCGGTCGTGATGGTCAACGCCTCCACCCGCTTCACCGACGGCGGCGAGTTCGGGTTCGGCGCCGAGGTCGGCATCTCGACGCAGAAGCTGCACGCTCGGGGCCCCATGGGTCTTCCCGAGCTGACCAGCACGAAGTGGATGCTGCGCGGCGCGGGACAGGTCCGCGCCTAGCGCCCGGACCGGCGATCCGCCGTCGAGCGGCGTCCGGGTAGACTCGTCGGAGCCCCGCCGGGGCGACCACGACCTCCAAGGAGCACTGCATGTCCCTCGCGACGACCGTCCTCGCCGAAGCAGCGGCCCACACGGAGCTGCCGTTCCCCCCGATCGTCTTCGGCCTGATCGCCGCCGTCGCCTTCACGGCCCTCGGCTTCGTCACCTGGAGCTACCGGGACGTGGCGAACCGCCACTCGCACAAGACCGGCGCCGGCTCCCACGACCAGCACGGTCACGGACACTAGGCGGGGAGCCCAGCGATCGTGACGTCCGCCGCGAGCGGAGGCCCGCGGCGTCCGCGCATCGGCGTGATGGGCGGCACCTTCGACCCGATCCACCACGGTCACCTGGTCGCCGCCTCCGAGGTGGCCCAGTCGTTCGACCTGGACGAGGTCGTCTTCGTGCCCACCGGCCAGCCGTGGCACAAGAAGACGGTGACCTCCGCCGAGCACCGGTACCTGATGACGGTGATCGCGACGGCGTCGAACCCGCGCTTCACCGTCAGCCGCGTCGACGTTGACCGCATCGGCACGACCTACACGATCGACACCCTGCGCGACATCCACGCCGCGCACCCCGACGCCGAGCTGTTCTTCATCACCGGCGCGGACGCGGTCGCTCAGATCCTGAGCTGGAAGGACTACGACGAGCTGTGGGAGCTGGCCCACTTCGTCGCCGTCAGCCGGCCGGGGCACGTCCTCAACGTTTCGGGATTGCCGGCCCAGGACGTATCCTTGTTGGAGATTCCGGCACTGGCGATCTCCTCGACCGACTGTCGGAGCCGCGTCAACCGGGGTCATCCGGTCTGGTACCTGGTTCCCGACGGTGTCGTCCAGTACATCTCGAAGCACCACCTGTATCGGAGCACGTCATGACAGTTCAGCCCGAGGAGAAGCCGCTCACCCGGCGCGAGATCCGCGAGCGCGAGAGGCGCGAGGCCGGTGCGGCCACGACCGCCGCCGTTCCGACGACGTCCCGCCGAGCTGCCACCGCGACCGCCACCACCGCCGGCGACATGCCGGTGCTGACCCCCACCCAGGCCCTGCGGATCACCCCCGTCGAGCCGAGCCCCGCGAGCGAGCCCGACCTGCGCACCTCCTCGATGGAGATCGTCGCCACCGAGAACGCCACGGGCCGCCAGCTGACCCGTCGGGAGCTGCGCGCACTGCTGGCGCAGCAGCAGGCGGAGAAGGTCGCCGCCGCACCGGAGGCGGAGCCGCCCGCCGAGGAGGAGCGGTCCGACGACGAGCGCTCCGACGACGTCGAGCGCGCCTCGGCGCTCCCGCCGACCGGGGCGGTCCCCGTGATCGAGGCGGCCGACGAGTCCCGTGATGCGGAGCCGGTGCCCGAGGGTGCAGCGGAGCAGGAGCCGGAGGGCGACGAGGACGTCGTCACCGAGGACGCCCCCGAGGCGTCCGAGGAGGAGGCGGACGAGTCCGCCTCCGATGCGACCGCGGACGCCGACGAGGCCGACGCGGCCGAGGTGCACGAGGCCGAGATCGAGAGCTCCTCCTCCGCCGACGAGACGCCGTCCGCGGACGCCTCCGACGAGCGGGACGCGGACGACGAGCAGCCGACGGCCGGCGAGCAGCCCGAGCAGCCGCACCTGAACACCGCGCTCTTCGCGTCGGTGGGCGGATCCCTCGACATCGCCGACGAGAAGGCCACCGAGATCACCGGGAGCTTCGAGCCGCCGATCGAGCACCTCGCCATCACCGAGGAGCTCGACAGCAAGTCGAAGGAGGAGGTGGACGCCTCGTTCGACTCCCTCATCGCGAGCGGAGTCGCCGCCACCGGTGCCGTCACCACCACCAACGCGCTGATCCTGCCGACCACGGGCCCCGGCGCGACAGTCGGCACGGACACGGGGGAGATCCTCGTCACCGGCTCGTTCGACCTCCCGCGCAGCCTCGGCTCCACGGGCCAGCACCCGAACCTCTACGACTCGCCCGATGTGGACCGCTACGTCGACCGCATCGACCGCGAGCAGCCCGTCGGCGAGTCCGAGCCGGTCCGGGCGTCCAGCGCCGTCTCCACCCACGCCGCCGGCACCTCGATGATCGCGCCGCAGAAGCGCGCCGGCGTGAGCGTCCCGGTGGTCCTCGCGATCACCGCGGCCGTCCTGCTGGTCGGCGCGATCGCGCTGTTCATCGGCGGCTTCGTGCTCAACATCTTCTGATCTCCACCACCGACACTGAAGGCTTCATGACTGCGACCGATTCCGCCCGCGCCCTGCTCCAGCTCGCGGCCACCGCCGCCGACTCCAAGGGCGGTGAGGACCTCGTCGCCCTCGACGTCTCGGGGCCGCTGCCGCTGGTCGACATCTTCCTCCTCGCCACCGGCCGCTCCGAGCGCAACGTGGTCGCGATCGCGAACGAGGTGGAGGACCGCCTGAACGACTCCGGCGCCAAGCTGCTGCGCCGCGAGGGCCGTGCGGAGGGCCGCTGGATCCTCCTCGACTTCGGCGACCTCGTCGTGCACGTCTTCCACGAGGAGGACCGCATGTACTACTCGCTCGAGCGCCTCTGGAAGGACTGCCCGACGGTGCCGTTCACCCTCGAGCAGCCCGTCGCCGTCGACTCGTCGACGTCCTCGAACTGACGAACACGCCCGGCGACAGCGCTCGATTTCACTTCACGCGAATCGTGTTGTAGTTTATTCGAGTTGCTTCCGCCGGGCGGAGACAGCGAAAGACAGTACGAAGCAAGAGAGAACAAAACACGGGTCCGTGGCGCAGCTGGTAGCGCACCTGCATGGCATGCAGGGGGTCAGGGGTTCGAATCCCCTCGGATCCACCGAACAGGTCCGCACTCCTCCGGGAGTGCGGACCTTCGTCGTTCACGGCGCTACAGGGTCTGGCGCCGTCCTGTCCGGCTCAGGCCGGTCATGACCGTACCCGCCCGGCCGCCGGGTCCCCCTGCTGGTCACGCACGCGTCGGCCCGACCGGCTCCACATGGCCGCCGCATCCGGCGAGGAATCCGGAGAGCTCGCCCCAGGCGTCCTCCCCGATCGTGGTGTTCGGGCGCCGTGCGAGATCGGCCAGAGCGTCCGTCAGCTCGTCGACTCCCGTCAGGATCCTCGTCCGTGCCGCTCCCGTGCCCTGCCATCCGGGCGCGTACGTCCTGACGTCGGGGTGGCTGTAGAGCACGGCCGTCTCGAACCACGGCGTGGGCAGAACGTTCAGGGCCAGGTGCTCCTTGAGCCTCGCGGCCTGGATCCGGACCTGCCGGGCGGGGACGTGCTGCTCGACATGCGTGCGCACCGTCCACCGCGACACCGTCCCCGGTGCGATCTGAACCGCGAAGGCCTCGGGCAGGGCGTCCTCGTCGAGGAGGACGCCGTAGGAGGGGTGGACAGTACCGGGTCGCACGCCGTCGAAGACGACCCCCTGCCAGTACTTGGCCTCGATGATGAGCGCGCCGTGCCGGGTGAGCAGCAGATGGTCGATCTGCGCGAGGAAGCGGCGCGTCGTGCGCGCGTCGACCGGTACGAAGACGACGTTCGTGGCGAGGACGCCGGACAGCCCCGCCGAGGCGCACGCCTCCCGGATCAGGGTGTGCGAGACGGCCTCGCTGCTCCAGGTCCTGGCGAGCGCGTCACGGGTCTGCTCGACCTCCTCCTGCGCCGTCTCGAGCTCGGTCCGACTGAGGTCGCGCTCGGCGTCGCGCGCGCCCGTCAATGCCTTCAGCGCCGCCTCGTGGCTCCGGTCGCGCTCGGTGATCGTTCGCTGGTGCTCCTCCGAGGCCTCCTTCGCGGCCTGCTCCGCCGCCGCTCCCGCCGCAGTGCGCCGTCGGCGGCCGACGACGACCGTGATGAGGAGGGCCAGGAGCAGGGCGGCCGCGACGGCCCAGGGCAGGTACTCGTTCATGGTCCCCAGGCAAGCACGGACCACCGACCGTGCGCCGCGACGGCTCCCGATCGCGCCGCTCGGCAGACTGGCCGCAGTGCGCTCGCTCGTGCCCACTCCGGACGTCTTCGTCGGCGTCCGCCTGCGCGCGAGGGCGGAGACCCCGACCCTGCGCCGGCCGATCGCGCGGGCGGAGCCCTACCGCCGCCTGCCGGACGCGATGCGCGACCAGCACGAGGTCCGGCCGACCGGCGTCGAGGGCACGCTGCTGGGCTTCGTCGGCCCGCAGCCGTTCCAGGGGATCAGCGTCGCCGGCCTGCACACGCACGTCGTCGACACCACCGGAGGGATCGGCGGCCACGTGCTCGCCGCCTCCGGAGTCGCGGGCCTGCTCGAGATCGAGCGGTACGGCGGCATCACCCTCCTCCTGCTGGAGTCGGACGACCACCCGCGAGCCGACCTGGACGCGGCGGCCGACGCCGGGATCCGCGCCGTGGAGACCGACCACCCGCCCTGAGCGGCCCTACCCTGGACGCATGCCCTCACTGCGCGACGTCCACGCCGTCATCGACCGTCTCTGGCCCGAGGCGGCCGCCGAGAGCTGGGACGCGCCCGGCCTGGTCACCGGCGACCCCGACGCCGCGGTGGAGCGGATCCTGCTCACGGTCGACGTGGTCTCCGACACCGTCGCGGAGGCCGTCGACGGCGGATACCAGCTCCTGGTCGCGCACCACCCGCTGCTGCTGCGCGGCGTCACCTCGATCGCCGAGGACGGCTACAAGGGCCGCCTGCTCGTGGACCTCGTCCGGGGCGGCTGCGCACTGATCTCGGCCCACACGAACGCCGACATCGTCGCGGACGGCGTCTCGGACGTGATCGCGACCCGCCTCGGCCTGACCGGCACGACTCCGATCGTCCCGGGCGCCGACCCGTCGGTCGGGCTCGGCCGGGTGGGCGATCTGCCCGAGGAGGTGACGCTCGGACGCCTGGCCGGAGCCGTGGCCGAGCTCCTGCCGGCCACCGCAGGGGGAGTGCGGGCCGCGGGCGCCTACGAGACACCCGTGCGCCGCGTGTCGCTCTGCGGGGGAGCGGGGGACTCCCTCCTGGACGCCCCCGCCGTCCGCACGAGCGACGTGTTCATCACCGCCGACCTCCGGCACCACCCGGCCTCCGAGGCGCGCGAGAAGGCCCTGCACGGCACCGGGCCCGCCCTCATCGACGTCTCGCACTGGGCGAGCGAGTGGCTGTGGCTCGACGTCGCCGCGACCGCGCTGCGGGAGGCCCTGCCCACGGTCACCGTCGAGGTGAGCGAGACCCGCACCGACCCGTGGGATTTCGCGATCGTGCACTGACCCGCCGCGGGCACGGGAGAATGGACGCGGCGCGCCCGTACTGCGCGCCGGGAACGAGGACCGCCACGTGAAAGCCAGCCCCGCACACCAGCGCGAACTCCTGACTCTGGCGAGTCTGGACACGAGGGGCGCGCAGCTGCGCCACGCCCTCGCGACGCTCCCGCAGATCGCGCGGATCCAGGCGATGCAGGCCCGCGACAACGAGACCCGCCGCTCCCTCGCCGAGCGGACCGGGCGCCTCGAGGACGTGCGCACCGAGCTCGGGCGCATCGAGTCCGACGTCAGCGTGGTCGAGAAGCGCCTCACCCGCGATCGCGACCGCCTGCAGACCGCCTCCGCGGCCAAGGACATCGCCGCGCTCGAGAGCGAGATCACCTCCCTCGTGAAGCGGCGGGGAGACCTCGAGGACATCGAGCTGACCCTGATGGAGCGGATCGAGGGCATCGAGTCCGAGGTCGCCGCGGCTCAGGCCGAGCGCGACGAGGTCGTCGCCTCGCTCGGGACCCTCGCCGAGGAGCGCGACGCGCAGGCCGAGAAGCTCCGCGACAAGCAGGAGGCGCTCGCCCGGGACCGCGCCGACCTGGTGACGATGCTTCCGGAGGACCTGGTCGAGCTGTACGAGAAGCAGCGTGCCCGCTACGGGGTCGGCGCGGCCCTCCTCCGTGGGAAGGTGTCGGAGGGGAGCGGCGTCGCCCTCACCGAGTCGGACCTCTCCTGGATCCGCGCCTCCGCTCCCGACGAGGTCGTCCTCTGCCCCGACAGCGGCTGCATCCTGGTGCGCGGCGAGGAGTCCACCCTCGCCTGAGCCGTACACTGGACGGGCGAACGGGCCGGCAAGACGGTCGCGTCACCGCGGCGAGAGCCGTGGTGCCGAGGAACGTCCGGGCTCCGCAGAGCAGGGCGGTGGGCAACACCCACCCGGGGCGACCCGCGAGACAGTGCCACAGAGAACAGACCGCCGTCGGCTCCGGCCGGCGGTAAGGGTGAAACGGTGGTGTAAGAGACCACCAGGGGCCGGAGTGATCCGGTCCGCTCGGTAAACCTCGCCCGGAGCAAGGTCAGACAGAGGACGATGCGGCTGCTCGTCGGGTCCTCGGGTAGACCGCTGGAGGGTCACGGCGACGTGGCTCCGAGAGAGATGGCCGTCCAGCGCCCGCCGAGAGGCGCGGCGTGAACAGAACCCGGCGTATCAGCCGACCCCTTCGCCACGAGATGCCCCGCCCCGGCGGGGCATCTCGCGTCTCCGCCGGTCGCCGAGCTCGCGCTCCCGCCCGCAGGCAGCGCGACGGCCTGCCGTGGCGGTTCCCGGGTCTCGATACATCCTTGCGCCGCCACTCGACAGGACTGGCGCGGTCCATCTCTCGCGCTGCCTCCTGCGGACGAAGCGGTGCAGCACGACGTCCGGCAGGCGACGGTCCCGGAGGACGGTCCTGAGACGCCGCTGCGGATCGACCGCCGAGGACCAGGTGCCCCCGCCCCGTCGTGGCTCACCGCGACCGCTGGACCCCGAAGGTCCGATCACGTCCGTGCGCCACGGCGCCACGCACCAGGCGAGACGGCGAAACGCGTACCAGCGTTTCGCCGTAGCCGTCCGCACCCCGCTCCCCGGAACGCGTCACCTCCCGAGGCCGACCGCGCCTCGGCGGGCGGGGACCGCCGAGGAAAAAGACTCAGCCCCGCCCTGCGAGCGCGGCCGCGCCGAGGATGCCGGCGTTGTTGCGGAGCGCCGCCGGGATGATCGGGGTGCGCAGGTCGAGCAGCGGGAGGAACTCGTCGTGGTGCTTGGAGATGCCGCCGCCGACGATGAAGAGATCGGGCCAGAGCAGCGCCTCGAGGTGGGAGTAGTAGCGCTGCAGGCGCTTCGCCCAGTGCTTGTAATCGAGGTCGTCGCGCTCCTTGGCGGCGAACGAGGCCTTCTTCTCGTAGTCGCCGCCGTGGATCTCGAGGTGGCCGAGCTCGGCGTTGGGGATGAGGATCCCGTCGTGGATCTGCGCCGTCCCGATGCCGGTGCCGAGGGTGGTCATGATGACCAGGCCCTCCTTGTCCTTCGCCGCTCCGAAGCGCGACTCGGCGTAGCCCGCCGCATCGGCGTCGTTGACGAAGAAGATGTTCCGGCCGATCGCGTCCTCGAACAGCTTCTCGGCCTCGAGGCCGATCCACTCGTCCGACACGTTCGCCGCCGACATCGTCCGTCCGTGGACGACGACGGCGGGGAAGCAGATGCCGACCGGGGTGTCCGAGGGCAGGTCCGGGATCTTCTCGAGGATCTGCTGGACGGTGGCGACGATGTCCTTCGGCGTGCCGCCCGGGGGAGTGGCGAGCTTCATCCGGTCGCTGAGCAGGGTGCCCGCGGCCAGGTCCACCGAGGCCCCCTTGATGCCCGTTCCCCCGATGTCGATCCCGATGGCGGTCGCCGCAGCAGTCATAGCGGCCATGCTAGCGAAGGGCGGGGGTGCGGACCGACGCGGGCTGCGGCGTAGGATCGCGGCATGGCTGACGGCGACGCGAACTCCTGGTGGTACAACCTCAAGGCCGGCACGGTGGAGCAGGGATTCGTGTCCCCCTCCGTCGACCGGGTAGGACCCTTCTCCTCTCGCGAGGAGGCGGAGCACGCCCTCGAGCGGCTGCACGAGAACAGCCGCAAGTGGGCCGAGGAGGACGCCGCCGAGGACCGCTGACCGCGGCTACTCGTAGCTGTGCTCGGCGCCGGGGTAGGCGCCGGACTCCACGTCGTCCCGGTACGCGGTGACCGCTCCGGTGAGCACGCCGCGCAGATCCGCGTACTGCTTCACGAAGCGGGGGATGCGGCCGGTGGTGAATCCGGCGAAGTCCGTCCACACGAGCAGCTGTCCGTCGACGTGCGGTCCCGCTCCGACTCCGATCGTGGGGATGCGCAGCTCCTCCGTCACCTGACGTGCCGCGTCCGCGGGCACCATCTCGAGGACCACGGCGAACGCACCGGCCTCCTGGACGGCGCGCGCGTCGGCGAGCAGCTGCTCGATGCCCTCGCCGCGTCCCTGGACCATGTGGCCGCCGAGCCCGTGCTCGCTCTGCGGCGTGAAGCCGATGTGCGCCATCACGGGGATGCCCGCCTCGACGATGCGCCGGATCTGCTCGGCGGAGCGGACCCCGCCCTCGAGCTTCACCGCGTGCGCGTGCGTCTCCTTCATGAAGCGGAACGCCGTGTGCAGCGCGTCGTCGGCACCCGACTCGTAGGAGCCGAAGGGCATGTCGGCGACGACGAAGGCGCGCTCGACGGCTCCGGCGACGGCACGTGCCAGCGGGATGAGCTCGTCGACGGTGACGGGCAGAGTGGTGTCGTAGCCGAGCACCGTGTTGCCGGCGGAGTCGCCCACGAGGAGGAAGTCGATCCCGGCGTCGTCGAAGATCTTCGCCGTCAGCTGGTCGTAGCTGGTCAGCCCGGTGATGCGGACACCGGAGTCCTTCGCGTTCTGGAAGTGGCGGGTTCGAACGCGTTTCACGGGCTGCGCTGACATGGGCGCCAGTCTACGGCGCGCCTCGGGCGCCCCGCGGGCCCCGGTCGGAGGCAGTAGCCTGAGGGTCGAAACAGGAGGGGTCTGGATGGACAAGCAACGGGACTTCGTTCTTCGCACCATTGAAGAGCGAGGGATCAAATTCGTTCGCCTCTGGTTCACCGACGTCGTCGGCACGCTGAAGTCGGTCGCGATCGCGCCGGCCGAGGTGGAGGGCGCGTTCGCGGAGGGGCTCGGCTTCGACGGCTCCGCCATCGAGGGCCTCACCCGCTCCTTCGAGGCCGACGTCCTCGCGCATCCGGATCCGTCGACCTTCCAGATCCTCCCGTGGCGCGGAGAGATCGACCCGACGGCGCGGATGTTCTGCGACATCACCACGCCGGACGGCCAGCCCGCCGTCGCCGACCCGCGCAACGTGCTCAAGCGCACGCTGGCGAAGGCGGCCGAGCGCGGGTTCACCTTCTACACGCACCCCGAGATCGAGTTCTACCTCCTCAAGTCGTCGTCCTTCGGCGCCGAGGGTCCGGAGCCGGTCGACTCCGCCGGGTACTTCGACAACGTCCCCGGAGGCACGGCGCACGACTTCCGCCGCCGCTCCGTGCGCATGCTGGAGGATCTGGGCATCTCGGTCGAGTTCAGCCACCACGAGGCGGGCCCCGGCCAGAACGAGATCGACCTCCGCTATGCGGACGCGCTCACCACGGCCGACAACATCATGACCTTCCGCACCGTGATCAAGGAGGTGGCGATCGAGCAGGGCGTCTACGCGACGTTCATGCCGAAGCCGCTCTCCGGGCACCCCGGCTCGGGCATGCACACGCACCTCTCGCTCTTCGAGGGCGACGTGAACGTGTTCTACGAGCAGGGCGCCCAGTACCAGCTCTCGAAGCTCGGTCGCCAGTTCATCGCGGGCCTGCTCAAGCACGCCCCGGAGATCACCGCCGTGACGAACCAGTTCGTCAACTCCTACAAGCGGCTCTGGGGTGGCGACGAGGCGCCCAGCTACGTCTCGTGGGGCCACAACAACCGGTCCGCCCTCGTGCGCGTTCCGCTCTACAAGCCCAACAAGGGGCAGTCCTCGCGCATCGAGTACCGGGCGCTGGACTCCGCGGCGAACCCCTACCTGGCGTACTCGCTGCTCCTGGCAGCCGGGCTCAAGGGCATCGAGGAGGGCTACGAGCTCCCGGCCGAGGCCGAGGACAACGTGTGGGCCCTCTCGGACGCGGAGCGCCGGGCGCTCGGCTACGGCGCTCTGCCCGCCAGCCTCGACCGCGCCATCTCGCTGATGGAGGAGTCCGAGCTCGTGGCCGAGACGCTGGGCGAGCAGGTGTTCAACTTCGTGCTGCTCAACAAGCGGAAGGACTGGGCCGAGTACCGCGCCCAGGTCACGCCGTACGAGCTGCGCAGCAATCTCGAGATGCTCTGACGCCTCGGCCATGCCCCGCGAACGCTCCCTCCGCGATGTCGCACGCCTCGGCTTCGCCGCGCTCGGCGAGACCGGGGCACGGCTGGCCGAGGCGGAGGAGCTGGCCGGGCGGCAGCTCGAGTCGGTGCTGCCCTCCTTCGCCCGGGTGGCGGACCCGGACGAGGCGCTGCTCGCTCTGATCGACCTGCTGCGACGGCACCGCGACAGCATGGACGCGGTCCTCGCCGACGACGAGGCCCTGACCCGGCTGCTTCTGGTGGTGGGGGCCTCCTCCGGCCTCGCCGACTTCCTCCAGCGCCGGCCCGACGAGCTGGCCAGCGTGCTCGAGCCGGTGCGCACGCTCCCCGGGCGCGCCGAGATGAAGGCCGAGTTGCTCGAGTCGGTCGGCGCCGTCGACGGCTTCTCGTCGCTCCGGGAGGAGGCGGGCTGGACGGCGTTGCGCGTGCGGTACCGCCGCCTCCTCACCAGGATCGTCGTCCACGACCTGAGCCAGGCCGACCCCGTCGCGGCGATCGACCGGGTGACGAGGGCGCTGGCCGACCTCGCCGGAGCCGCGCTGGAGGCGTCCCTCGCCGTGGCGCGGACCGAGCTGGTCGAGGGCGCGGGCCCGGGTCGCTTCGGCCGCGACGAGGTCGCCGCCACCCGCTTCGCCGTCATCGGCATGGGCAAGGCGGGAGCGTCCGAGCTCAACTACGTCAGCGACGTCGACGTGATCTTCGTCGCCGAGGGCGACCCGGAGAAGGAGCTGACGAACGCCCGTGCGATCGACGTCGCCACCCGGCTCGCCGTGCTCCTCATGCGCGGAACCTCTGCGCTGGCGATGGAGCCGGAGCTCTGGGAGGTCGACCCGAACCTGCGCCCGGAGGGCAAGCAGGGCGCGCTCGTGCGCACCCTCGAGTCGCACATCACCTACTACGACCGGTGGGCGAAGAGCTGGGAGTTCCAGGCGCTGCTCAAGGCGCGTCCGCTCGCCGGCGACCAGGAGCTGGGGCGGGCGTACGTCGACGCGGTCGCGCCCAAGGTCTGGTCGAGCGCCTCCCGCGAGAACTTCGTCGAGTCGGTGCAGCGGATGCGGGAGCGGGTCACCGAGAACATCCCGCAGAACGACGTCCACTACCAGATCAAGCTCGGGCCCGGCGGCCTGCGCGACATCGAGTTCACGGTGCAGCTGCTCCAGCTCGTCCACGGGCAGACCGACGACGAGATCCGCATGCCCGGGACTCTGCTCGCCCTGGGCGCCCTCGCCGACCGCGGGTACATCGGCCGCTCCGCCGCCGAGGAGTTCGCGCAGGACTACCGAGCACTCCGGCTGCTCGAGCACCGCCTCCAGCTGCGGCGCCTGCGACGCACGCACCTGATGCCGCGGGACGAGCACGAGCTGCGGACCCTCGCCCGCTCCAGCGGGCTCGCCCGCACGGCGGAGGAGCTGCTGAGCGTCTGGAACGGGATCAAGCACCGCGTCCGGGGCCTGCACGAGCGCCTGTTCTACCGTCCGCTGCTCTCCGCGGTCGCCGCGCTCTCCGACGGCGGCGCCGAGCTGTCCACCGGCCAGGCGGAGGCGCGCCTCGCCGCCATCGGCTTCGCGGACGCCCGCGGGGCGCTCGGCCACATCGCCGCGATGACCTCGGGCGTCTCGCGTCGCGCGAGCATCCAGCGCCACCTCGTGCCGGTGATGCTGCAGTGGTTCGCCGACGGACCGGACCCCGACTACGGCCTGCTCGCGTTCCGGCGCCTCAGCGACGCACTGGGCGGGACGCCCTGGTTCCTCCGGATGCTGCGCGACTCGTCCGGAGCCGCCAAGCGGCTCACCACGGTGCTCTCCGGATCGCGCTTCGTCGGCGAGCTGCTCGACCGCATCCCGGAGTCGGCGGCCTGGCTCGAGGACGACGACGCCCTCCGCCCCCGTAGCGCCGCCCAGCTCGCCGAGGAGGTGCGCGCCGTGCTCGCCCGGCACGAGACGCCCGACGCGGTCGCCTCAGTCCTCCGCTCGATGCGCCGGCGCGAGGTGCTGCGGACCGCCATGGGGGGCGTGCTCGGTCTCAGCTCGATCGAGGAGATCGCGACCAGCCTCACCGACATCATCAGCGCACTGCTGGGCGGCGTGCTCGCCGCCATCCGGCGCGGCAGTGCGACCCGGCCCGGCGCCGACGCGGAGTTCGCGATCATCGGCATGGGCCGGTACGGGGGAGCGGAGCTGGGCTTCGGCTCCGACGCCGACGTGATGTACGTCCAGCGACCCGGCACCGCCGAGCCGCACCAGGCCCAGCTCTACTCGCAGTTCGTCGTCGCCGAGCTGGTCCGGCTCACGGAGGACTCCCGCCTGCCGCTCGACCTCGACGCCGACCTGCGGCCCGAGGGCAAGAACGGGCCCCTCGTGCGCTCCCTCGACTCCTACCGCGCCTACTACGCCCGCTGGTCGCTGACCTGGGAGGCGCAGGCGCTGCTCCGGGCGCGGGGAGTGGCGGGGGACCAGGCGCTCATCGAGGACTTCGAGGAGCTGGCTGACGGGGTCCGCTACCCGGGAGCGGTCTCCGACCGCGACATCCGCGAGGTGAAGCGGATCAAGGCACGGGTCGAGAGCGAGCGTCTGCCGCAGGGCGCCGACCCCCGCCGTCACCTCAAGCTCGGCCGTGGATCGCTGAGCGACGTCGAGTGGCTGGTGCAGCTCCTCCAGCTGCAGCACGCGCGGCGGACCCCGGCGCTGCGGACCACCTCGACCCTCACCGCCCTCGCGGTCGCGGAGGAGGAGGGCATGGTCGGCCCGCAGGACGCGGAGCGGCTGCGTGCCGCGTGGATCCTCGCGTCCCGTGTCCGCTCGGGCACCACGCTCTGGGGCAACCGCACCAGCGACGTCCTCCCGACCGACCGCCGGCAGCTCGAGGGCGTCGCGCGCCTGCTGGAGTACCCGGCCGGGTCCGCGACGGCGCTCGAGGACGACTACCTCGGCGTGACCCGCCGCTCACGCGCGGTCTTCGAGCGCCTGTTCTACGGGCCGGCCGCGGGAGACGCTCCCTCCTACCGCTGACGCCCGCGCGCCGGGGACGGCGAAGGGCCGCCCCTCCGAGGAGGAACGGCCCTTCGGCAGTGCTGCGGGATCAGACCCCGTAGTACAGCTCGAACTCGAACGGGTGAGGACGCTGCGCGAGGGGCTTGATCTCCTTCTCGCGCTTGTACTCGATCCAGGTGTCGATGAGCTCCTGAGTGAACACGCCGCCCTGGAGGAGGAAGTCGTGGTCGGCCTCGAGGGCGTCGAGCGCCTCGCCCAGGGTCGCGGGGACCTGCGGGATGAGCTTCGCCTCCTCGGGGGGCAGCTCGTAGAGGTCCTTGTCGACCGGCTCGTGCGGCTCGATGCGGTTCTTGATGCCGTCGAGGCCCGCCATCAGCTGGGCGGCGAACGCGAGGTACGGGTTGCCGGAGGCGTCGGGCGCACGGAACTCGATGCGCTTGGCCTTCGGGTTCGTGCCGGTGATCGGGATGCGGATGGACGCGGAGCGGTTGCCGGCCGAGTAGACCAGGTTGACCGGCGCCTCGAAGCCCGGGATCAGGCGGTGGTACGAGTTGACCGTCGGGTTCGTGAACGCGAGGACGGCGGGAGCGTGCTTGAGCAGGCCGCCGATGTACCAGCGCGCGAGGTCCGAGAGACCGCCGTAGCCGTTCTCGTCGTAGAAGAGCGGCGTGCCGTCGTTCCACAGCGACTGGTGGGTGTGCATGCCCGAGCCGTTGTCGCCGAAGAGCGGCTTCGGCATGAACGTGGCGGTCTTGCCCCACTGCTCGGCCGTGTTCTTGACGATGTACTTGAACTTCAGGATGTCGTCCGCCGCGTGGACCATCGTGTCGAAGCGGTAGTTGATCTCGGCCTGGCCGCCGGTGCCCACCTCGTGGTGCGAGCGCTCGAGGATGAGGCCGGCGTCGATCAGCTTGAGGCAGATGTCGTCGCGGAGGTCGGCCTGCTTGTCGACGGGGCTCACCGGGAAGTAGCCGCCCTTGTAGGGCGTCTTGTTGCCGAGGTTGCCGCCCTCCTCGACGCGTCCCGAGTTCCAGGCGCCCTCGACCGAGTCGACGGAGTGGAACGCGGAGTTCTGCGTGATCTCGTAGCGGACGTCGTCGAAGATATAGAACTCCGCCTCGGGGGCGAAGAACGCGGTGTCGGCGATGCCGGTCGACGCGAGGTACTTCTCGGCCTTCTTCGCGACCTGGCGCGGGTCCTTGGAGTAGATCTCGCCGTTGCGCGGGTTGTAGATGTCGAAGACGAGGATCAGCGTGCGCTCGACGCGGAACGGGTCCACGTAGGCGGTGGTCACGTCAGGGATCAGCTGCATGTCCGATTCGTGGATGTTCGCGAATCCGCGGATCGAGGACCCGTCGAAGAGCTGACCGACGGAGAAGAACTCCTCATCGACAGTCGAGGCGGGGATGTTGAAGTGCTGCTGGACACCGGGGAGATCGGTGAACCGGATGTCGAGGAACTTGACGTCCGTGTCCTTGATGAACGAGAGCACCTCGGAAGAATCTTTAAACATGCAAAGGTCTCCAATGGCGTGACGGGGTGCTGCAGAGCGCAGCCGTTCCAGGGTAGTGACGGGGGGTTTCCCCACCGTGTCCCTGTTGTTTCCGACATGTTACGGGGCCCGTCCGGGGTCGGGCTCCACGTCGTCTGCCGGACCACCCGCTCCTCGGTCCGCTCCGAGACGCCGCGGATAGGATCGGAGGATGCCAGCCGCCGACCGCAGGACCTTCGCCGACGCCGCCCCGAGCTCGTACCCGGGGGAGCGTCTCGGCCTCCCCCGAGAGGGCCGCCTCTCGGTCGGACGGTCCGGCCGCCGCATCGCCGCCCTGGCCGTCGACTTCGCCGTCGCCGCTCTGCTGTCGCTCGCGTTCTTCGACTACGACCGCTGGGCGAGCCTGCTGCTGTTCGTCCTGCTGCAGGTCGTCTTCATCCCCACCATCGGCGGCAGCATCGGGCACCGCCTGCTCGGGATGCGCGTCATCCGTCTCGGCGGGGGCTGGGTCGGCGTGTGGCGCCCGATCGTGCGCTCTGTGCTGCTGGCCGTGCTGGTGCCGGCGCTCGTCTGGGACTCGGACCAGCGCGGCTTCCACGACAAGGTGGCCGGGACGGTTCTCGTCCGCTACTGACTCGCGCCGCAGACGAAGCAGGCCGGCCGGGAGAGATCCCGACCGGCCTGTCGCGTCGTGCGTCAGCGCGATCGCTGAGGGCGCACCTTGAAGGGGTCGACGCCCTTCGGGATGGGCAGCGACGTGTTGAGCGAGGAGAGCCGGTTCTTCACCGCGAGGACCTCGGCCTTGGTGAGGACCTTCTTCGTCTTCGAGAGGCGGCTCGGCACCTTGTGCAGTGGAGTCGCATCGGCGTCGGAGCCGACGTGCACGAAGGTGACGGGGACGTTCGGCAGGATCCGCGCCACCTTGCGCCGCTCGTCCTCGAGCATGCGCTTGGTCCGGGAGGCGGGGCCCTCCGCGATCAGCACGACGCCTCCGCGGCCGACGGCGCGGTAGACGGCGTCCTGGGTCTTGCCGTTGACGGCGACGGGCATCTCGCCGCCGGTCCAGGTGCCGCGCAGTCCGCTGCGCAGGACGGCGCCGACCGCGCCGGGCTGCCCGGCGATCTGCCCGTAGGCGGCGCGCTCGGCGCGGCGCGAGAGCACGGCGAGTCCGGCGACCAGGCCGGCCATCACGCCCACGATGATCCACAGCGCGATCACGAAGCCGTTGCCGTTGCTGAGCAGGATGCCGAGGAGCACGCCGAGCAGGATCGGGAGCAGGAGCGCGAGGAGGATGATCCAGACGGCGCTGCTGTCGTAGCGGCGGGTCATCTGGAACACCTGCCACATCTGCTTGAGACGTCCGGGTTCCTTGACCGCCTTCGTCGACGGTTCCGTGCTGCGTGCCATGACGTCAAGGATACCGAGCGGGAGCGCGGCGGCGGACCCCGGACGCGGATCGGACTCCTCCACAGAGGGCACGCGCGCCGATCCGTCCACCGATCGGGATAGACGGGCGTCCTCCGCCTCGGTCTGCGGTCAGGCTCGCCTCATGACGAGCAGCGGGACGGTCCAGGGCCGGAGGATCGGCGGAGTGCGGACGGGGAGGCGGCGGACGCCTGCACCGGGTGCCGCACCGCCGGCCGAGCGGACGATGCGGCCGCGGGAGGCCGAGGCGCTGCAGGCGTCGCCGGTGGCTCGGCTCGCCGAGCACCGCCACCGCGAGCGCATCGTCCGGGTGGAGTCGTCTCCGAGGAGGTGCATCGTCTCGACCGCCCCTCCCGTCGTCGCCACGCTCGAGAGGTTCCTGCGGGTCGAGCGGGGGATCGGACTCGGCGCCGCGGTCACCCTCCTCGCCCCCGTGGTGGGCGCGGTCCGCTCGGCCGCCCTCGAGGGAGCATGGCTGGCTCCGACGACGGACGACATCGGCCTGACGGAGGAGGGTCGGCCCCTGCTGCTGCTGACGACGCCCGCCGTCGACACCCCGCGTGCGGCGCGCGACGCGCTGCAGCAGGTTCTGGAGCGCCTCGGGATGCTCTGCCCGGAGCTGCCGGTCGCCGCCCTCGCGCGGCACCGCGACCTGCTGGCGCTGGAGGGCAACCTCTACGGACTCGCTGATCCGCAGGGGATAGGCGAGGCGGTGCGGGCGCTGCCGACGTCCGGCGCGGGTGCACGGGGTCGGGAGGCGGTGCCTGCTCCGGCTGCCCGGCACCGGCGGGTCCATCCGCTCGACGGCTGGCAGGACCGCCTCCGGGCGTTCGTCGTCCGGCGTCGGGGACCGCTCTCCGTCGGGACGGCGATCGTGCTGGGAGCGGTGCTCGCCGGATCGCTCGCGGGCGGGCCCGGTCGGCAGGTGCAGGATGCGGAGGCGTCGACCGCAGCCGCGCCCGTTCCGGCTCGGTCGACTCCGCCGGCGGTGGCGACCGCGGCACCGCCCGCTCCGGTCGCGGCGGCCGCGCTCGACGCCGAGCAGGCGGCGGAGGTGCTGATCGACGCGGTGCGCGCGTGCGGGGACCGGGGGTGCGCCCGCGGTCTGGTCACGGCGGACTCGCCGCTCGGTGACGCAGCGGACGGCCCCGCCTCCGCTGTCCCGGCGACGGGGGAGGCGTCGGCCGTCCTCGTCGACGTGAACGGGGCATCGGCGGTCGTGCACCTCCGGACGGCCCCGGGGACGACAGCGGCCTCCGTCCTGATCATCAGGACGGAGGCCGGCTGGCTCATCCGCGACGTCTACACCGGAGCGGCCTCGTGAGAGGCGCGCTCAGGGGGAGCGTCTTAGATGCCGAGGTCGTTCTCGAACGAGCCCTCCTCGAGGCGCTCCTTGATCGCGACCAGGAAGCGCGCCGCGTCGGCTCCGTCGACCGTGCGGTGGTCGTACGAGAGCGCGAGGAAGACGGTCGAGCGGATCGCGATGGCGTCAGCACCGTCCACCTGCACGACGGCCGGCTTCTTGGTGACGATGCCGGTGCCGAGGATCGCGGTCTGCGGCAGGAACACGACGGGAGTGTCGAACAAGGCCCCGCGTGAACCGGTGTTGGTCAGCGTGAAGGTGCCGCCGGCGAGCTCATCGGGCTTCAGCTTGTTGTTGCGGGTGCGCTCGGCCAGGTCTCCGATGGTGGAGGCGATCTGCGCGAGGTTCAGCTCGGACGCGTTCTTGAGGACCGGGGTCAGCAGGCCGCGCTCGGTGTCGACGGCGATGCTGATGTTCTCGTGGTCCGGGTAGACGATCGACTCGCCGTCGAGGGTCGAGTTGATCACCGGGTAGGCCTTGAGCGCCTCGGCCGCCGCGAGGGCGAAGAACGGGAGGAAGGACAGCTTGGCGCCGGTCTTCTCCTGGAAGCTCTTCTTGACCGAGTCGCGGAAGCGGGCGACCGCCGTGACGTCGACCTCGATGACCGAGGTGAGCTGGGCGCTCGTCTGCATCGACTCGACGGCGCGCTGCGCGAGGACCTTGCGCAGGCGCGACATCGGCTGCGTGGTGCCGCGAAGGGGCGAGGTCTCGAGCGGGGTGCGCGCGGCCTTGGCGGCTGCGGCGGCGGGCGCCGAGACCGGGGCGGCCGGAGCCGACTTGGCGGCCTCGACCGCGTCGAGGACGTCCTGCTTGCGAATGCGGCCGCCGACTCCGGTTCCCGTCAGGGTGGAGAGGTCGATGCCGTTCTCGCCGGCGAGCTTGCGCACGAGCGGGGTGACGTAGCCGGGGTTGGAGTCGGTGGGCTCGGGGGAGGCGGCGGGCGCGGCGGCAGCGGGGGCCGGCGCGGCGGCGGCCGGCGCGGGAGCCGACGGAGCGGGGGCCGCGGCCTCGGGGGCGGCGGGCTTCTCGGCGGCCGGGGCGGGCTCGGGCTCGGCCGGGGCGGGAGCCTCGGCGTCGCTCTCGGCGTCCACCGACGGGGTCGCCTCGTCAGTGGCCTCGGTCTCGGCGGCCTGGACCTCGGGAGCCTCCTCGGCGGGAGCCTCGGGCTCGGACGCCGACGCGGCTCCGGAGCCGTCTCCGATGCGCACCAGCTCGGCGCCGACCTCGACGGTCTCGTCCTCCTGGACGAGGATCTCCTCGATCACTCCCGCGACGGGCGACGGGATCTCGGTGTCGACCTTGTCGGTCGAGACCTCGAGCAGGGGCTCGTCCACCTCGACGCGGTCCCCGACGTTCTTCAGCCAGCGGGTGACCGTTCCTTCCGTGACACTCTCTCCGAGTGCCGGGAGGCTGACGGATTCGCTCATGAGCCTGTCTCCTTAAGACGCTTGTGTTTCGATGTCCAGCTTACTGATGCGGAAGCGGCGGGTCGCCGCACCGCAGTGGTTCTACAGGGCGTGCAGCGGCTTCCCGGCCAGAGCGAGGTGCGCCTCGCCGAGCGCCTCGTTCTGAGTGGGGTGCGCGTGCACGAGGGGCGCGACGTCCTCGGGGTGCGCCTCCCAGTTCACGATGAGCTGAGCCTCGCCGATCAGCTCGCCGACGCGGGCTCCGACCATGTGCACGCCGACGACGGGGCCGTCGACCAGGCGCACGACCTTCACGGAGCCGGTGGTCCCGATGATCGTGCTCCGGGCGTTGCCGCCGAGGCCGTAGTCGTACACGGCGACGCGCTCGGCGCCGTACTCGGCGATCGCGCGGGCCTCGCCGAGGCCGACGGAGGCCACTTCGGGGTCGCTGTAGGTCACCTTCGGGACGTTGACGTCCCTGACGACCTGCGGCCCCAGACCGGCGATCTCCTCCGCGACGAAGATCCCCTGCTGGAAGCTCCGGTGCGCGAGCTGGAGCCCCGGCACGATGTCGCCCACGGCGTACACGCCGGGGACGGAGGTCTGCAGGCGCTCGTCGGTCAGCACGTAGCCGCGGTCGAGGCGGACCCCGGCCTCCTCGAGGCCGATGCCCGCGGTCACCGGGCCGCGGCCGACGGCGACCAGCAGGATCTCGCCCTCCACCGTTGCGCCGCTCTCGAGCGACACGGAGACGCCGTCCCCGCTCTGGGAGACCGACGCGACACGGGATCCCAGCTGGAAGGCGATGCCCCGCTTGCGGAAGGCGCGCTCCAGCTGCTTGCTGACGCTCTCGTCCTCGTTGGGGACGAGGTGGGGGAGGGCCTCGACGATCGTGACCTCGGCGCCGAACGAGCGCCAGACGCTCGCGAACTCGACGCCGATCACTCCGCCGCCGAGGACGACGACGCTCGCGGGAACGTGGTCGAGCTCGAGAGCCTGGTCGCTCGTCAGGATGCGGCCGCCGATCTCGATCCCGGGGAGGGTGCGGGAGGCGGACCCGGTGGCGACGACCACTGACGCGCCGTGGAGCACGTGCTCACCGACCGTCACGGTGCCCGGCGCGGTAAGGCGGCCGTCGCCCGTGACGACCGTGATGCCGCGCGAGGACACGAGGCTCTGGAGCCCCTTGTACTTGCCGGCGACGACGCCTTCGCGGTAGCGCGTGACGCCCGCCATGTCGATCCCGGTGAAGCTCGAGAGCACGCCGTACTTCTCTCCCTCGCGGGCGCCGTCCGCCAGCTCGGCGGCGTGCAGCAGGGCCTTGGTGGGCACGCACCCGCGGTGCAGGCAGGTGCCGCCGAGCTTGTCGCGCTCCACGAGCGCGACGCTCATCCCGAGCTGCGTCGCCCGGAGGGCCGCCGCGTACCCGCCGCTGCCACCTCCGAGCACGACCAGGTCGTAGCGCTCTTCCGACACCCAGTGACTCCCTCGCGACGTGCGGTCCCGCTTCCCGGCCGACCGGCTCCGGCGCTGAGCGCCGAGCGGATCGGGAGGGGGGACGAGGCGGGATCTCCCGCCCCGTCGACCCTACTACGCGCTCGCGAAGCCCTCGGCCAGAGCGATCAGCGCGCGCACCGAGACTCCCGTGGCGCCGGCTCCGGTGAAGCCGTAGCCACCGCCTCCGTTGCTCGAGGGGCCGGCGATGTCGAGGTGCGCCCACGGGATCGTGGTCGTGTCCTCGCCCTCGCCGCGCTTCCCGACGAACTCGCGGAGGAAGTGGCCGGCGAGGAGCATGCCGCCGGCGGTGTTGCCCGGCTTGACGTTCGCGATGTCGGCGATGTCCGAGTTGAGCAGCGGTCGCAGCTCCGCGGGGAGGGGCATCTGCCAGAAGGGCTCTCCCGCCGTGCGGGCGGCCTCGAGGACGCGGGAGACCAGCTCGTCGTCGCCCAGAGCGCCGACGGTCCGGTTGCCGAGGGCGACCACGGAGGCGCCGGTCAGCGTCGCGACGTCGATGATCGCATCGGGCTGCTCCTCGCTGGCGGCGACGAGGCCGTCGGCGAGCACCAGCCGGCCCTCGGCGTCGGTGTTCAGCACCTCCACCGTGGTCCCGCCGCGCACGGTGAGCACGTCGTCCGGGCGGATCGCGGTCCCGGAGGGGAGGTTCTCGGCGATGCAGAGCCAGGCGGTCGCGCGGAGCGGGAGGCCGAGCTCCGCGATGGCGCGCACGACGGCGTACACGGTCGCCGCGCCCGCCATGTCGGTCTTCATCCCGATCATCGAGGCCGGCGGCTTGAGCGAGAGTCCGCCGCTGTCGAAGGTGATGCCCTTGCCGACCAGGGCGAGGTGGGTGCTCGCGCCCTCGGGCGCGTAGGCGACCTTCACGAGGCGGGGCGGGCGGGCGGAGCCGCTGCCGACTCCGAGGATGCCGCCGAACCCCTCCTCCGCGAGGGCCTCCTCGTCCCAGACGGTGACCTTGAGGGGCAGACCCTCTGCGCCGGTCTGCACGGCCTCGGCCAGCGTCTGCGGGTAGAGGTGCGACGGGGGAGTGTTGACGAGGTCCTTCACCGTGCCGACCGCGCGGCCGAGCACGAGCGCCCGGTCCAGGACGGCGGGGTCGACCGACTCGCCGCCGCCCAGCAGGACGACGTGCTCGACGGGCGCCTTCGCCGCGGCGGCGGTGCTGCCGCGGAAGGCGGTGAAGGAGTAGGAGCCGAGCGCGGCGCCCTCGGCGACCGCGGCGAGCGTGCCGTCGGAGCCGGCGGGGAGGGAGAGGGCCACGGAGGCGGACCCCGCGAGCAGGCGGACGGCGGCGCCCGCGGCGTTCCGCAGCGCGGTGTCGTCGGGCTCCGCCGAGCCGAGGCCGACGAGGACGATCACTCCGGCACGGACCGAGGACGGCACGCGCACGAGCGTCTCGGCGGCGCCGGTCGCGCCGAGCGCGCTCAGCGCGGGGGCCAGCTCCTCGAAGCCCTCCGCACCGACGAGCCGGGGACCGTCGGGTCCCGGGGCGACGCCGAGGACGAGGGCGTCGGTGTCGATGTCGGAGGCGGGAACGGTCGAGTACACGAGAGAGGAGAGGGGCATGGCGGCAATGCTAGGCGCTGTTCGCTGAGGGCTCAGCGGACCCGGACGGGGTGCCGGGACCCCCGTTTAGACTGGACGCATGCTGGATCCGGAAGACCTGTTCGAGATCGAGGGCGACCTCTCCGAGATCCCGCGCGGGCTGCACCTCGTCGCGGGCCTGACGGGCTCCGCCGACGCCGGGGGAGCGGTGGGGCAGCTGGGGGAGTACCTCTTCGAGACCCTCGAGCACCGCGAGGTCGCGGTCTTCGACCAGGATCAGCTGCTCGACTACCGGGCCCGCCGCCCCATCATCACCTTCGACCAGGACCACCTGACGGACTACCGTCCTGCGATGCTCCGGCTCTCGCTCGCGCACGACGAGCTGCACCAGCCGTTCCTCCTGCTCACCGGCTTCGAGCCCGACTTCCAGTGGGAGCGGTTCACCCGCGCGGTGGTCTCCCTCCTCGAGCGGCTCGACGTCGCCTCGACCACGTGGGTCCAGGCGATCCCGATGCCCGTGCCGCACACCCGGCCCGTCGGCGTCACCGTGAGCGGGAACCGCGAGGACCTGATCGAGGCGATGTCGGTCTGGAAGCCGCACACGCAGGTGCCCTCGAACGTCCTCCACCTGCTCGAGCTGCGCCTCTACGAGCGCGGTCTGACCGTGGTCGGCTTCGCGCTGCTCATCCCGCACTACCTGTCGGACACCGAGTACCCGCAGGCGGCGGTCGCGGCGCTCGAGAGCATCTCGGCGTCGACCGGCCTCATCTTCCCGACGGACCGCCTGCGTGAGAGCGGGCGGGAGTTCCTCGGCAAGGTCGACGAGCAGGTCGGCGGCAACGACGAGCTGCAGAAGCTGGTCTCGGCCCTCGAGGCGCGGCACGACACCTACATGGAGGGGACGAGCCTCCGCTCGCCGCTCACCGACGAGGATGGCTTCGTGCCCAGCGCCGACGCGATCGCCGCCGAGCTCGAGAAGTTCCTCGCGATCCGCCGCCCGGGCGAGGAGCCCACCGCCTCCTGAGCGGCCGTAGGATCGGACGAGTGCGTGATCGTCGAGCCTGGTTCGTCTTCGGTGCCGGAGCGTTCGCCTACCTCGTCGCGGTCCTGGACCGCACGACGCTGGGCGTCGCAGGAGTGGACGCCGCGGAGCGGTTCGGGGTGGCCGCCGCCGTCCTCTCGTCGCTCGCCGTCGTCCAGCTGATCGTCTATGCCGGGATGCAGATCCCGGTCGGGATCCTCATCGACCGGTTCGGCCCGCGGACCCTGATCCTCTCGGGCACGGCACTGATGATGGCGGGCCAGGTCGTGGTCGCGATCGCGCCGGGCATCGGCGTCGCGATCGTCGGGCGGGTTCTGCTCGGAGCGGGGGACGCCGCGATCTTCACCTCCGTGATCCGCCTCACGGTCACCTGGTTCAGCGGACCGATCGTGCCGCAGCTCTCGCAGTGGATCGGCAACATCGGCCAGGTGGGCCAGATCCTCTCCGCACTCCCGTTCGCGGCGATCCTCCACACGTTCGGCTGGGAGCCCGCGTTCCTCAGCGCCGCCGGCCTCGGGGCCGTGTCCTTCCTCGGCGTGCTCCTCCTGGTCGCCGACGTCCCGCCGCGCACCGAGCCGATCACCCTGGTGCCGCCGACGCTCCGGGCGACGATCGCGCAGCTCGGAGTGAGCCTGCGCCGGCCGGGGACGCAGCTCGGCTTCTGGTCGCACTTCGTCACGCAGTCCTCCGGCACGGTCTTCACGCTCCTCTGGGGCTACCCCTTCCTCGTGTACGCGATCGGCCTGCCTCCGACCGTCGCCGCGCCGACCCTCACGATCGTCGTGATCGCGGGGATCGTCGTCGGGCCGGTGCTCGGCGTCCTGACCGCCCGCCACCCCATGCGCCGCAGCAACCTCGTGCTCGGGATCGTCTCGGCGATGGCGGTCGCCTGGACCATCGTGCTGCTCTGGCCCGGCGTCCCGCCGTACTGGCTCGTGGTGCTGCTCCTGATCGTCGTCGGAGCGGGCGGCCCCGGCTCCATGATCGGGTTCGACTTCGCCCGCACGTTCAACCCCTCGCGGAGCCTCGGCGCGGCGAACGGAGTCGTCAACGTGGGCGGGTTCCTGGCCAGCTTCACGATGATGTTCGCGATCGGCCTGATCCTCGACGCACTGGCCGGTCCCGGTGCCTCCTCCGAGCAGACCTACTCGCTCGAGCACTTCCGCCTGGCGTGGTGCGTGCAGTACGTGGTGGTCGGCGCCGGAGTCGTCGGACTCCTCGTCGCGCGCCGCCGGACCCGCCGCCGCCTGGCCGAGGACGAGGGAATAACCGTGGCCCCTCTCTGGGTTGCACTGAGTGACCGTATGCGCCGCGGCCGCGCGGGGCGCTGACGGTCGTCCCCGTCGATCCGCCCTTCTGCAGACGCGATGTCCCAGCGGAACGGCCCGGATCCCGCCGGATCGAGCCCCACTCGCACCGCACCGCACGGCTGCACTACTCAGACGTGCAATAATTGTCAATAGGACCCGTTCGGGTTGAGGAGCACCAGGCCCACGTCGGGCGTGCGACGTCCTCGACTTGACATGGGTCCTCGTAATGCCCACCGACGGACGACGCCCTCCCGCGCCGCCCGCCCCCGGGACGCAACGGATGGAGAGGTGCCGCCATGGCCACCAGAGCTACCAAGACCGCAACGCTCGACGCCGTCGACGACGACGTGACGACGACCACCAAGAAGCCCGCGACGCGCAAGCCCGCGGCGAAGACCACGGCGGCCAAGACCACCGCGGCCAAGACGACCCGCTCGCGCGCCACGACCAAGGCCGCCGCTCCTGCCGACACCGAGGAGGAGCCGACCGACGCCGTCGAGCCCGACGAGGCAGCGGAGGAGGAGACCGAGGGCGTCGCCGAGGACACCGAGACCGACGCGAAGGACGACGCGGAGACGCCGGAGGCCCCGGCCGCCGCTGCCGTCGCCGCTCCGGCCGAGCCGCTCCCGAGCGGTGCGCTCGTCCTGTCGTTCGGCGGAGAGGACGACGAGGTCCCGGTCTACTCGACCGCGATCACCGGTGCCACCGCCGACCCGGTCAAGGACTACCTGAAGCAGATCGGCAAGGTCGCGCTCCTGAACGCGGCCGAGGAGGTCGAGCTCGCGATGCGCATCGAGGCCGGCCTGTTCGCCGAGGACAAGCTCGCCAACTCGACCGACCTCAGCCCGGAGCTCGTCCGCGAGCTGCGCTGGGTCGCGAAGGACGGCCAGCGCGCGAAGAGCCACCTGCTCGGAGCGAACCTCCGGCTCGTCGTCAGCCTCGCGAAGCGCTACACCGGTCGCGGGATGCAGTTCCTCGACCTCATCCAGGAGGGCAACCTGGGCCTCATCCGTGCGGTCGAGAAGTTCGACTACACCAAGGGCTTCAAGTTCTCGACCTACGCCACGTGGTGGATCCGCCAGGCGATCACCCGCGCGATGGCCGACCAGGCCCGCACCATCCGCATCCCGGTGCACATGGTCGAGGTCATCAACAAGCTGGCCCGCGTGCAGCGCCAGATGCTCCAGGACCTGGGCCGCGAGCCCACGCCCGAGGAGCTCTCGCGCGAGCTCGACATGACCCCCGAGAAGGTCATCGAGGTGCAGAAGTACGGGCGCGAGCCGATCTCGCTGCACACGCCCCTGGGCGAGGACGGCGACAGCGAGTTCGGCGACCTCATCGAGGACACCGAGGCGGTCGTCCCGGCCGACGCCGTGGGCTTCACCATGCTGCAGAAGCAGCTGGAGTCGCTGCTCGACTCGCTCTCGGAGCGCGAGGCCGGCGTGATCCGCATGCGCTTCGGCCTCGGCGACGGCATGCCGAAGACGCTCGACCAGATCGGCGACACCTTCGGCGTGACGCGCGAGCGCATCCGCCAGATCGAGTCCAAGACGATGGCCAAGCTCCGCCACCCGTCCCGCTCGCAGTCGCTCCGCGACTACCTCGAGTAGGCCGGTGATCCGCTACGCGCCGGCGGTCCTCCTCGGGAGGGCCGCCCGGTTCGCCGCGCGGGTCCGGAAGCCCGGCGGGGGATCCGCCGTGCCCGGACTCGTGGTGAACCGCGTCGCGCCCGGATTCCTGCCCGCGGTGCTCGACGGGTTCCGGGACGGCCTCGTGGTCGTCACGGGATCGGCGGGCAAGTCGACCACGACCAAGATGCTGGTCGCGGTACTCCGCGCGCACGGGCTCCGGGTCTTCACCAACCCCTCGACGGCCAACATCGCCCAGGGGCTGACCTCCGCGCTCCTGGAGCGGGCGGACCTCCGCGGACGGATCGACGCCGACATCGCCGTCCTCGAGATGGACGAGGGTCACGGCGCACGCCTCGCGCCCCGGATGCGCCCCCGCGTCGTCCTGCTGACGAACGTGGTGGTCGACCAGATCGACCGCTTCTTCGATCCGGCCATGGTCGCCCGGATGCTCGGCACCATCGCCTCCCGCGCGACCGGTCCCGTCGTGCTGAACGCCGACGACCGCCACGTCGCCGATGTCGCGACCTCCCTCCCCGACGAGCGGATCCGCTGGTACGGCGTCTCCTCCTCCGTCCGCGACTCCGCGTCGGGCGGTCTCGGCTACGCCGCGGAGGCGGAGGCCGGGACCGACCGTGCCACCACCGTCGTCGAGAGCACGACGGGAGCGGCCGCGCGCATCGTCAGCGACGGCGACCCGCTCGAGGTCCGGCTCCCCGCGCGGGGCGTCCACTACGCGGTCGACGCCGCGGCGGCCGTCTCCACGGCCCGCGCCGTGCTCGCCGCGCGCTTCGACCCGGCCCTCGCCGCCTCCGCGCTCTCGAGCATCGACCCCGTCTTCGGGCGGGGCGAGATCGTCACCGTGCGCGGCCACGAGGTCGAGTTCGTCCTGGTTCAGAACCCGGCGAGCTACCGCCTGAACATCGCGGAGATCCCCGAGGGGACCGAGCAGATCATGCTCGCGATCGGCTCCGACGTCCGAGACCCCTCCTACTTCTGGCCCGTGGACACCTCCGTGCTCGGGCACGTCCGTGTCGTCTCGGGGTCGAAGGCGCACGAGGCGGCGCTGCACCTGCGCTACGACGGCGTGCGCGTCGACTCCGTCGACGAGGACCTGGGTCGCGCGCTCGACGCGTTCCTCGCTCTGCCGACCCCCGCCTCCGGCCGGAAGACCATCGTCTTCTCGGCCGATTCGATGCGCCGCACCCGTGCGCACCTGCAGCTCGTCACCAACCGCGAGGAGACCGCGTGACCACCCTCCGCATCGCCGTGCTCGCTCCCGACGTCCTGGACAGCAACGGCGACGCGGCGAACGCCCGGGTCCTCGCGGCTCGGGCGCGCTGGTCGGGCGTCGAGGCGGAGGTGGTGCCGCTGGTGACCGCCTCCGACGCCGAGGTCCGTCCGGACGTCCTGGTCGCCGGGACGGGAGCGGACGAGGACCTCCCGGGCCTCCTGGCACTCCTCCACGAGATCGCGCCGACGCTGCGGGCCTGGGTCGACCAGGGCACTCAGGTGGTCGCGGTCGGAGCCGGCTGGGAGATGCTGGCCGGTTCGATCAGCACGGCCGCGGGCGGAGCCCGGGGGATCGGACTGTTCCCCGGAGACTCCGTCACGGGCGAGCGCGCGACCGACGACCTCCTCGTAGAGACGCCGGGCGGCGTCCTCGTCGGCTTCGAGAACCACGAGCGCCGGATGACCGGGATCGCGCCCGAGCACGCGCTCGGCCGAGTGCTGCACGGCACCGGCGACGGCGCCGGCCACGAGGGCTACGCGGTGGGAGGCCTTCTGGGCACGCACCTGCACGGCCCCGTCCTCGCGAAGAACCCCTCGCTCGCGGACGCGATCCTGCGGCGCGCCCTCGGCGACGCCTACTCCCCGTCGGACGAGCGTCTCCGCCTGGTCGATGAAACGGCACGAGCCGCTCGCGAAGTGATCGCGAAGCGGCTCGGTGTCGGTCTGTAGGGCGCTGACGCGCCGTCCGGGCTGATCGGGGACGCGCTAGGGGCGCTGCTCCTCGAAGAGTCGGGCGGACTCGTCGTGCCAGCTCTGGGCGATGCTGGAGAGCTTCTCCTGGTACTTCTTCCCGTGGTGCGCGCAGAACAGCAGTTCTCCGTTGTTCACGACCACTCGGATGTACGCCTGCGCACCGCAGCTGTCGCAGCGGTCGGCGGCGGAGAGCTGGTGGGCACCGGCGAGCTCGTCCACGCCGTTCTGGGTTGCTGTGGTCGACATGACTTGGCCTCCTGCACTCGGTCTTCGATCTCTGCTTAGTGGAACCCATCCAAGCACGCGATTGTTTCCGCACGGAGTCGATCGGTCGGCATTTCGCTCTGCGCGTAGGGACCCCGCGCCGAGCGGCCATCGTGCTGCCGCCGGGTGCCGCGCCACCGCGGCCGGAGCGGTTCCCGAAAGTAGACTGGGCGGATGGCCTCCACCGACTACAACGCCCGTCACCTCTCCGTCCTCGAGGGTCTCGAGGCGGTCCGGAAGCGGCCCGGCATGTACATCGGATCGACCGACTCGCGCGGCCTCATGCACTGCCTCTGGGAGGTCATCGACAACTCCGTCGACGAGGCGCTGGCCGGGCACGGGACCGAGATCAGCGTGCTCCTGCACGCCGACGGCAGCGTCGAGGTGCGCGACCGCGCGCGCGGGATCCCGGTCGACATCGAGCCGAAGACGGGGCTCTCCGGAGTCGAGGTCGTGTTCACGAAGCTGCACGCGGGCGGCAAGTTCGGCTCCGGGTCCTACGCGGCGTCCGGCGGTCTGCACGGCGTCGGCGCCTCCGTGGTCAACGCGCTCTCGGAGCGCCTGGACGTCGAGGTCGACCGCAACGGCCGCACCTACCGGATGTCGTTCCACCGGGGGGAGCCCGGGCGCTTCGCCGACGCGGGCGAGCCCACCCCCGACGCTCCGTTCACGCCGTTCGAGAACGGGTCGGAGCTGACGGTCGTCGGGAAGGTCGCCAAGGGCGTCACCGGTACGCGCGTGCGCTACTGGGCCGACCGCCAGATCTTCACGAAGGGCGCCTCGTTCCAGACGGACGACCTGGTGACGCGTGCCCGGCAGACCGCGTTCCTCGTCCCCGGCCTGACGATCGACATCGTCGACGACCGAGCGGACGAGCGCCGCGCCGAGATGTTCCGCTACGACGGCGGCATCTCGGAGTTCGTCGAGTTCCTCGCCCCCGACGCCCCCGTGACCGAGGTGCTGCGCCTCACCGGCTCCGGCACCTTCACCGAGACCGTGCCGGTGCTGACCCCCGGCGGCGCCATGGTGCCCACCGAGGTGGAGCGCACCTGCGAGGTCGACATCGCCCTGCGCTGGGGCACCGGCTACGAGACGGTGATGCGCAGCTTCGTGAACATCATCTCGACGCCCAAGGGCGGGACGCACCAGACCGGCTTCGAGCAGGGCCTGCTGAAGCTGCTCCGCTCCCAGGTGGAGGCGAACGCCCGCCGCCTCAAGGTCGGCTCGGACAAGCTCGAGAAGGACGACGTCCTCGCCGGGCTCAGCGCCGTGCTGACCGTGCGGCTCCCTGAGCCGCAGTTCGAAGGCCAGACGAAGGAGGTGCTGGGCACGCCCGCGGTTCGCGCGATCGTCGCCTCCACCATCGCCTCGACGCTGGGCGCGGTGTTCTCCTCGACGCGCCGCGAGGACAAGGCGCAGACCTCCCAGCTCCTCGAGAAGGTCGTCGCCGAGATGAAGTCGCGGATCTCGGCCCGCGCGCACAAGGAGACGCAGCGCCGCAAGAACGCGCTGGAGTCCTCCTCCCTTCCGGCGAAGCTGGTCGACTGCCGCAGCAGCGACGTCGAGAACAGCGAGCTCTTCATCGTCGAGGGCGACTCCGCCCTCGGCACCGCCAAGCTCGCCCGCAACAGCGAGTACCAGGCCCTGCTGCCGATCCGGGGGAAGATCCTCAACACGCAGAAGGCGAGCATCGCCGACATGCTCTCGAACGCCGAGTGCGCCTCGATGATCCAGGTGATCGGAGCCGGCTCCGGCCGCTCCTTCGACCTCTCGGCCGCCCGCTACGGGAAGATCATCCTGATGAGCGACGCCGACGTCGACGGCGCCCACATCCGCACCCTGCTGCTCACGCTCTTCTTCCGCTACATGCGGCCGCTCGTCGAGGCGGGGCGCGTCTTCGCCGCCGTGCCTCCGCTGCATCGGCTCGTGGTGATGAACGCGGGGAAGAAGCCGAACGAGACGATCTACACCTACTCCGAGAAGGAGCTGCAGAGCGTGCTCGCGACCCTCGGCAAGGCGGGCCGCCGTTACCAGGACCCGATCCAGCGCTACAAGGGGCTCGGCGAGATGGACGCGGACCAGCTGGCCACGACGACCATGGACCGCTCCCGCCGCACCCTCCGCCGGGTGCGGGTCGCCGACGCGGAGAACGCCGGCCGGGTGTTCGAGCTGCTGATGGGCAACGACGTGGCACCCCGCAAGGAGTTCATCGTCCGCGGGTCCGAGTCGCTGTCGCGGGACCGCATCGACGTCTGATCCGCGGGGCTCAGAACACCTCGGGCGCCGCTCCGATCGTCGCGATCGGCGCCGCGAGCGCCACGCCGGAGCCGTCGCGCTTCATCCCGGAGTCGGGCAGCGCGGCGACCGAGCCGTCGGCCTCGAGCGCGTGCGCGGGACCGGGGCCGACCCACGCCACTCCGAGGGCGGTCTCACCCTTGAGGAAGCGCTGCGCACGGACTCCGCCGGTGGCCCTGCCCTTGGCGGGGAACTCCGAGAACGGCGAGACCTTCGCACTACCGGTGTCGGTCCCCGAGAGGGCCCAGCTGTCGACGGCGACCGTCGCGACGACGGCCTCGTCCCGGTCCTCGGCGGCGACGACGGCGAAGTGCACGACGTCGTCGGTCTCGGCCAGCTTGACCCCGGCCATCCCCGCGGCGGTCCGGCCCTGAGGGCGGACGGCGGACGCGGGGAAGCGCAGCAGCTGGGCCTCGCCGGTGACGAAGACCAGCTCGTCCTCCTCACCCGACGCGGCCGCGCCCACGACGGCGTCCTTCGGCTTCAGGGCGATGAGCTCGATGTCCGGGCGGTTGGGCAGCTCGCCCGGCGCGACGCGCTTGACGACGCCCTGCTGGGTGCCGAGCGCGATCGGCCGCTCGTCGTCGAGGGCGACGAGCGCGAGCACCCGCTCGTCCTTCGCCAGGTGCGGGAGGTAGTCGCTCATGCGCACGCCCGCGCCCAGCTGCACCGAGGAGGAGGGGACGGCGGGCACGTCGACCGGCGAGAAGCGGAGGAGCCGACCGGCGCTGGTGACCGCGCCGATCTCCGTCCGGCTGGTCGTGTCGAGCACGCTGAGGACGGCGTCGTGCTTCGAGCGGCGCGTGGCGCGCTCGGGGTGGGGAGCGGCCTCGGGGTCGCGGTCGACCCGCACCATGCGGCCGGTGGTGCTCAGCAGCACCCGGCAGGGCACGTCCGCGATCTCGAGCACCGCGGCGGCCTTCCGCCCGGTGGTGGCGACGGAGGGACGCGCCTCGGTGAGCAGGGTGCGCCGCGGGGTCCCGAGGCGCTGGGCGACCTCGTCGAGCTCGTCCGAGACCAGCTCGTCGATCCGTGAGCGGCTGGCGAGGAGGGCCTCGAGCTCGGCGATCTCGGCGAGGAGGGTGTCGCGCTCGGTCTCGAGCTCGATGCGCGAGAACTTCGTGAGGCGGCGGAGCTGGAGCTCGAGGATGTAGTCGGCCTGCAGGGTGCTGAGGTCGAAGACCTCGATCAGCCGGGCCCGCGCCGCCGCGGTGTCGTCGCTCCCGCGGATCAGCTGGATGACCTCGTCGATGTCGAGGATCGCGATGAGCAGGCCCTCGACCAGGTGCAGCCGCTCCTGGCGCTTGCGCAGTCGGTAGCGGGTTCGCCGGGTGACGACCTGCACCCGGTGGCCGATGTAGACCTGCAGCAGCTCCTTCAGGCCGAGGGTGCGCGGGCCGCCGTCGACCAGCGCGACGTTGTTGATCGAGAACGCGTCCTCGAGGGGCGTGTAGCGGTAGAGCTGCTCGAGGACGGCCTCCGGGCTGAAGCCGGTCTTGATCCCGATGACGAGCCGGAGGCCGTTGTCCCGGTCCGTGAGGTCGGTGACGTCCGAGATGCCGCTGAGCTTCTTATTCTGGACGCCGTCCTTGATCTTGTCGATGACCTTCTCGGCGCCGACGAGGTAGGGCAGCTCGGTGACGACCAGGCCGGACTTGCGCGCGGTGATGCTCTCGACCGAGACGCGGGCGCGGGTCTTGAAGCCGCCCCGGCCGGTCGCATAGGCGTCGCGCACGCCGGCGAGGCCGACGATCGTGCCACCGCTCGGGAAGTCCGGTCCCGGGACGAACGACATCAGGTCGTCCAGGGACGCGTCGGGATGGGCGATCAGGTGCCGGGCCGCCCCGATCACCTCCACGAGGTTGTGGGGCGCCATGTTCGTCGCCATGCCGACGGCGATGCCGCTGGCCCCGTTGACCAGCAGGTTCGGGAACGCGGAGGGGAGGACCTCGGGCTGGTCGTGCGAGTTGTCGTAGTTCGGGACGAAGTCGACGACGTCCTCGCCGAGGTGCTCGGTCATGGCCGTGGCGGCCGGGGCGAGGCGGGCCTCGGTGTAGCGGGCCGCGGCCGGGCCGTCGTCGAGGGAGCCGAAGTTGCCGTGCCCGTCGACGAGGGCGACCCTCATCGTGAACGGCTGGGCGAGGCGGACGAGCGAGTCGTAGATCGAGGCGTCGCCGTGCGGGTGCAGCTTGCCCATCACCTCGCCGACCACGCGGGCCGACTTCACGTGGCCGTGATCGGGCCGCAGCCCCATCTCGCTCATCATGTAGAGGATCCGGCGCTGCACCGGCTTGAGGCCGTCGCGGGCGTCGGGCAGGGCCCGCGAGTAGATGACCGAGTACGCGTACTCGAGGAAGGACCCCTCCATCTCGGCCGAGACGTCGACGTCCTCGATGCGCTCGGTGAGCGAGGATCCGGAGGAGGGGGCTGCAGCGTTCATGACTCGATTCGGTGGCGGGCGCGGGGCGGCGGCGGGGGACTGCACCGCCCTGCGGCGCTCGACGGGACGGGCGGAGCGGAGACGGCGCCTCGCGGACGGGACCGACCCTCCCGTTCACGCGGACGCTCCGCCGCACCGGCCCGGCGGGGACGGCGGCGCTGTGCGAAACTGGGCGCGATGACCCACATGCTACCGCCAGCCCCCGACGGGCGGCGGAGCCTCGCCGACGTCCTGCCGGGCGCCCTCGACGCGCTCCTGGGCCGCCCCGGCCTCTTCGGCTCGCCCCGCGTCGAGCGGATCGTGGTCGTCCTCGTCGACGGCCTGGGTGCCGCGAACCTCCGCCAGCGCGGGGGCCACTCGCGCACGCTCGCTCCGGCCCTCAACCGCGGCACCACGCTCGTCTCGGGCTTCCCGACGACCACCGCGGCGGCCCTGGCGAGCCTGACGACGGGCCTGCGCCCGGGCGGGCACGGGATGGTCGGCTACCGCGTGCTCGACCGCGCCTCCGACCGCCTGGTCAACCAGCTCTCCGGCTGGGACGAGCGCATGGTGCCCGAGACGTGGCAGCCCCACCCCACGGTCTTCGAGCAGGCCTCGGCCGCCGGTGTCCGGGCCGGAGTGATCGGCCCCGCGCGGTACGCCCGCTCCGGTCTCACGCGGGCGATCCTGCGCGGCGCCGAGTACCACTCCGCCGGCGGCGTCGCCGAGCGCTTCACGGCGGCGCGCGCCCTGCTCGACGAGGGCGGCCGGCAGCTCGTGTACCTCTACGTCCCCGAGCTCGACCAGGCGGCGCATGCGCGCGGCTGGGAGTCGCCGGAGTGGACGGCAGCGCTCGAGCTCCTGGACGGGGAGGTCGGCGGAGCGGTCCGCGGGCTCTCCGCCCGGGAGAGCGTGCTGGTCACCGCCGACCACGGCATCGTGGACGTTCCGGCGTCCTCGCACGTGCTCGTCGAGCGGGGACCGCTGCTCGATGGCGTCCGGCACCTCGGAGGAGAGCCCCGCTGCCTGCAGCTGCACCTCGAGCCGGGTGTGGACCCCGACGAGGTGGCGCGGCGCTGGATCGAGGCGGAGGGCGCACGCGCCTGGATCGCGACGCGCGACGAGGTCGCCGTGAGCGGCTGGTTCGGCGAGGTCTCTCCGGCGGCGGCCGAGCGGATGGGCGACGTGTTCGTCGCGGCGCGGAGGACCATCGCCTACTACGCGGCGGACGACTCCTCCGGCCGCTCCATGATCGGGCAGCACGGGTCGCTCACGCCGGAGGAGACGCAGGTGCCGCTCCTCCGCTTCGGCGCGCTGGCCTGAGCCGGGCCGAGGGGACGGGGGGCACCGTCCACCCCGGCGGAGCCGCGCCGGCGGAGGGTCAGTCGTCGCTGCGCGCTCCGAAGACGATCTCGTCCCAGCTCGGCATCGACGCCCGCCCCCTGCGGAGGCTCCCGCGCACGCCCGACGGCTGCTCGGGGACCGGGGGAGCGGTGCGCGGCGGCTCCGGTGCCTTCTCGACGGGAGGAGCGGCCTCGGCCTCGGGCTCCGGCTCCTCGCGGACGCGGAGGCTCGAGGCGTGATCGCGCTCGCCCCGGCGGCGCCGCAGGGCGTCGAGCAGGTCGGCGGTGTCGTTGAGGTTGCGCTCGCGCTGCTCCGTCGTGCTCGTGACGGGGCGGGGGAGCGTCGAGATCGGGCGCGGGGTCTCGGAGAGGGCCGGCTGCGGCTCCGTGTCGGAGGGGCGGACGGCGGCCGGCCGGGCGTGCGGCATCGCGGCGGGGCGGCCGGCGGTGGGGTGGTCGGCCCGGGCGGAGCGGCTCGGCGCCTCCGCGGACTCCGTGTCGAAGCGCGTGGCGAGCTCGTCGACGGCGGCGGGGATGACGGCGCGCAGGCGCGGGATGAGGGTCGGCCGGATCTCACCCTGCTGCGAGAGCGTGATCGCCTCGGAGGTCAGCGGCGACAGCAGCGCCTTCCGCGGGTCGAAGCGCCAGCGGGCGTCGTGGTCGATCTCGTCCGAGCGGAAAAGGAGCTTGACGACCCAGCCCTCCTCCTCCTTCCAGCTCGACCACTGCTCGCCCTCGGCGCCGAGCGACGCGAGGCGGTCGCGGATGACATCGCCGAAGGGCGTGCCCTCCTCGAGGGGATCGGGGTCGGTGGTCGTGTAGACGCGCACGGCGAGAGCGGAAGCGACGATGTGCTCGCGCTCGGCCGTGACGGGTCCCTCGAAGCGCTGGACGTAGCCCAGGTCGGCGCCCGTGAGCTCGGCGACCTCCTCGGCGGAGAGCCCGGAGCGGATGTGGGCCTGGATCTCGCGGGGGGAGACGCGCTTCTCGCGCGGCGGGAGGGTGTGGACCCGCGGCCGCAGCTGGCTCTGCAGCGTCTCGTCGATGCGGACCGAGAAGCGCTCGCCGCCCTCGGACACGAGGACGAGCGATCCGCCCTCGACGCCGATCACCTTCAGTTCCATCATCGTGGGGACCCTCCTTCTGGACGCGGACCGGGCAAGGATGCCACGCGCCCGGGCGATCGGCCGGGAATACCCCGGGCGGGTCGAAAGTTGGTGCGGAAGGAGGCGGGGCGAGCGGGTGTCAAGAGCCGTTCGAGGTGGTTTGCGAATCGATGCGTCGTGATGCACACTGACCCCGCCGATTTGTTGAACAGCAGAAATAAGAAGTGGATGGGAATGGCTACGGACTACGACGCCCCCCGCAAGACCGATGACGACTCCGAGTCGATCGAGGCCCTGAAGGAGCGAGTCCCCGACAAGATGTCCGGAGTCGTCGACGTCGATGACGCCGACAACCCGGGCGGATTCGAACTGCCCGGTGCCGATCTGTCCGACCTCGATCTGGACGTCGTGGTCCTTCCGCCCCAGGCGGACGAGTTCACGTGCGTGAGCTGCTTCCTCGTGAAGCACCGCTCGCAGATCGACCACGAGGAGAAGCTCGGACCGATCTGCCTGGAGTGCGCCGCTTAAGCGCCTCCCGGTTCCGAAGGACGACCGCTCCGTCGCCGTGATCCCCGGATCGCGGCGACGATGTCGTCCGGGCGGCGAGTGGAGACCAGCCAGTACGGCGTCGGGTCGGCCGGATCCTCGATCGGGACCCGCACCACGTCCTTCACCCAGCCGCGGATGACCAGGTACGCCCGCGCGTCCAGGCGCGTCCCACGCTCGGCGAACGCCTGGTCCCCCGAGTAGGAGGACGGCTCGCCCACGAGGTCCAGCGGGATGTGCGCGCGGCCGGCGCGCAGCTCCCCCTCCGCCACTTCGATCACGGGGGAGAGTGCCAGCAGCGACAGCACGCAGCCCGCGTACAGCACGACCGCGACGATCACCCCCACCGCGAAGTCGATGGGCGCGAACACCAGGATGCTGGCGGGGATCACGAGGGCGGTGGCGACGAAGAGCCAGGGCGCGGGCCACAGCCTCTCTCGGTAGGACGGCATGACCCTATTGGATCAGACGTTTGGTCTACCCTCGTCACGTGCCTGCAACCGTCGACGTCCCGATCACCGCGGACCGGCTCCCCTCCTACGCCCGTCCGGGCGACGCGGGAGCCGATCTCCACTCGACGGAGGACGTGGTGCTCGCCCCCGGTGAGCGCGCCTCCGTCGGCACAGGGGTGGCCGTCGCCCTCCCGGAGGGCCACGCCGGCTTCGTCGTCCCCCGCAGCGGGCTGGCCTTCAGGCACGGCATCACCGTCGTCAACGCCCCCGGAACGATCGACGCGGGCTACCGCGGCGAGATCCGGGTGGCGCTGCTGAACACCGACAGCCGCGAGACGTACCGCGTCTCGGCGGGGGACCGGATCGCGCAGCTCGTGATCGTCCCCGTCGTCCAGGCGAGGTTCACGGCCGTCGACGAGCTTCCCGAGTCGGTCCGCGGCACGGGCGGCTTCGGATCCACCGGGTACGCCGCCGGCGCCCAGGAGACCAGAATCCACGAGGAGAGCGCATGAGCGACATCCAGTCCACGACCGGCGAGGCCGCCGAGCCCGTCCAGCAGGACTTCGAGAAGTCGGCGCCGGAGGACCGCGCGGAGGCCGGGCCCCTGGACGAGCGCGAGGCCAACCCGGTCCGCCCCTACATCGACCTCGGCGGGGTGAAGGTGCTTCCCCGCGAGGGCATGCACATCCGCCTCGAGGTCGAGGAGGGGACCAAGCGCGTCATCGCCGTCGGCCTCGACTACGCAGGGTCGACGCTGCAGGTGCAGCCCTTCTCCGCGCCGCGCTCCTCGGGCCTCTGGCACGAGATCCGCGGCCAGATCGCCGAGCAGATCGGCCGTCAGGGCGGATCGACGACGGAGCGCGACGGCGTCTTCGGTCCGGAGCTCGTCGCCGAGCTCCCGATCGCCGGCGGCCAGACCCGCGTCGCCCGGTTCGTCGGCGTCGACGGTCCGCGCTGGTTCCTCCGCGGCGTGATCGCCGGAGCCGGAGCCGTCGACGAGCAGGCGGCCGCCTCGGTCGAGGAGCTCTTCCGCAGCATCGTCGTGGTCCGCGGCAGCGGCCCGATGCCTCCGCGCGACCTGATCCCGCTGAAGGTGCCGACCGGCAGCCAGACCCAGCAGAGCGCGAGCTGACCGGCATGGAGCCGGTGCGGCCCGAGGACCCGGCCCGATCGGAGGAGCCGGTCCGGCCCGAGGTGGGCGACGCGATCGCGCAGGCCGCCCGCCGCTCGGGACTCGGCGCGGTCGCCGACGGCGAGCCGTTCGACGGGAAGGCGCTGCTGCGCACCATGGGCGGCGTCCGGGGGATCCTCGAGGCCGTCGTGCCCGGCATCGCCTTCGTCCTGCTCTACACGGTCACCTCGGAGCTGGTGCTCTCGCTGGTCGCATCCGTCGGCCTCGCCGTGGCGTTCACGGTGGCGCGGGTGCTCGGCCGGACGCCGGTGATCCAGGCCGTCGGCGGACTGCTCGCCGTGGTGGTCTCGGCCGCACTGGCGCTGTTCACCGGGCGGGGCGTCGACAACTTCGCCCTGGGGCTGCTCACCAACCTCGTCTACGGGCTCGTCTTCCTCCTCTCCGTCGTCGTGCGCTGGCCCCTGATCGGCGTCGCCGCCGGCTTCCTGATGGGGGACGGCACCTCCTGGCGGTCCGATCGGCGCAAGCGCCGCCTCTTCGGCGCCCTGACCCTCGCGTGGGCGGGGCTCTTCCTCCTGCGCCTGGCCGTGCAGTACCCGCTGTTCCTCGCCGAGGACACCACGGCGCTGGGCATCTGGAAGCTGGCGCTGGGCCTGCCCCTGTACGCGCCGCTGCTGGTGCTCACCGTGCTCGCCGTCCGGGCCGAGTACCGCGGAGCCGACGAGCGCGCCGATGCGGGCGATGCTGCGGATCGTGCGTAGAATTGTCTCGACGTCGAGATAAATAGCGCTCGCCTCCCCGCACCGTCGCGGCGAGGTCGACCGGGCGCCTCGGCGTCGAGGAGTTAGGTCCTCCTTGGTGGCAGGCCGCTGTGCGCGGTCGTCAAGATGAGGACGGAGAGCGGCTCCGCCCGTCGGCGGACGCTGCAGTCAGCGAAGGAGAGGGCGACGTGTCCGCGGTAGACAGCTTTGGATCGAAAGACACCCTGAAGGTCGGCTCGACCGACTACGAGGTGTTCCGCATCGACCGGGTCCCCGGTCACGAGAAGCTCCCGTTCAGCCTCAAGGTGCTGCTCGAGAACCTCCTCCGCACGGAGGACGGCGCGAACATCACCGCCGACCACATCCGCGCCCTCGGCGAGTGGGTCCCGGAGTCGGAGCCCGACACCGAGATCCAGTTCACGCCGGCCCGCGTGGTCATGCAGGACTTCACCGGCGTGCCCTGCATCGTCGACCTCGCCACGATGCGCGAGGCCGTCGCTGCCCTGGGCGGCGACGCGAACCGGATCAACCCGCTCGCGCCCGCCGAGATGGTGATCGACCACTCCGTCATCGCCGACCTCTTCGGCACCGAGGACGCGCTCGAGCGCAACGTCGAGCTCGAGTACGAGCGCAACGGCGAGCGGTACCAGTTCCTCCGCTGGGGCCAGACCGCCTTCGACGACTTCAAGGTCGTCCCGCCCGGAACCGGCATCGTGCACCAGGTCAACATCGAGTACCTGGCCCGCGTCACCATGACCCGCGAGGTGGGCGGTGCGCTGCGCGCCTACCCCGACACCTGCGTCGGCACCGACTCGCACACGACGATGGTCAACGGCCTCGGCGTGCTCGGCTGGGGCGTCGGCGGCATCGAGGCCGAGGCCGCGATGCTCGGCCAGCCCGTCTCGATGCTCATCCCGAAGGTCGTCGGCTTCAAGCTCACCGGCTCGATCCCGACCGGCGTGACCGCGACGGACGTCGTGCTCACCATCACGCAGATGCTGCGCAAGCACGGCGTGGTCGGCAAGTTCGTCGAGTTCTACGGGGCCGGCGTCGCCGCGGTGCCGCTCGCGAACCGCGCCACCATCGGCAACATGAGCCCCGAGTTCGGCTCCACCGCCGCGATGTTCCCCATCGACGACGTGACCCTCGACTACCTGCGCCTCACCGGCCGCAGCGACGAGCAGATCGCCCTCGTCGAGCAGTACTCCAAGCTGCAGAAGCTCTGGCACGACCCCGCGGTCGAGCCGGTCTTCAGCGAGTACCTCGAGCTCGACCTCGGCACCGTCGTCCCCTCGATCGCCGGCCCGAAGCGCCCGCAGGACCGGATCGAGCTCTCGTCCGCCAAGACGCAGTTCGAGTCGGATCTCACCAACTACGCGGACGTCTCGCACGACATCGTCGACCTGACCATCGCGGAGTCGTTCCCCGCCTCCGACCCCGGAGAGCTGCAGCCGCAGGACGAGCACAGCAGCCACGAGCACACCCACCGCTCGCACGCGCCGGCGACCGCCTCCAAGCCGACCACGGTCGAGCTCGGCGAGGGCGGGACCTTCACGATCGATCACGGCGCCGTCGCGATCGCGGCGATCACCTCGTGCACCAACACGTCGAACCCGTCCGTCATGCTCGCGGCCGGCCTGCTGGCCCGCAACGCAGCGCAGAAGGGCCTGAAGGCCAAGCCGTGGGTGAAGACCACGCTGGCACCCGGGTCGAAGGTCGTCACCGACTACTACGAGAAGGCCGGCCTGACCGAGTCGCTCGAGGCTCTCGGCTTCTACACGGTCGGCTACGGCTGCACGACCTGCATCGGCAACTCCGGCCCGCTGCTCGAGGAGATCTCGGCCGCGGTGCAGGACAACGACCTCGCCGTGACCGCCGTGCTCTCGGGCAACCGCAACTTCGAGGGCCGCATCAACCCGGACGTGAAGATGAACTACCTGGCGAGCCCCCCGCTCGTCATCGCCTACGCGCTCGCCGGCTCGATGAACTTCGACTTCGAGGTCGACGCGCTCGGCACCGACTCCGACGGCAACGACGTGTTCCTCAAGGACATCTGGCCCGACGCGGCCGAGGTGCAGGCGACGATCGACTCGTCGATCGACAAGTCGATGTTCGACACGCAGTACGCGGGCGTGTTCGACGGCGACGAGCGCTGGCGCGCGCTGCAGACCCCCGAGGGCTCGATCTTCGAGTGGGACGAGTCGTCGACCTACGTGCGGAAGCCCCCGTACTTCGACGGCATGACGATGGAGACGACCCCGGTCACCGACATCGCCGGTGCCCGCGTGCTCGCCAAGCTCGGCGACTCCGTCACGACCGACCACATCAGCCCCGCCGGCTCGATCAAGGCCGACAGCCCCGCCGGCCGCTACCTCGACGAGCACGGCATCGACCGCAAGGACTACAACTCCTACGGCTCGCGCCGCGGCAACCACGAGGTGATGATCCGCGGCACGTTCGCGAACATCCGCCTGCGCAACCAGCTGCTCGACGGCGTGGAGGGCGGCTACACCCGCGACTTCACCCAGCCGGACGCCCCGCAGTCGTTCATCTACGACGCGTCGCAGAACTACCAGGCCGAGGGCACCCCGCTCGTCATCCTGGGCGGCAAGGAGTACGGCTCCGGCTCGTCGCGCGACTGGGCGGCCAAGGGCACGAGCCTGCTGGGCGTCAAGGCGGTCATCGTCGAGAGCTTCGAGCGGATCCACCGCTCGAACCTCATCGGCATGGGCGTCGTCCCGCTGCAGTTCCCCGCGGGCGAGAGCTGGGAGTCGCTGGGCCTGGACGGCACCGAGTCGATCAGCATCTCGGGCATCGAGGAGCTGAACGAGGGCGTCACCCCCAAGACGGTGCACGTCGTCGCCGAGCCGACCGAGCACTCGGCCGAGGGCAAGCGGACCGTCGAGTTCGACGCGGTCGTCCGCATCGACACCCCCGGTGAGGCGGACTACTACCGCAACGGCGGCATCCTGCAGTACGTGCTGCGCTCGCTCGTCTAGATCAGCCGCAGAGCGTGTGCGCCTTCCCTGCGGGGGAGGCGCACACGCGTTCCCGGGGGCCCCGTGCGTAGACTCGGGAGACGTCCCCACCTCGCTCACGACCCCGGAAGGCGGCGCGCATGGCTGTTCTCGAGACCATCGGCGGTCCTCGCGATCTCGATCGCCTGACCGCGGCCGAGCTCGAGACGCTGGCGCAGGAGATCCGCGACTTCCTCGTGCGCGAGGTCTCGAAGACCGGCGGCCACCTGGGGCCGAATCTCGGCGTCGTCGAGACGACCATCGCGATCCACCGGGTCTTCGACTCGCCGCACGACGCGATCGTGTTCGACACCGGTCACCAGTCCTACGTCCACAAGCTGCTCACCGGTCGCCAGGACTTCTCGAAGCTCCGGCAGCGCGGCGGCCTCGCCGGCTACCCGCAGCGGAGGGAGTCGCCGCACGACATCGTCGAGAGCTCGCACGCCTCCAGCTCGCTGTCCTGGGCGGACGGGATCTCCCGCGCCTTCACGATGACCGGCCAGACCGACCGCCACGTCGTCGCGGTCGTGGGCGACGGCGCCCTCACCGGCGGCATGACCTGGGAGGCGCTGAACAACATCAGCGACGACAACTCCCGCGGGCTGGTCATCGTGGTCAACGACAACGGGCGCTCCTACGCCCCGACCATCGGCGGCATGGCCCGCTTCCTCAACGGCGTCCGCACGCGGCCGACCTACCGCACGATGCACCGCGGCTCCCGGGCCGTCTCGGAGCGGCTGGGCGGCCCCGCCGCCGCCGTCTACCGCGGCGTTCGCGGCGGGCTCCACGGCTTCCTCAGCCGCTTCATCAACAACGAGGCGCTCTACTCCAACCTCGACATCAAGTACCTGGGGCCGATCGACGGACACGACCTGACGGCGATGGAGGAGGCTCTCCAGCAGGCGAAGGACTACGGCCAGCCGGTCATCGTGCACGCGATCACCCAGAAGGGCAAGGGCTTCGGTCCGGCCGTGCACGACCTCGCCGACCAGTTCCACGCCGTCGGGCAGATCGACCCCGAGACGGGCGAGCCGCTGAGCGCGGCCGGGGCCCGCTCGTGGACCTCGGTGTTCGCCGAGGAGATCGTCACGCTGGCCGACGAGGACCCGACGATCGTCGGCATCACGGCCGCCATGCTCCGGCCCGTCGGTCTCGACCGCCTCGCGGAGAAGTACCCGGAGCGCGTCTTCGACGTCGGCATCGCGGAGCAGCACGCCGTGACCTCGGCCGCCGGTCTCGCCTTCGGCGGGCTGCATCCGGTCGTCGCGCTGTACGCCACCTTCGTGAACCGCGCCTTCGACCAGGTGCTGATGGACGTCGCACTGCACCGAGCGGGCGTCACCTTCGTGCTGGACCGCGCCGGAGTCACCGGACCCGACGGTCCGAGCCACCACGGCATGTGGGATCTGGCGATCCTGCAGGTCGTCCCGAACATCCGCCTCGCCGCTCCGCGCGACTCCGTGCGCCTGCGCGAGGAGCTGCGCGAGGCCGTCGGCGTCACCGACGCGCCGACCGTGGTGCGCTTCTCGAAGGGGAGCGTCGGCGACGAGATCGACGCCGTCGAGCGTCTCGGCGACGGGGTCGACGTGCTCGCCCGCGCCGAGCGTAAGGACGTGCTGCTGGTCACGGTCGGGCCGATGGCCGCGATGGGTCTCGAGGTCGCCCAGCGGCTCGCGGCCCAGGGCATCGGAGCCACCGTCGTCGACCCCCGCTGGGTCGTGCCCGTGCCCACCAGCATCATCGAGCTCGCCCGCGAGCACCGCATTGTCGTCTCGATCGAGGACGGGGTGCGCGTCGGCGGGATCGGCACGCGCATCCGCCAGGACCTGCGCGAGGCCGGCGTGGACACCGCGGTGACCGAGCTCGGGCTGCCCGACCAGTTCCTCGACCACGCCAAGCGCGAGGAGATCCTCGAGGACGTCGGACTCACTCCCCAGCACATCGCTCGCGACGTCGTCGCGCAGGTGCTGGGCAGCAAGATCCCGGTCGCCCGTCCGCTCCCGGACGAGGTCGAGGCCCGGGACGACGCCCGCAGCGACTGATCGGCCGTCGGGACCCCTCCCGCAGGCGACGCGCGGAAGGGGCGCCGGATCAGATCCGGCGCCCCTTCCGCGTCACTGCACTCCGCGTCAGTCGACGCCGCGGATCGCGGGGTGGTGGAACGTGTCCCCGAACGCCCGCTCGCTCGCGCCGACCCGGTCGAGGTAGGGCGTGAGCCCGCCCATCTGGAACGGGTAGCCCGCGCCGAGGATCAGGCAGAGGTCGATGTCCTCCGCGGCGTGCACGACGTCGTCGTCCAGCATCCGCTTGACCTCGTCCGCGAGACCCGTCTCGACGCGCAGCCGCAGCTGCTCGGCCGTCATCGGCTCCGTGCCCCCGGCGACGATCGCGACCGCGCGCTTGTCGACGCCCTTCACACGCCCCTTCGCGTCGCGCTCGAAGACGTGGCCGAGCTCGGCGAGGCGGTGCAGGTTGGGGCTGTCGAAGAAGCGGTCGGGGAACGCGGCGTGGTGGGTGTCGAGCACGTGCGCGCCGACCTTGAGGCCCACCAGCTCGAGCAGCTCGAACGGGGTCATCGGCAGGCCGAACGGAGCCAGCGACTGCTCGACGACCTCGAAGGGAGTGCCCGTGTCGACCGCGTGCATCGCCTCGCCCAGGACCTTCGCCAGCACGCGGTTCACCACGAAGCCCGGGGTGTCGCGCGTGATGACGGCGTTCTTCTTGAGCTTCGCGGCGGTGACCATCGCCGTCGAGAGGGTCTCGTCGTCGGTGTGCGGTGTCCGGACCACCTCGATCAGCGGCATGACCGCGACCGGGTTGAAGAAGTGGAAGCCGACGAGGCGCTCCGGGTGCTCCAGCCGCTCGCCGATGCGCTCGACGGAGAGGGACGAGGTGTTGGTCGCGAGCACCGCCGTGGGCGAGACGTAGCGCTCGATGTCGGCGAACACCTCCTGCTTCACCGACAGCTCCTCGAAGACCGCCTCGATCACCCAGTCGGCGTCGGCGAAGTCGGAGCGGTCGGTCGTGCCGGTGATCAGCGCGCGGAGGCGGTTCGCGTCGTCGGGGGAGACGCGTCCCTTCGCCAGCAGCGCGTCGATCTCGGCGCGGATGCCCGCGACGCCCTTGTCGACCCGCTCCTGGTCGAGGTCGGTGATGACCACCGGCACCTGGAGGCGGCGGAGGAAGAGCAGCGCGAACTGCGAGGCCATGAGGCCCGCGCCGACCACCCCGACCTTGGTGACGGGCTTTGCCAGCGCCCTGTCGGGCGCTCCCGCGGGACGCTTGGCGCGCTTCTGCACCAGATCGAACGCGTAGATGCTCGCGCGGAACTGGTCGCCCGAGATCAGGTCGGCCAGCGCCTCGTCCTCGGCGGCGAAGCCCTCCTCGCGCGTGGTGTTCTTCGCGGCCTTGAGCAGCTCCAGCGCGCGGTACGGAGACGCCGCGACCGTGCCGATCCGCGACTCCAGCTGCTTGCGCGCGATCGAGATCGCGACGTCCCACTTGACCAGCCGCTCCAGCTTGCCGGGCGCGTTCGGCCGCTCCACCTTCACGGAGCCGCCGATCACACCGTCGGCCCAGCGGAGCGAGTCCTCGAGGAAGGCGGCGGGCGGGAAGATCGCGTCGGCGATGCCGAGGTCGAACACCTCCTGGCCCTTGAGCGTGCGGTTGTTCTTCAGCGGGTTCTCGACGACGACCTTGAGGGCGTTCTCGATGCCGATCAGGTTCGGCAGGAGCCACGCGCCGCCCCAGCCGGGGATGATGCCGAGGAAGACCTCGGGGAGCCCGAGCGCGGGGATGGAGGAGTCGACGGTGCGGTAGTCGGCGTTCAGGCCGATCTCGGTGCCGCCGCCCAGGGCGAGGCCGTTGATGAAGGCGAAGGACGGCACGCCCAGCTCGGCCAGCATCCCCAGCGTGCGGTGGCCCAGGCGCGCCAGCTGGCGGCCGAGCTCACGGCTCGGGATGGCCCCGACCTTGCTGAGGTCGGCTCCCGCGGCGAGGATGAACGGCTTGCCGGTGATGCCGACCGCCTGGATCTCGCCGCGCGAGGCGCGCTCCTTCTGCGTGAGGAGGACGTCCGCCAGCTCGAAGAGCGACGCCGGCCCGAAGGTGTTGGGGCGGGTGTGGTCGCGGTCGTTGTCGAGCGTGATCAGGGCGAGCGTGCGGCCGCTGGGCAGCGGCACGTCGCGGACGTAGGAGTGGGTGACGACCTCGCCCTCGGCGAGGTCCACGAGGTTCTCGAATCCGTCGAGCATGGGTCAGCGTCCCTTCCGTCGTCCGCGCTTGCCGTCGTAGTGCGGGTTCTCCCAGACCACCGTGCCGCCCTGGCCGAGGCCGACGCAGAGGGCCGTCACGCCGTAGCGGACCTCGGGGTGCGACTCGAACTGCCGGGCCAGCTGGATCATCAGCCGGACCCCGGAGGAGGCGAGCGGGTGGCCGATCGCGATCGCTCCGCCGTACTCGTTGACGCGCGGGTCGTCGTCGTCGAGGCCGAAGTGGTCGAGGAAGGAGAGCACCTGCACGGCGAACGCCTCGTTGAGCTCGAAGAGCCCGATGTCCTCGATGGTCAGGCCCGCCTTGCGGAGCGCCTTCTCGGTCGAGGGGACCGGGCCGATGCCCATGATCTCGGGCTCGACGCCGGCGTACGCGAAGCTCACCATCCGCATCTTCGCGGACAGGCCCAGCTCCTGTGCGGCCTCGGCGCTGGCCAGGAGCGACACCGTCGCTCCGTCGTTGAGCCCGGAGGAGTTGCCCGCGGTCACCCGGCCGTGGGGGCGGAACGGGGTCCGCAGGCCCGCGAGGCCCTCGAGGGTCGTCTCGGGGCGCGGTGCCTCATCGGCGGTCGCGAGGCCCCAGCCCGCGGCGCTGCGCGTGGCGACGGGGACGAGGTCCGGCTGGATGCTGCCGGCGGCGTACGCGGCGGCGAGCTTCTGCTGGCTCCGCAGGGCGTAGTGGTCGGCGCGCTCCTTCGTCAGGTGCGGGAAGCGGTCGTGGATCCGCTCCGCCGTGCGGCCCATGTTGAGCGCGTCCTCGCCGACGAGGCGCTCGGAGAGGAAGCGCGGGTTGGGGTCGGCGCCGAAGCCCATCGGGTGCCGGCCCATGTGCTCCACGCCACCGGCGAGGACCACGTCGTAGGCGCCGAACGCGATGCCGCCCGCGGTCGCGGTGACCGAGGTCATCGCTCCGGCGCACATGCGGTCGATGGCGAAGCCGGGCACCGACTTCGGCAGCCCTGCGAGCAGCGCCGCCGTGCGGCCGAGGGTCAGGCCCTGGTCGCCCTGCTGGGTGGTGGCGGCGATCGCCACCTCGTCCACCCGCTCCTTCGGCAGCGCGCCGTTGCGCTCCAGCAGACCGATCATCGCCTTGACGACGAGGTCGTCGGCCCGGGTCTGCCAGTACATGCCCTTCTCGCCGGCACGCCCGAACGGAGTACGGACTCCGTCGACGAACACGACTTCGGATCTCTCGGCCACAATGCCTCCCAGGAACTCACGGTCGCCGTCGATCGTAGGAACCGGCACCGCGCAGCCGGAATCCTTTGCCGCTTCCTACGAAAGGGTTTCGGTGCCCTCGGCCGGCGCTTGGGCCGCTTCGACAAACGCGGTGGCGATCGAGCCCGACGTGGCCTCGACCTGCCAGGCACGGGCGCCGGCACGGGTGAGCTCCGCGGCGACCGACTCCGCGGTCAGCGGCTCGGGCGGGTTCCAGGCCACCCGGCGCAGCAGCTCCGGCGTGAGCAGGTTCTCGACCGGGAGCGAGAGCAGCTCGGCGATCTCGGTGACCACGGCGCGTCCCGCCTTCAGACGGGCGTCGGCGGCCGGGTTGCGATCGCCCCACGCCCGCGGAGGGGGGAGCGTGTCGGCGGCCGGGCGGGTCGGGCTCGGCAGGTCCTCGGTCGTCGTCCCGCGCTCGATCGCGGCCCACCAGCGCTCGACCTCGCCGCGGCTGGCGCGGCCGGTGAAGTCGCGGCGGCCCGAGAGCTGGCCGATGCTGGTCGGGATGTTGCGGGCGACCGCGATGATCGAGGAGTCGGGGATCAGGCGGCCGGGAGCGATGTCGCGCTCGCGGGCGAACGCGTCCCGGGCCAGCCAGAGCTCGCGCGCCACGGCGAGGGGGCGCGGGCCGCGGAGCGAGTGCATGCCGGAGAGGCGGCGCCACGGATCCGGCGGGACCGCCTTCGGGGCGCGCGCGAGCGTCGCCTCGAACTCCTCGCGGGCGATGCGCGTCTTCCGCGCGGCGATGAGCATCTCCTCCATGCGGTCGCGGAGGTCCACGAGGAGCTCCACGTCCTTCGCGGCGTAGACGAGCCAGCTCTGGGGGAGGGGGCGGGTCGACCAGTCGGCGGCCGAGTGCTCCTTGGCCAGGTGGATGCCGAGGAGGTCCTCGACGACGGCGCCGAGGCCCACCTTGGGCAGTCCGAGGAGCCGGGCGGCGAGCTCGGTGTCGAAGATCCGCACCGGGTCCAGGCCCACCTCGCGCAGGCAGGCGAGATCCTGGCTGGCGGCGTGGAGGACCCACTCCTCCTGGCCGATGACCGCCTGCAGGGCGTCCATCCGGCCGATGGCGGGGGGATCGAAGAGGAACGCGCCGGCACCGCGCCGGTAGACCTGGATCAGGTACGCGCGCTGCGAGTAGGTGAAGCCGGAGGCGCGCTCGGCGTCGACGGCGACGGGGCCCTCGCCGGCGGCGAGGGCGTCGACCGCGGCGAGGAACTCGTCGGGCGTGGAGAGGACACGGTAATCAGTCACGGTTGTTCCGTCGGAAGGCGAGCGGGGTCACACCGTCGCTCGATACGGGCGGGAGACCCGCGAGCATGCACAACAGCTCCCCCCACCCTTCCACGTGAGCGGCGAGCTGCGCATCATCCGGGCTCCAGGAGGCGCGGATCTCGATCTGCGCACCGTCCCCCTGAGTGGCCAGCTCGCCGAAGCCGGTGGAGAGCACCTTGGTCGCCGTGCCGGACGCGGCGGAATAGGAGGCGCCCCGCGCCCCGAGGGCGTCGATGAGCCAGGACCAGGCGACCTCGGCGAGGAACGGATCGGTGCCGATCTCGACCTCAAGCGGGGCCTGGGCGAAGCAGACGACACGGAAGGGGCCGCCCCACTGCTCGGGCTCCTCGGGGTCGTAGAGCAGGATGAAGCGCCCCGTGCCCAGCTCGGAGTCGCGTCCGTGCGCGTGCGGCGCGACGTCGCCCGACAGGGCGAGGGCCCAGGGCGCGAGACCCGACGGCGAGGCGATCTCGGACACGGTGAGCTCGGCGCGCGTGGCAGCGGCGCGGATCGACTCCGTCGCGACCCGGAACTCCTCGGGGAGCTGGGACGACGCTGGGAATTCGGGCACGATCGCAGACTAGGGTTCCGACGCGCCCGGGACGCGGAGGCACGCCGGGTGGGCGGCTCTCAGCGCGTGCGGCTCCAGCGGGCGTAGACGGCCCCGGAATCGTCCGTGGCCAGGAGCGTCAGGGCGTAGGCGTCGTCGACGACGGCCGTGCCCGTCGCGACCGGGAGGCCCGGCAGGACGACGCGCGGCGAGGTGGTGAGGCACAGCTCGTCGACCCGGCCCGAGGCGAGGAACTGGCCCGAGAGCGAGGCGCCGCCCTCGCAGACGACGCGGTGCAGGCCGAGCCCGGCGAGAGCCTCCAGGAGCTCGTCGACGCCGATCCGCTCCGAGGAGGACGGGACCGGGACGACCTCGACGCCGGCGGGGAGCCCCTCCACCGCGCCGCGCGACTCCGGCACCAGCAGCAGGACCCGGGAGCCCTCCTGCAGCTCCAGGCGGTGCCCGGCGAGATCGCCCGAGACGGAGACGACGGCGAGCGGGACCCGCCGGGGGACGCGGTAGCCCTCGGCGCGGACGCTGGCGGCTCCGACGAGGACGACGTCGGCCTGCTCGCGGACGACTCCGAGGATCGTGCGGTCGACGCGGTTGGTGAGCGTCTCGCTCGTGCCGTCGGAGCCGGTGCTGGAGCCGGTGACGCTCGCGATCATGTTCAGGCGCACGCGCACCGCCTCGTCGGGACGCCAGGCGTCCGCGACCGCCGCTCGCGCGCCCTCCTCGCCGATCACGATCGGCGGACCGGCGGGGACGAGCGGCCGGAGGATCATGCGGCCAGGTGCGCGCGGACCTGCCGCTTGGTGCGGCCGAGCAACGCGGTCATGCCGCGCAGGCGCAAAGGCGAGACCGCCTCCGAGAGGCCGATGGTCTGCGGGAAGTCGTCGGGGACGGCGAGCACCTGCTCGGGGGTGAGCCCGGCCAGGCCCTGCGCCAGGATCGACGCGAAGCCGCGCGTCGTGGGCGCCTCGCGAGGAGCCGTGGCGTGCAGGTGCACGATCCCGCCCTCGACGTCGACGACGATGAAGACGGGCGCCTGGCACTCCTCCACGCGCTCGAAGAGGTCCGGGTGGTCGCGGTAGCGCTCGGGCAGGTCGGGGAGCTCGTTCGAGAACTCGAGCAGGAGCTGCAGGCGCTCCGGCTTCTCGAGGGCGAGGAACTCCTCGCGGATGTCGCGCAGAGCGTCGGGGAGCGTGGTGTCGGTCATCCGGTCCAGTGTCTCATCGGGGGAGGGGCGGCGGGCGGTCGCAGCGGAGGCCGGGAGCCCGGATCCGGCCCGTCGACGGGCGGATCGGCGCTCCCGGCCTCCGCCGTGACGCGTCAGCGGGCCGCGGGGGCCTCGCCGGGCTCGGCGCCCTGCACGATCGGGACGCGGACGGCGCTGCCCCACTCGGTCCAGGAGCCGTCGTAGTTGCGGACGCCCTCGAAGCCGAGGAGGTGGGTCAGCACGAACCAGGTGTGGGCGGAGCGCTCGCCGATCCGGCAGTAGGCGATGACGGAGTCGCCGTCCTTCAGCCCCGCGCCCTCGCGGTAGATGCCGTTCAGCTCGTCGAGGGGGCGGAAGGTGCCGTCCTCGGCGGCGGCCCTGCCCCAGGGCACGTTCTGCGCGCTGGGGATGTGACCGGCGCGCAGGGCGCCCTCCTCCGGGTAGGCCGGCGCCGTGGTGCGCTGCCCGGTGAACTCCTCCGGGGAGCGGACGTCGATCAGCGGGTTGCCGAAGTGCGCGAGGACGTCGTCCTTGAAGGCGCGGATCTCGGCGTCGCTGCGTTCGACGACGGGGTACTCGGCGGGCTCCGGGGAGGAGGCGTCCGTGGTCGTCGGGCGGCCCTCCGCGAGCCACTTGTCGCGGCCGCCGTCGAGCAGACGGACGTCCTCGTGACCGAAGAGGGTGAAGACCCAGAGCGCGTAGGCGGCCCACCAGTTGTTCTTGTCGCCGTAGACGACGACGGTGGTGTCGCGGGCGATGCCCTTGCCGCCGACGAGCGCGGCGAACGCGGCGCCGTCGATGTAGTCGCGCTGCACCGGGTCGTTGAGGTCGGTGTGCCAGTCGATCTTGACGGAGCCGGGGATGTGGCCGGTCTCGTAGAGCAGGACGTCCTCGTCGGACTCGACGACGACGAGACCGGGAGTGCCGAGGCGCTGCTCGAGCCAGTCGGCGCTGACGAGCCGTTCGGGGTGCGCGTAGGAGGCGAACTTCGGCGACGGATCGGTTTCGACGGACAAGGAGGACCTCCAGGATGGTGCGCGGAGCGCGGGCGTGATTCCACGGCGGGCTACGCTGGAGCCCGCCCTTCAGCGACAGTACGCGTCCGCGGACGACGCCGCACGGAGGGCGCCGTAAGAGTTCGACACAGAACCGCGGCGGCTCCGTGCCCGGTGCGGCCGCCGCCACTGAGCGCACTGACCCCCGCCGTGCGCAGGATGCGAGACGCGAGTGAGCCCCGACGACGTCCGATCGACGAGCAGCCTGACCGCCCGCTCGCCCCAGATCAGCGGGCACGAGATCGCGTCGACGCTGGTGCCCCCGCGCCAGTTCGAGGGCGCCACCTTCGAGAGCTACCGTCCCGACCCGGAGTACCCCTCGCAGGCCGACGCGGTGGAGGCTCTGCGCGCGTTCGCCGCCGGCGGCGGATCCAAGGGAGGCGGAGGCGGCTTCCTGGGCTTCGGCCGGAAGAAGGCCCCCGCGGTCAAGCCGGGCGTGTACCTCGACGGCGGCTTCGGCGTCGGCAAGACCCACCTGCTCGCGGCGATCTGGCACGCGGTGCCGGGCCGCACCTACTTCGGGACGTTCATCGAGTACACCGCGCTCGTCGGCGCGCTCGGCTACGCGGCGACCGTCTCGCTCCTCAAGGGCTCGGCGCTGCTGTGCATCGACGAGTTCGAGCTGGACGACCCGGGCGACACGATGCTGATGACGCGGCTCCTCGGCGAGCTCGTCGCCTCCGGGAGCCGCATCGCCGCGACCTCGAACACCCCGCCCAACGCGCTGGGCGAGGGGCGCTTCGCCGCGGCGGACTTCCTCCGCGAGATCCAGTCGATGGCCGCCCACTTCGAGACGATGCGGATCGACGGCACCGACTACCGGCGCCGCGACATCGAGGGCCACGCCGTGGTGCGCACCGACGAGGAGATCGACGCTCTCGTCGCGGCCGCCCCCGCCGGCTCCGTCGTCACCGACGACCCGTTCGCGGACGCCGTGCACCACCTGGGCACCGTGCACCCCTCCCGCTACATCAAGGTGATCGACGGCGTCGACACCATCGTGCTCCGGGGCGTCACCGCTCTGACCGACCAGACCGACGCCCTGCGCCTCGTGGCCTTCATCGACCGGGTCTACGACGCGCAGATCCCGGTCCTCGCCTCCGGGACGCCCCTCGACGAGGTCTTCGGCGGCGACATGCTGAGCGGCGGCTACCGCAAGAAGTACCTGCGCTCGATGTCGCGGCTCATCGCGCTCACCTCGATGGCGCCCCGCTCCTAGGGGCGGATCCGCTCTCCTCCCGGCGTTCCCGGGGTCGTCGTCGTGCCGTCCGCCAGCGCGCCGTAACGCGCTTTTTACACAGGGGCCTCGGCCGTAACCTCCGCGAAACGCGGTGCCTCACGGGACGAAACCTCGCGCCACCAGACTGTCGGCTACCCGAGGTGACCCGACACCCGCGTGTCTCCAGGCCGTGCTCCGACGCAGCGTCCTCGCTCCGGGCTTTTCTCTGCACACTCACGAGAGGTTCAACAATGGATCAAGGCAATACCGCGTTCCTGCTCATCGCAGCCGCGCTGGTCCTGCTCATGACCCCCGGGCTCGCCTTCTTCTACGGCGGCCTGGTGCGTGCGAAGAGCGTCATCAGCATGATGATGCTCAGCTTCGGAGCCATGGGCCTCATCGGGGTCCTCTGGGTCCTGTACGGCTACGCGATCGCGTTCGGCAACGGCCCGTCCGGCCCCGCGGGGACCGACACCTTCGTCGGCATCGACGGCGTCCTCGGCATCGACACCGCCCAGATCGGCCTGCAGGGCATCTACAACGACGCACTCGGCGAGCAGACGTCGGCCTACCCGACGCTGGCCTTCGCCGCGTTCCAGGCGACGTTCGCGATCATCACCGTCGCGCTCATCTCCGGCGCCATCGCGGACCGCGCGAAGTTCGGGGCCTGGATGGTCTTCGCCGGCGTCTGGGCCACCGTCGTTTACTTCCCGGTCGCCTCGTGGGTCTTCAACTTCACCCTCGGCGACGACGCCACCGTCGTCGACGGCGGCTGGATCGCCTACGGCGTCGGCGCGATCGACTTCGCGGGCGGCACCGCCGTCCACATCAACGCCGGAGCGGCGGCCCTCGCCCTCGCCCTGGTGCTCGGCAAGCGCGTCAACTTCACCAAGGGCGCGCACCAGCCGCACAACCCGCCGTTCGTGCTCCTGGGCGCCGGACTGCTGTGGTTCGGCTGGTTCGGCTTCAACGCCGGCTCCGAGCTCGCCGCCGACGGCATCGCGGCCGTCGCCTTCCTCAACACCATCGCCGCTCCGGCCGCCGCGATCCTCGGCTGGCTCGTCGTCGAGAAGATCAAGGACGGCAAGCCCACCTCGATCGGCGCCGCCTCGGGCGCGGTCGCGGGCCTCGTCGCGATCACCCCGGCGTGCGCCAGCCTGTCGCCGTTCTGGGCGATCGTCCTGGGCGTCATCACCGGAGCCGTCTGCGCCCTGGCGATCGACCTCAAGTACCGCCTCGGCTACGACGACTCGCTCGACGTGGTCGGCGTGCACCTGGTCGGCGGCCTCATCGGAACGCTCTACATCGGCTTCTTCGGCACCGGCGTGGGCCTGTTCCTCACCGGCGACGCGAGCCAGCTCGGCAAGCAGGCCCTCGCGGCCTTCACCGTCCTCGCCTACTCCTTCGTCATGACGCTCCTCATCGGCTGGATCATCCAGAAGACGATGGGCTTCCGCGTGAAGAACGAGGACGAGATCGCCGGCATCGACACGGCCATCCACGGCGAGGCGGGCTACGTCCTGGCGGACTGACCCCCTCCTCCGCAGCACCCGACGGGGTGCCGGCTCTCCGGAGCCGGCACCCCGTCGGCGCGTCCGGGCCGGGCAACCGCCGGGAGCGCCCCCGCGGGCGGGCGGCCGCGGATCCGGGCTAGGGTTCCGGGGTGCCCTCCTCGCGCTCGGTCGTGTCCCTGCTCCTCCGACTCCTCGGCCGCGCGGTCGCCCCGCGGCCGGACGCCGGGCCCCGCCCGCAGCGCCCGTACCTGAGCACGACGGCGCCGACCCCGGGCGCGAGCGGAGTGGGCCGCACCGTCGAGGTCGACCCGTCGCGGCTCCGCGGGGTCCGCCTGGGCTACGCGCCCACGCCCGACGGCGACCCGGACCCGGGCGAGGTCGTCTGGACCTGGGTGCCGTACGAGGAGGACGACGGCCGCGGCAAGGACCGCCCGGTGCTCGTGCTCGCGGTCGAGAAGTCGGGGACAGTGCTCGCCGTGCGGCTGAGCTCGAAGGAGCACTCCGACTACCTGGCCGTCGGGACCGGCGGCTGGGACCCGGACGGGCGCCCCAGCTGGGTCGACCCGGAGCGCGTGTTCCGCGTGCACCCCGCCGGGATGCGCCGCGAAGGAGCAGCTCTGGAGCGTGCTCGGTACGACGCCGTCGCCCGGGTGCTCTCGGCGCGGTACGGCTGGCACTGAGCGCTCGACGCCGTTGAGCGGCCACGAGTGGTCGCCGCTGAGCGCCTCAGGGGAGATCCCTGCCCGTCGAACGAGGGCCGTGCTCCTCGGAGGAGGCGTCAGACCGGGTCGATCGGCACGAAGCCCGCGTACTTCGCGGCGCGGCCGTCCCCGGAGGACGTGCCGGTGAGCCTGCGCTGCACCCACGGCGCGACGTGCTGCCGGTAGTACTGCACGGTTCCGCCGCGCCGGAGTGCGGCCTCGGGAGCGTCGGGCAGCGCGGCGGGCGGCGTGAGCCCGAGCGCCCGCAGGACCCGGTCGGCCACCCGACGGTGCCCCCGCGGGCCGAGGTGCACGCGGTCCTCCGACCACAGCGCCGGATCGGCGAAAGCGGGGTCGTGCCAGTTGTCGGCGACGACCACGTCGGTCCGGTGGCTCGTCCGGCGCAGGACGGCGTCGGTCAGCGCGTCCCCGCGGCGGCGGATGAGCGAGCCGAGCGGGAGCCGCGGCGACGGGTCGGCGCCGGCCAGGGCGATCAGCACGACGCCCTGCTCGTCGCAGCGCTCGAGGACGCGGAGGTAGGCGTCGGCGATCCGCTCGATGTCGGCCCGCGGGCGCAGCATGTCGTTGCCGCCTCCGTTGAAGGAGAGGTGGGTCGGGCCCAGGGCGAGCGCGGGCTCGAGCTGCTCGGCGAGGATCGGCGCGATGAGCCGGCCCCGGATCGCGAGATTGGCGTACTCGATCCGCTCGCCCGTGGCCGCCGCCCATCCCGCGGCCGTCAGATCGGCCCAGCCGCGCGTGGTGCCGTCCGGCCGCTCGTCGCCGACGCCCTCGGTGAAGGAATCGCCGATCGCGACGTAGCGGACGGCCGTCATCGGCGGGTTCCGGAGGTGCGCATCGTGGCACTGTACCGCTCCGCGGCCGGGCTCAGGCGCGGCGCCTCAGCGGGGTGACCGGTGCCGAGCGGATGCTGCTGGGGCGGGCCGGAGTCGCAGCGCCCGGCGCTGCGGCGAGCAGCTCCTCCTCGGGCCGGGTGCCGGGCCGATGCTCGCGCTCGGGACGCGGGGCGGCCCGGAACCAGGCGGCCAGCGCGGAGGACCGGCGGTGCCTCCGGTGGTCGCGATCCAGCTCGGCGGTGCCCCGGTAGCCGGAGCCCCGGGCGATGCGGTCGAGGCCGCCGAGAGCGACGGGGGTGCTCGCCATCAGGACGGCGGCCAGCTCGAGTCGGCGGAGGGCGAGGTGCTCGTCGAGGCCGAGCCCGTAGCAGCGGCGGAACCGCAGCCGCAGCAGCAGGGCGGGCATCCGCAGCTCGGCGGCGAGGTGGTGGACGGTGAAGCGCCGATCGAGGTAGCGCTCGTTGACGAGGGCGGCCGCCGCGATGGCGACGACGTCGAGCGGCCGCCCTCGTCAACGAGCGCTACCTCGATCGGCGCTTCAC